>NC_021295.1 GCF_000402035.1 Caballeronia insecticola
CCTGGGTCGGTCCGGCTCGTCTAGCCGCTCGCAGACCTCGTCAACCCTCTCTGCTGAGTTCCGTTCGCGTCTTGCTATAGACGTATCCGGAGAATCCATCGCGCAAATCGGGATATTGATTAACGAGCGCTTCAGACAACTCGGTCGATGAGTCGATCCCGAGTCTGCGCAGCGTCAACTTGCCCGCCGGGCTCGATCGATAGGTACGGCGCCAGTCCTCGCGCTGTTTCTGCGTTGCGTTCTCATAGACCTCCCATCCTCGCCGAACCTCATTGACGACCTTGCTCTGCGCGTGAGCGTCCTGAGCGGCGAATTGCAGCGCGCGCCGGCTCTCGGATTGTTTCTTGGCTTCAGCTTCTCTGCGTTCCGACAGCGCCAACCCCTCCTGGATCTGGACCATTTGCCTTTCCGCATCGGAGACGAGCCATCCCTCTTTCAATGCCTTCATGAAGAAGCCCGCGGGACTCTTGGACACCTTGCCCAGTTTGAGGCTGAAGCGCGTCCGCTCTATGGCCTGCTGCAGGCGCTCGTCGGTAAACGTCTCTCTGTCGGACGCAATCTGATTGAGCTGCGCACTCGATAAGCCGATCTCTTGCTTCAGGGTTTGATAGAGCGCCTGGGCATCCTCATGCGTCTGAAGCAGGCGCTCCGCCATCTCCTTTCGAGCGACCCGAAACCGCATGCGAGCGATCTTCCGAGAACCCGGCTCGTTTCGCGTCTCGAACGCGATATGAAGATCTGAGACCTCATTGATTTGCTCGACCGCGGGTGCGAGCCAATCGCGCTTGAAATACTTGAACTCCTGTGCCTTGGCTCCCATCGAGCCTTGCCAGGCACGAAGCTCATCCAGGGTGTACCAATCAGTGATGCCCTCTGATGCATAAGGCAGCAGATGGTCATACATGACTCGGGCATAGCTGAGTGTAAAGAGCGACGTTATCCGCAAACTCAACCAGTGCGATTTGCCCGGTCCGCGGATAATGCCGATCAGATCCGGAGGGACGCGAAATTGAAAGCGCCCTCCCACGTACGAAATCCGACCGATCAGTTGCACCGACCCGAACGGCTTCGTCCCGTCGGCTTCTGCCTCGGCGGTCGCCTGAATGAGCGCTCTCTGAGCCTCGGTAATGACTTGCTCCAGGTGAGCGTTGTTTCGACTCGAATAACGCATGAGCCACTTGAAGTAATCAAGCTCGACGTCATACAGGTCCTGAACCTTTTCCTCCTGGGCGACAACGAAGTAGGCTGCGTCGATCAGTCGTCGCGCAGCGACGCCGAGATCGACGATACGAATGAGCACGTTCTTTCGCGCAAAGCCGATGTCGGTTCGCGCTGTGTCGACCGGCAGGCCCTCGGTGTTTGCATCGTCAAATAAGGCAAGCGCCAACTGTCGTGACGTTGCTACCTGACTGCCTGTCGCCATTCCGTTGCCTCATCATTCATTTTGATTGTGAAGCGAACGGTACCTTCGGCACGGTGAGCTGTCAACACACAAGACCTCACCTTATTGAGTTGTAGCCACAAAAGACTTCACCTTGAAGGCTGAGTCGCACAATTCGCCTCACCGTCTGAAACAAGAAAGGGCACCATCGATCTCAAAGAAGCGCACGTTGACGGGGTAAACAGGGCACTTTGCCGCTCAATCAACATCACCATGGGCACAAGAAACGGCACTTTGCGAAGATAAGCGGTTGATTTATATCAGAAATTGATTTCGCTGTTAGTTGTTGCTTGTCTTTTCTTCATGAGTAAACACTAACAAACCTGAAGTCACCGGTACATCGGTTCGGTTCGCCGGCAGCCAGATCGAGAACTTGAACATAAGGAAGCTGAGGAGCAATTCGATGCCACTCTGAGGTGAGGAGATATGTGCAACGCGGTAGAGAGCCGAACGGCATTGCTCTGTCCCGTCAGGCTTGGTGAGGTGATTTGTGTGCGCTTGCGGCGAGTACCCCTATCTAGCAATCTTTTTTGGAGCCGGCGCGGGTGCACTTTCGAAAAGTTCTCGCACTCTAATGGTTCTTAACTATCTGTTTTTTATACAAAAAACGTCATGACCTATGGATGACGGCTAATCGAGTCCTCTCGCATGGCGTTTTGTCGGCCTTCCTAGTATTCTACGGTTCCACGTCTAGCCTACTGAAAACCGTAAAAATGGCGCTGACCGTAGGAAAAACACCTCACCGTGCATAACAAGGAAGTAGCCGAAAATGAGCTTGAGCGAACTGCCTGGAATCGACCGCAGAGTGAAACTCTCGAATCTCGGAGATTTTGCAGAGCGTTTGTCGGTCATGACGAACGAATTGCGCGATCAGATACTTGCGCCTCGGCCACGCAAGACCGCCCCGATTTTCACGATAGGCGAACTATCGGAGATGTGCGGGATTGATCGTCAAAAGATCAACTATCTGGCGACCAAAGAAGGATCCGAGCTGCCGCCTGGCGAAGTTCAGGGCACTGGCCGCGCTCGTACTTTCTCCTTGAAGGACGCTCGCTCTTGGGTCCAGCAGGTATCCGATATCTATCAAACGCCCTTGGTGAGCGGCACGCGAGAACATCGCGGTCGCGTGCTGATCACTGCAAATTTTAAAGGCGGATCGTGCAAGACGACGACTTCGATGTGCATCGGTCAGGGGCTGAGCTTGCGTGGCCGGAAAGTGCTGATGATCGATCTGGATCCACAAGCCTCGCTGTCGGAACTGTGTGGTCTGTACGCAGAGAAAGATGTCACTTGGGAGGATACGGTGCTCCCCTACATCTATGATCCTGATTTGGAAGGCGGCATTGAGTCGAAGGTCCAGAGCACCTATTGGGACGGGCTCGATGTCATTCCGGCTCACAACTATCTGCATGACGCCGAGTTTCACCTGCCCGCTGCGCAGAAGACAAATCCGAACTTCGAATTCTGGTCGGTTTTGCGCAAAGGTATCGAGCCTCTTCGCGCGCAGTATGACTACATCATTCTGGACACGGCGCCGTCACTCTCCTATCTGACGTTGAATGGTTTGATGGCGGCGGACGCCATGGTCATGCCGTTGGTTCCCGAAAGTCTTGATTTCATTTCATCCGTATCGTTCTGGTCATTGTTTGCGGAAGTGGCGAATGGTTTCGTGGAGCATGAGGTCGACAAGTCTTACGATTTCGTGTCTGTTCTTCTGTCGCGTGTGGATTATGGAAGCACGTCCTCGGCACCAGTGGTCCGTTCCTGGTCTCAGCGTGCATACGGCGATTGGCTTCACACGACAGAGATCCCAGCGAGTTCGGTAATGAGCAACGGCGCGCTCGCTTTCTCGACTGTCTTTGATCTGTCCCGCGCTGAAACCGTGGCGAAGACGCTCGCGCGGGTTAAACAGCCAATGGTGGATTACTGCAAATGGATTGATGACCAATACGTGGCGCAATGGAGGGAAGGACAATGAGCAGTCTTCGAGACCGGATGATGAACAAGACCGCTGAAGTCAGAGCGGCGAAAGACATCAAGTTAGATCCGCAGCAAGAAAGGTCAGGCAGCCCTCGAACCGCGCCTGGCATGGCGGGCGCGCTTGCAGCGGCCCAACAGAGGATTGCGGTGCTGGAGAAGGTGGGCCCTGCACTCGAGGCCTCGGTCTCGGAGATGACGCCGAACCCGTGGCAGCCTCGCCAGGTTTTTAACGATGCGAAGCTTTCGCAACTGGCCGAGTCGATTCGGGAGACCGGACTGGTTCAGCCGATCATCGTGCGGCGTTCGGGAGCAGGATTTCAGATTGTCGCCGGCGAGCGCCGCTGGCGCGCCCACAAGATGATTGGGCTGGCGACGATCAAGGCGCTCGTCGTGGATCTGTCGGACGAAGAAATGGCAATGCTTGCCTTGGTCGAGAATGTCGCGCGTGAGGATTTGTGCGACTACGAAATCTCGCGCTCGATTCGACAGACGGAGCGCGAGTTTCCGAACCGGAAGCGTATGGCGGAAGCGTTGGGGATTTCTCGATCAGAACTATATCGATTTCTCGCTTTCGCTGAATTGCCGCAGTTCGTAGTCCAGGATCTCGAAGTGCAACCGCGCTTGCTAGGAGCCAGTGCGGCGGAAGCGGTTGTTTCAGTCCTGCGCAACAAAGACAGCGCGGCGATTGAAGGAACCAGAACGCTTTGGGCTCAAGTCGTTTCCGGAGAGTTAGATCAGTCCAAGTTTGCGAAGGCAATCAAGCATGCACTCGACAGCACGAGCGGACCGAAAGCGCCTGCGGGGGAGCGGAGCATCGATAAGATATTCGCGGGAGGGGCACAGGCCGGTTCGATTACCAAGGACGCTGCGGGTCTCACTGTGAAAATCAAGACCGGTGCGCTGACAACAGACCGCGAGAGGCGGATCAGGGATTTGATTGTCCAATTGTTTGCGGGCGATAACTGAGGGCGGGTGTCCCGAGTTGGGACACTTAAAGACGGGCTTCCGTCCGTGGACGACGTTGTTAAGCCGCCGCCTCGTGTCCCGACTTGGGACACTTGAATTCAGCGCCGATGGCGCCGGGTCTGCTTATCCTCTCGACCGGCCTGCCGACGATCGTGGGATCAGCCTCCCACAGATTGTCGCTCGGTCGGCGCCTAGCCAGTGCTGACCTAACCCTGCGCGTAGCAGAAGCACCGGATACCGTTGGCGCGCGCCGCAGCGCGCACGTTGTCAGTAGCCCGCTAACGTCATACCGGAAAACGTGAAAGCTTGGCACAGTTCAAGTCGCTACGCGTGGAGACAAGGACTCACGGCTTTCCGGATCCGGCGTTATATTTGGCGAACGAGGCTGAGACCCCTTCATGGGCCGACGACAGAGAATCCCGAGACGCAGACAGGTATCTCGAGCGGGGTAGGAGATAAAGGATCTGAGCCTTTACGATTCGAATGAAGGCCAAAGTGTCCCGACTTGGGACACTCGACCCGCTCTGAACACGCCGCGGTCAAAATACAACGATGCGACTTCGCGCAGCGAAACCTCTTAGCACAGGTTCATTCCTTAAGTGTTTGCGCAGTAGCTACGAACGCCATTACCTCCCAAGTGCTGACTCCGGGACGGACACCCAATCTGAGGCCAGATGACGCCGCGTGCTCGAGTCGCCGCTCATGAACCGACGCTAATGACAGATTGCGGCCGGATCGCGAAAGCCTGCATCAGAGTCCTGTGAATGCTGATGACATGTGACTGTCAACTTCCGGCGTCATATAAGTTCGCGGGCGGTACTTCCAATCCGGCAAATAAGCGCTATCGTCATTCAGCCTGCCAGCAATGTGCCGCCTCCACGTTGTCAGGGCTTCGCGTCGCTGGTCGCGGTTGCTGTGCATTCTGAAATCGATTTGCAGCCGGGGCGAAAACCACTTATGCCTGAACTCTCGCCACGAACGTCTGGCGGCGGACCGTGGTCAGCGGTCTCATAGATGTTCCACGATGTTCGTCCTCGCCACATCTTGGGGATCCGTCTCCCTGCACACGGACTAAGGCGACGGCCCGACCCCGTCTTCAGCCGGTGATCAACCGAAGTAACTAACCTCCCGCAAATTTCACAGATACCGTGTTCGACCCGCGTGGATCCCTTGTCGCTATCAAAGGTCGAACACGCCGAGGATGTGTCACCGGCTTCGTCAACCGGGGAGTCTGTTGAAGACGACCTAAGATTCGCTGTCAGGTGGAGCGTTTGGAGAAGCGAAAACGTGGAGGCATGGCGGCGTCTCTTTCGACAAAACGATAGCCATGACCGGTCAGACGAACCGGAGTCTCTTGAGCAGACGGCTCGTGGCAAGAGCAGATCACCAGCTCGGCCAACCGTAACTATGCTGATGGGAACGGAACCACGATGTCCCAGAGCAGCTCATATCTCGATTGAAATATGAGCCACGCAAGGTAGACAAAGATGCCTGAGAAGGCGAACGCAGATAATCCGGGATCAGCTGAGTGAGCCGATTTCTTATCGGAGCAAAACGAACGGCGAATTGCGAGGACCGCTCTGCGCACACCGGACCCCAGGCCCGCTCGAGGAGGTCTGAGTCGATCAACTCCAGCTTGCCAGCGCCTCATGATGGTCAATTTTGTCGCGCACTGTCTAATGCAAACCCTGCCGTGAAACAGAGGTGAAATCGCAGCTATATTAGATAACTAGCTGATTATAAAGAAAAATACAGATAAAATTGCGCGTGAAATTTGAATGTTTCACGGGCCGTGATGAAGTCTTCGCCAAAAACCCAGCCATCCACCCGGAATAGCCCCTCTCGTCGCGATGCCGAGTCGTTCGTGTCAAAAAACACGCAATTCGTTTCGAGCAACACATTTTCCTCATTCGGGGCGGCAACAAGCTCGCAGGAAGTCTAAAACAAAGCACGGTTTTTAAGCGGAAGTGAAGCTTTCACGGATGTCGCAGGCAGTCTCACGCGGACGTACTGGGCGTGGTTTGGCTTTCACTCCGCGGTCACTCGGACGATGACGACATCAATGATGTTCACCACCCTCCGCTCTGCGGTCTAACTGTCGCGGATCGCGAGCGACGCAGACATGCCGGCGCAAATGTGTCGAACATGACACCCTGACCTTCAGCCCGTTGTTAGCGGAGACCGGCGAAACACATGTCCGACGCAATCGTCGTGCGTTTGCAAGAACATGAATCGCGATATCCAACGCGATCTCACCGATCATTCTCGAAGTGCCTGCGCCCTCGGAAATCAATACGTGCAGGTTGATCATTAGGAGACGAGCAGCATCGAGCGTCAAATGAGCGGCACTCGCCGGCAACGGCACAATCGACGAACCTGCGCCGGCGTACCAGCACGCGACGGGCATAGTGACGCGGGAATCGGCCGGCACATGGGATCGTCGCGTCCACCGAGAATTCGATGACCATCACGCTTAATCCCCAAAGCGCACGTGTCTGGCAAGTCCATGCAGGCGATAGTAATGCACTGCCTTCGGGAACGCTCGCCGCGGCATCCGTTTGATCTCGCGACTGACCGACGTGGCCAATCCCCTGATAGGGGGGATTGGAAAGACACACGATGCAGTTCGTTCGACCGTGCTGAATCATCCGAACGACGAGCTTACGGCCGAGCCCGTCGAGCAGGCGGACCTTGTCGAGAAGTACGCCGCATCGACCGCTGGAAGATGGAAAGCCTCAGTAGCTACAGGCGTCAATCAACCATCCAATCAAACAGGCTGACCGACGCTACAGCTGATGACCTTGCAAGACGAAACTTAAGAACCAGAAGCGCAGCGTGGCAAACGCGCCTTCGCCCCAACGCAACGAAAGATCAATCAAAGCCAAGCCCGAAGCCGCCTTAGTCAAAACCGCTGACCGCGCGGCCCGCTCGGATGCCACTCCAGGCATTCAAAGCAAGAATCGAATATCTCACCAAGCCGGCCGCCACGTCTCGGATGCGCACCCACAACCGCAGATCCGCCCTCACTAAACGACAAGCCGTTCCTTACTTCGTGAGATAGACATCCAGCCTCTTCGCCGCGTTCCGGAGATGCGTTTCCGCAGCAAGCTCTGCTTGTTCCGCATTGCCTGCACTGATCGCGTCGTAGATGGCCTTGTGCTCCTTCTGCACGTCTTCCACCAGATCGGCGTGATTGTTCTTCGTATTGCTTCTGGCTTGCCGAATCACCCGTCGGGCGCCGTGCTCCAGATGTTCGCTCAATGCCTGAAAGTGAGGATTGTGCGTGGCGTGGACGATGGCCTGATGAAAGGCAAAGTCTTCTTCGTCGCCCAGCCGATCGTTGGCGATCTCGTATTCCATCCCCACCAGGGCGCGGCGGATTTTCTTGAGATCTTCCGGCGTACGTCTCAATGCGGCGAGGCGAGTGGAAGCCACTTCGATCGTCACGAGAAGTTCCAGTACGAGTGCGAGCGAGTCTGTCTCGTTGACCACGACATCCTGAATGCGAAATGCCTGTCGCTGGTTGCGCTCGGTGACGAACACGCCGCTACCTGCCCTGGAGGTGACGAGACCTTCCGATTTCAGCTGCGAAAGCGCCTCTCGAACAACCGCGCGACTCACGGAGAACTGCTCGCAAAGCAGTCGCTCACTTGGAAGGCGATCACCGACAGCGAATTCTCCGGATGCGATCGCCTGGTTCAGACGTGCAGCGATCTCATCGGGCAAATGCCGGGTCTCGACGTCTTCAGCCAGTTGATCGGCTTGTTTAGCTGGGGTTTGTGCCACTCGAATTCCTCAATTTCCACAACTGGTCTTACAGAAAATGTAGCACGATTCTTCAGTGAGAACAAAGAATCGGCTCTCACTTTTCTTCGAAAATAACTGGCGATTTAAAAGATAACTAGATGTTTTAAATGAATAAAAATTATCTCAAGGAGCCGACGGCTGACCGATGCCCAATCCTCTATATCGTAAACCCGACCAACCCATGTGACCCGTTGACGGGCCTGACGCAGCTTTGTATATTTAACCTGTCCGACCAATTCAGTATCTGGTCGAACCACTTCGGATGGCGCCTCGGGCGCAGACAGCCAATAAAAAAACAGGAGACACTTATGGGCGGCAGGGCTTTTCCGCTTCGGTTGGCGGCATTCGCTGCGAGTTTGGTTGCGAGCACCGCGGCCTCCGCCGCGCCGATCAAAATCGCGATGGTCGAAACGTTGTCCGGACCGCAAGCCTCTACCGGACTCATGTTCCGTGCCGCGGCGCGATACGCGATCGACGGCATCAATGAGGCGGGCGGCTGGAATGGCGAAAAGATCACGCTCGTCGATTACGACAACCAGGGTGGTCCCGCCGGGGCATCGGACAAGTTGAAATCGGCCATTGCCGATGGCGCGCAGATCGTCTTGCAAGGTGCATCGTCCGCCGTATCGGGCCAGCTCACCGAGGATGTACGCAAGTTCAACATTCGCAATCCGGGAAAGGAAATCATCTTCCTGAATCTGGGCGGCGAGGCGATGGAGCTGGCCGGCGCGAAGTGCAACTTCTACACCTTCAAGTTCGCCACCAATGCGCAGATTCGCGTCAAGGCGCTCGTCGATGCGATGAAGCCGCTCAATGCGTTAGGCACGCGCGTCTACTCCATGAATCAGAATTACTCGTGGGGAGAAGACATGCAGCAAGCCATCGACGACTACGCGGGTCCCGGCGGATATCAGGTGGTCGAGAAAACGCTGCACGACGTGAACAAGATCCAGGATTTCTCGCCGTATATCGCAAAGATATCCGCATCGAAGGCCACCACGGTCATTACGGGGAACTGGTCCGGCGATCTGCTTTTGCTGATGAAGGCCAGCAAGGCGTCCGGCTCGAAGGCGCGATTCGCCACCGTGTTCCTGGATCAGCCCGGCAATCTGGGCAACGCGGGTGATGCCGCATTGGGCGACTACATCGCTCATCCGTTCAATGCCGAGGCTGCCGGTGCGGGCGGCGACCAGTTCGCCAACGACTTCAAGGCAAAGCAGGGGCACTATCCGTCCTTCATCGAACCGCAAGCCGTCTTTGGCGTGCAGATGCTCGGAGCCGCGCTGAAAAACGTGAAGCCTCGAGACGGCAAGCTCAGCACGCGCGAGCTCGCCATCGCGCTGGAGAAGACGACATTCAAATCGCCGCTCGGCGAAATGAGTATTCGGGCTACCGATCACCAGGTACTGCTGCCGATGGTCGTGTCGGTCGTCGCCAACGACGCGAAGTACAAAGTCGACGGGACGAATATGGGCTTCAAACCCGTCAAGACCTTCAGCGCCGCGCAGGCAGCCACGCCCGCGCAAGCCAGTTGCAAGATGGTACGACCCGAGTAGCACGGAACACGCGTGATCGATCAGCGGCCGCAAGCCGGCCGCCTGACGAAGCTCGAATCAATCAATTGCCGAACTGATCGCTCTCGAAGTGTCACGCGAGCGCGAGGGATGTTTTCATGGATCAATTCGTCGTCGGACTATTCAACGGCATCATTTACGGTTTATTGCTGTTCATGGTGTCGGCAGGGCTCACGCTGATTTTCGGCATGATGGGTATCCTGAATTTCGCCCACGCTTCCTTCTATATGCTGGGCGCCTACTTCGCCTATAACTTGCAAGGCGTCGTCGGATTCTGGCCGGCCCTGATCATGTCGCCGCTCATGGTGGGACTGATCGGCGTACTCGTGGAACGCTTTTTTCTCAGACGGGTACATCATCTCGGTCATGCGCACGAGCTTTTGCTCACCTATGGTCTTTCTTTCACGATCGCGGAGTTGATCAAGCTCTTCTTCGGCAATTTCCCCGTCGATTATCACGTTCCGCCTTCGCTCGATTTTTCCGCCTTCAGCCTGGGCGCCACGAGCTATCCGTTCTATCGCATCCTGATCGGCATCATCGCCCTTGCGATGTTCGCCACGATCTTCCTGCTGCTCACGCGTACGCGTGTCGGCATCGTCGTCCGATCGGCGATGTACCGGCCGCGCATGGTCGGCGCGCTGGGACATAACGTGCCGCTCGTGTTCATGTGCGTGTTTGGCTTTGGCGCCGCACTGGCAGGCCTGGCTGGCGCGGTGGCGGGTGCCTTCTATACGACCAGCCCGAACATGGCGCTCGAACTCGGAGTGATGGTTTTCGTGGTGGTCGTCGTGGGCGGGCTCGGCTCGCTGGAAGGCGCCATGTTCGCCTCCTTGCTGATCGGTGTGGTGACTTCCGTATCGGTGGGAATCGACTACAGCCTGTCCGACCTCCTTGCACTCGTCGGCGCAAAGGACTGGGCGAATTCGATCGGCGGGCTGCTGACGCTGAAAGTCTCGAGCATGTCGGCGACGATTCCCTTCGCGCTCATGCTGCTTATTCTGCTCGTCCGTCCGTCGGGCCTCAAAGGGGAGAAGGAGTGAACATGCCCGGATCAAGAGTAACGCTGGTCGGCTTCGGGACGATCCTGTTGATCGCCTTGCCCATGCTGCTTCCCGCATCGCTGCTGAACGCGTCAATCGCCATGCTGATCGCCGTGCTGTTCGCATGCGCGTTCAATCTGCTTGCAGGCCAGGCCGGTCTCCTGTCTTTCGGTCACGCCGCGTATCTGGGGATCGGTGCCTTTGCGACCGTTCAGGCGATGAACGCGCTCGGAGGCAGCGGCCTTCTGCCTACACCGCTGTTGCCCCTGATCGGCGCGGCAGCGGGCCTCGTTTCGGGTTCGGTGGTGGGATGGTTCGCGACCCGACGCACAGGCGTGTACTTCGCCATGGTGACGCTGGCGCTCGCCGAACTGCTGCACTCGCTCGCACCACACCTCAAAGGCTATTTCGGCGGCGAGGCCGGACTCTCGACGATGCGCAATCCCGCGTGGGGCTTCACCTTCGCGGACAGTGTCCAGGTCTACTACCTGACGCTTGCGTGGGTGCTCGTGTCGATGGCGTTGCTGTATTTCTTCACGCTCACGCCAACCGGCCGGCTCGCTCTGGGCCTGCGCGAAAACGCCCACCGTTTGCGTTTTCTGGGCTACGACACCCATCGGCTGAGCGTTCTGGTTTTCGCGGTTTCGACGATGTTCAGCGGGATCGCGGGCGCGCTGCAGGCGATCAACATGGAAGGCGCCAACTACGTCGTCTTCGAAGGAAGCGTATCGGCGGCGGTCGTTCTCAATACCTACATCGGCGGTGCGACGACCTTTCTCGGACCCGCATTGGGCGCCGCCGTCATGACCTTTTTCGGTTACGCAGTGTCGGACCTCACGCGCTCGTGGCTGCTCTATCAAGGTCTCCTGTTTGCCGCGGTGATGCTGTTCATGCCAAGCGGACTCTCGGGCCTGGTCGGCGCCGTGTCGAGCAATCTGAGGACGCATGGTCTTCGCTCGATGCTTCCGACCATGGTGCTCTACGCGACGGCGGGCATGGCCATCACGGCCGGGACGGTATTCCTCATCGAACTGGCTCAGCGGCTGTTCGCTCAGGACTATCGCGCGCTTGCCGTTCCCGGTAACGCCGGCGGTCTTCCGCTCGTCAGTCTGTTCGGCGCCGAATGGGTCCCGGCGTCCGCTCTGACGTGGCTCGTGCCAGCCGCGCTGATCGCGATCGGAGCCGGCTCGGCGCGAGCCGCCAGCCGGGCGTGGGCACGGATCAAGGATCGAACATCGCGCCCCGGCCCCAATGCCACGGCGGACGCGATTCGAGCAGAGGAGACGCCGACGTGACCAGCACAGCCATTCTTTCCCTACGCGATGTCCGCAAGTCGTTCGGTGATATCGAGATCATTCGCGGCCTTCATTTCGATGCTCACGCCGGCGAGATTCACGGCGTCATCGGGCCGAACGGAGCCGGTAAATCGACGCTGTTCCACCTGATCTCGGGAAACCTCGCACCCACGAGCGGACAGATTCTGCTCGATGGAAAGCCGATTGCCGGCCTGCCGCCCGAAAAGGTCAATCAGCAGGGGCTCTCGCGGTCGTTTCAGATCACGAATATCTTCGCCGGCTTGAGCGTCATCGAGAACGTCCGTCTGGCCGTCATGCGGCAGCACGGACTTCAATACACGATGTGGAAGCTCGCGCATCGCCTGCGCCACGTCGAAGAAGCATCGATGCATCTGCTCGGGCAGGTGAGACTGCGCGATCGATACGACCATATCGCGAGCGAACTCTCGTACTCCGAACAGCGCTCTCTGGAGATCGCGATGTCGCTGGCGTCGTCGCCGAAGGTCCTGTTGCTCGACGAGCCGATGGCCGGCATGTCGCACGAGGAGACCGATCACGCCGTCAAGTTGATTCGCGAGATTGGGCACGGACGCACCGTGTTGATCGTGGAGCACGACATGGATGTGGTGTTTTCGTTGTGTGACCGCGTCAGCGTGCTGGTGTATGGCGAAATCATCGCAACGGGCACGCCCGATCAGATTCGGGCCGATGCTCGCGTGAAGGAAGCCTATCTCGGCGAGGAGGTTTCGGTATGAGCGCGAGCACGGAATTGCTAAGCATCGAGGGGCTGCATGCTCACTATGGAAAAAGCCACATTCTGCATGGCGTGAATTTTCGGGTGGACCGTGGAGAAGTGGTCAGCCTGCTCGGGCGCAATGGTGCGGGCCGTTCCACGACCCTGAAGACCATCATGGGGCTGGTGCGACCCACCGGCGGCAAGATCATGTTCCGCCATGCCGATCTGGCGGGCGCGCGACCCCATGTGATCTGTCGTAGCGGCGTTGCATACGTTCCGGAGGAGCGCGAGATCTTCGCCAACCTGAGCGTCGACGAGAACCTGCAGATGGGCTTGCAGCGCGCGACCAGGGGCGCCCCGTCGTGGACCGTCGAGCAGATGTTCGACTATTTTCCGCGCCTCAAGGAGCGACGCAACACGAAGGCCGGAAGTCTCTCGGGCGGCGAACAGCAGATGCTGACCATGTCGCGCTCGTTACTCGGGAATCCTCTGCTGATGCTCATCGACGAGCCCACCGAAGGTCTCGCGCCGAAGATCGTCGCCGCCGTCGGCGAGGCGATCGCGGATATCCACAGTCGTGGCGTGTCGATCGTTCTGGTCGAGCAGAAGCTCACGATCGCCTTGAAGGTATCGACCAGAGTGTGCGTCATGGGGCACGGGCGAATCGTGTTTCAGGGCGCGCCGGACGAGCTCACATCAAACACCCAACTCCTCAGGAACTGGCTAGCCGTATGAGCATCACGTCAAACAGCAGGATCGGATCGGCACAACCCTTCAATCCGGCGAGTTTCGCCGGCATCGCGGGCAAGGTCGTCATGAACACCGGAGCGGCCAATGGCATCGGGCTCCACATGGCCCATGGCTTCGCCCGGCATGGTGCGCGTCTCGTGCTCGTCGACATCGATGCGAGCGCGCTCGAGGCGGCTCGCGCGGAACTCGCGCAGGCATGGCCCGGCGTCGAGATCGAAACGTGTGAAGCGTCCATCACCGATCCGGAAGCCATGGAACGCGCTTGCGTCAAAGCGGAAGGCCGATTCGGCGGGATCGACATCCTCCTGAACAATGCCGGAATTTCGATGAACAAGCCCGCGCTCGAACTGACGCCGTCCGACTGGCGCCGGGCGATCGACATCGATCTCTCCGGTGTGTTCTTCGCCGCGCAGGCGGCCGGCAGGCGCATGGTGCGGCAGCGCAGCGGCGTGATCATCAGCACGGCCTCGATGTGGGGCCTGGCTTCGTCGAGCCGGCGTGTCGCCTATTGTGCGGCCAAGGCCGGCGTCGTCTCGCTCACCAAAAGTCTGGCTGCCGAATGGGCCGAGTACAACGTTCGCGTCAACGCTGTCTGTCCCGGTTACACGCGCACGGCATTGGTCGACTCGCTGATCGCGCGCAACGCGCTCGACCAGGACGCACTCATGCAGCGCACGCCGCTGGGGCGGCTGGGCACGCCTCAGGAAATGGCCGAAGTCGCGCTGTTTCTCGCATCCGATTCGGCGGCCTTCATCACCGGACACGCACTCGTGTCGGATGGCGGCTGGACTGCGGACGGCTTCTGAGCCAAACCCTTCCCGGATTCACCTCACATTTTCGATCGCTTCTGAAGGACTCTCCATGCCTGAACGCACTGCGTTATCCCCGGCGGCCGACTGGGTCGAATTGCGCGCCACCGACGCCGACTGGGCGGGCGCCGACCCGGCGCTGCTCGGAACCTTGCTGAGCCACATGATCCTGATTCGCGGGTTCGAGGAAGCCGTGCTCGAACTGGCCGCCGAAGGGCTCGTACACGGACCCGCACACTCGAGCATCGGCCAGGAGGGCGGCGCCGCGGGGTCGATCGTCGCGCTCAACGGCGCCGATCAGGTCAATGGTTCGCATCGCGGCCATCACCAGTTTCTGTCGAAAGCGCTTGGCTTCGTGATGCCTGGGGGAATCGATCCCCGCGCGCCTTTTCCGGCCGAGGTGCAGACCTTGCTGCAGCGGACGCTCGCGGAAATTCTCGGTCTCGCTCAAGGTTTCTGCAAAGGCAGGGGCGGTTCGATGCATCTGCAATGGACCGAAGCAGGCGCGCTGGGAACCAACGCGATCGTGGGCGGCGGCGTGCCCTTGGCCGCGGGTTCCGCGTGGGCGAACCGGCATGCGGCAACTGATGCGGTCGCGGTGACCTATTTCGGCGACGGCGCCGTCAACATCGGCTCGGTGCTCGAGACGATGAACCTCGCCGCGGCATGGAAACTTCCGCTGTGCTTCTTCATCGAGAACAACCGGTATGCCGTTTCGACCACCGTGGAAGAAGCGACCGCGGAGCCGCGCCTGTCCGCGCGCGGGCTGGGATTCAACATCCCGAGCTGGAAGGTCGACGGCATGGATCCGCTCGCCGTCCACCTCGCGATGCAGGAGGCGCTGCAGCACATGCGCGCTGGAAACGGCCCGGCCATCGTCGAGGCGGATGTGTACCGCTTCTTCCATCAGAACGGCCCGTTCCCGGGCAGTGCATTCGGCTATCGCAGCAAGGAAGAGGAGAAGGAATGGCGTGCGCGCGATCCGATCGAGCTGACGGCGCGTCACATGATCGAGCGCGGGCTTCTCGCCGATCACGAGATCGACGCGTTGCGCCAGCGCGTCAGGGACGCGATGCAAGCGGCGATTGCCGAGCTGACCGAGCGCGACCCGGCGGGAAAAGCCGGCAGCCGGCGGATTCGCGCGGAACTGTGGCCCGATCCGAGCTTCCGGGACGTCGGGATTCGTAGCGATCTGAAGGAGCTTGCCGGACTGAGGTTCTCGGACGAGAGCGATTTCCCGGGCAAGCTCGACACGCGGAAGTTCATCGATGTCGTGGCGGACGTGATGAGCCGCCGCATGGAGCAGGACTCGTCCATCGTCGTGATGGGTGAAGACGTTCATCGGCTCAAGGGCGGCACCAGCGGCGCCACGCGCGGACTGCGCGACCGCTTCCCGGAACGCGTGCTGGGCACGCCGATCAGCGAGAACGCTTTCGTCGGCCTCGGCGGCGGGATGGCGCTCGATGGCCGATACAAGCCGGTGGTGGAATTCATGTATCCCGACTTCATGTGGGTGGCGGCCGACCAGGTGTTCAACCAGATCGGCAAGGCACGCCATATGTTCGGCGGCGAGAGCGACGTGCCGCTCATCCTGCGTACCAAGGTGGCGATGGGTAGCGGCTACGGCTCGCAGCACTCCATGGATCCCGCCGGCATTTTTGCGACCAACCCGGGCTGGCGAATCGTCGCGCCCTCGACCCCGTTCGACTATGTCGGCCTGATGAACACGGCGCTCGCCTGCAAGGACCCCGTGCTGGTCATCGAGCATGTCGATCTCTACACCTCTTCGGGCATCGCTCCGGTCGACGATTTCGACTATCACCTGCCGGTGGGAAAAGCGGTGCTGAGACGCACGGGCAACGATCTGACCGTGATCACCTATCTGTCGATGGTGAAACATTCACTGGAAGCGATCGCGCAGGCGAACGTCGACGCCGACGTCATCGATCTTCGCTGGCTGGATCGCGCGAGCCTCGACTGGGAAACCATCGAGGCGAGTGTGAAGAAGACGAACAACGTTCTTATTGTCGAGCAGGGTGCGCGCGGAACATCGTACGGCGGATGGCTCGCAGACGAGATCCAGCGACGCTATTTCGACTGGCTCGATCAGCCGGTGCAACGCGTAACGGGTGCCGAGGCCGCCCCGAGCATTTCGAAGGTGCTCGAACGCGCAGCCGCCGCCAGAACCGAAGAGGTCGTCGAAGGTGTGCGCCTGGCGATGGAAGGCCAGGGCGCAGCATGACGCTCGTGTGAGACAACCGCAAAGGACGGCTATGACGCTAAATATGCTTGCCCCGCTCGAAGTCGGCATCGCCGTGCGTGACCTCACGCGCATGCGAAGCTTCTACGAGCACACACTCGGCTTCACCTTCATCAGCGAATTCACCGTCGGGCCCGAGATGGCCCGCAAGGCCGCCATGCACGCGAGCGGCTATAAGGTCGTGCGCCTGCAGACCGGCCATGGCGAGCGAATCAAACTACTGGCGCCCGCCGAGGCGCCCGGGGCCGACACGCGCGACGGTCTGGTGCTGGACGCGCCCAACACGATGTATCTCACCTTCATCGTCGACGATATTCAGGCGGTCGTCGACAGGCTCATCGGGCAGGCCACGCGTTTCCTGACAGGCACGACGCGCGTCGAAGTGCGTGAGGGTACCTATCTGGCCTTTTGCCGGGACCCGGAAGGCAACGTGCTGGAAATCGTCCAGTACGCGGACATCGATACTTATCGCCCCGATCTTCGGACGCCAGCGGCGACGGCGAGGAACGACTGACATGGCAACACTTTTGAGAATGCCGGAAGTGGCGGCAAACGCCACGCACGCGACTTTGCAATCGTGGTTGCGAACCGAGGGCGAGATGATCGAGATAGGCGATTGCCTCGCGGAAATCGAAACCGACAAGGCAGTCGTCGAACTGACGGCGGAGGCATCCGGGACCATGGGCCGCCAGCTGGTGCGCCCGGGACAGGACGTGGAGGTCGGGGCGCCGATCGGAATCCTGATCGGCAAGGGTGAAAGCGACGTCGATATCGACAGGCTTCTGGCCCAGCCCGCGTCGGCGCTGCACGCGGCCACGCACGATCGTGAAGCCAACACCGAAAGAACGGAAGTGAGCACCCCATCTCCGGCCGCGAAAGCGGACGTTGCGCGGGTGTTCGCCAGCCCGCTCGCAAGACGCCTCGCTGTTCAGCATCGGCTGGATATCGGGACCATCGCGGGGTCCGGTCCGAACGGGCGCGTGGTGAAGCGGGACATCGAGCGTACGCTTGGCGGGACGCCGGCTGTTCACGCGGTTGTTGCCGTGCCGGACGGCAAGGCGGATGCCGCCGCAACGAGCGCGGTGCCGGCCTTCATCGAAATTCCGCACAGCAACATGCGCAGGACCATCGCGCGCCGTCTCAGCGAAAGCAAGTCGACCGTCCCGCATTTCTATCTGAACGTGGATTGCCGCATGGATCGTCTGCTCGCGTTGCGCGCGGAGATCAACGCGGCGGCGACTCGCAAGATCTCGATCAACGATTTCATCGTACGAGCCGTCGCCGTTGCGCTTCGAGACGTGCCCGAAGCCAACGTCGGCTGGACCGAAACAGCCTTGCGCAGATATCGCCACGCGGACATCGCGGTTGCCGTGACGACGGAGACGGGCCTCATCACGCCCATCGTTCGCGCAGCCGAGAGCAAGACGCTGTCCGCGATCAGCGCCGAAATTCTCGATCTCGCAGAACGCGCGCGCGTGGCGAAATTGCGTCCCGATGAATTCCAGGGCGGCAGTTTCAGCATAAGCAACCTGGGCATGTTCGGTGTCGCGGAATTCTCCGCGATCATCAATCCCCCGCAAGCCGCCATTCTGGCCGTCGGGGCCGTCCAGACGGTTCCGGTCGTCGACAATGGCGCAGTGGTTTCCGGGCAGGTCCTGCGCTGCACCTTATCGGTGGATCATCGCGCGATCGACGGCGCGTTGGCAGCCGCATGGATCGCCGCTTTCAAGCGGGCGGTCGAGAACCCGCTTTCCATGCTGATCTGAGGGGCGCCACGTGAATCACTCATCATTCGACCTCGCCGTCATCGGCGGTGGTCCCGGCGGTTATGTCGCCGCGATCCGGGCCGCCCAGCTTGGCATGAGCACGGCGTTGATCGAAAGGGATCAGCTCGGCGGAGTCTGCTTGAACTGGGGCTGCATTCCAACCAAAGCGCTGCTGCGCTCCGCCGACGTGCTCAGACACGTCCGGCATGCCGCCGAGTTCGGTATCAAGGTATCGGCGCCGGAGGTGGACCTGCCGGCCATGATCGAGCGTTCCCGATCCGTCGCCGGACAGTTGAACAAGGGCGTCGTTCATCTCATGAAGAAGAACGGCGTCACGGTGCTGAGCGGGCACGGTCGACTGAAAGGAGAGGGGACCATCGAGGTCACGGAGCGGAACGGGACGATCTCGAGTATTGCGGCACGCAATATCATCATCGCGAGCGGGGCGCGCCCGCGGCGGCTGCCGGGACTGGAGCCGGACGGCAAAACGGTATGGACCTATCGGGACGCACTCGTCCCGTCGTCGATCCCCCGGAAGCTGCTGATCGTCGGCGGAGGAGCGATCGGCATCGAGTTCGCGAGCTTCTATCACGCGATTGGCGCGCAGGTCACGGTCGTGGAGATGGCGCAGCGGATTCTGCCGGTCGAGGACGCCGATGTCTCGACGCAGGTCGAGACAAGCCTCAAGCGTCAGGGCATTCAATTGCGCACCGGCAATCGAATCAAACGGGCGACGCGCGATAACGATTCATGGTTCGTGGATATCGGCGACGACGAAGGCGGCCGAAGCGAAACCCTTCGCGTCGATGTGATCCTGGTTGCGGCCGGTATCGTCGGCAACGTCGAAGACCTGGGTCTTGAACGAACCGCCGCCAAAATCGAAAAGACTCACATCGTGACCGATGCCGTCGGACGAACCGGCGAGCCGGGTCTCTACGCGATCGGCGATGTCGCCGGACCGCCGTGGCTCGCCCACAAGGCAAGCCACGAAGGTCTGATCTGCGTCGAGGCCATCGCCGGACTCGCGTCCCACGAACTCGATCCGGCCTGCATCCCGGCCTGTACCTACAGTCACCCGCAGGTTGCGAGCGTCGGCATCACCGAAGCGCAGGCGCGAGCGAAGGGATACACCGTGAAGGTGGGACGATTCCCGTTCGTAGCCAACGGAAAGGCGATCGCCATGGGTGCGACAGAAGGCTTCGTGAAGGTCGTGTACGACGCCCGGACAGGCGAGTTGCTGGGTGCGCACATGGTCGGCGAGGATGTCACGGAACTCATTCAGGGCTTCGTGATCGGCAAGACGATCGAGACGACCGAGGCCGAGATGATGAGGGCGATCATGCCGCATCCGACGCTGTCCGAAGCCATGCACGAAGCGACGCTTGCCGCATACGGCCGAGTGTTGCACGCCTGACGACAGGCATCCACAACACCATTTTCTCCGGGGCTGCGCATGTATAACTTCTCCAACCGGACCTTGCTGCTCACAGGCGCCAACGGTGGAATCGGGCGCGAGATCGCAAGGCTGTTCTATTCCGAAGGGGCGAACCTGATCCTCACGGATCTCGACGAAACCGCGCTCCGTGAATTCGCGGGCGCCAGCGGTTTCGACGCGCGTCGCGTCGTCTGCATGAAGATGGATGCGTCGAGCGCAAAAGACGCCGAGGACGCCGTGGCGCTGGCGATGCAGAGCTTCGGCGGCATCGATTTCCTGGTCCCCTCGGCCGGAATCTACCTGGCCCAGCCCTTCGACGAGATGACCGACGAGCAGTGGCACAGGACCATCGCCATCAATCTGGACGGTGTCTTTTATCTTTGTCGCCGCGCGCTCGGCGCCATGCGGGAGAACAGCGCCATCGTCAACCTGACTTCTCTTGCAGGGCATCGCGGGGCGTTCTACAACGCGCACTATTCGGCCTCCAAGGGTGGCGTCCTCAGTCTGACACGGAGTCTGGCGCGCGAACTTGCGCCGAGGACACGGGTCAACGCGGTTTCACCGGGCATCATCGAGACGCCGATGACCGCCTCACTGGTCGAGAAGCGTGGCGCGGATTCGATCGGTCAAACGCCGCTTGGGCGACTCGGACAAGCGCGTGAAGTCGCCACCGCGGTGGGCTTCTTCTGTAGCGACGCATCGAGTTTCATTACGGGCGAAGTGCTTCAGGTGAACGGTGGTCTTTACATGGCCGGATAAGTGATGGACGTATAAGCGCATGAGGTTGTTCATTGCGCATCCGATGTCGTTTCGTGAGAGATATTCCCCATCAATAGCGATTGCGCCGCAAGCGACGCTGGTGCGCCAGTCTGGCGCCGTGCATGTCCGCGAATGGCCCACGCTGAACCGATCCAATAACAGGAACATCAATGGAAGTTGACGGCGCCACGAGAATCGTCGGCATCATTGCAGATCCCATCGGCCATGTCCGCACGCCGCAGATGTTCAACGCGGCCGCCGCCAGACAAGGCGTAAATGCGATCTGCATCCCGTTTCATGTGCAGCCTGAGAAGCTGCGCGAGTTCATCAGAAGCGCGGGGTCGTTGAAAAACCTGAATGGGCTGGTCGTCACGATCCCGTACAAGGAAGCCGTCCTCGAGCTTTGCGATGAGCTGACCGCGACCGCGGGACTCGTTGGTGCGGTCAATGCAATGCGACTGAATCCGGAAACGGGATCGTGGACCGGCGGGAATTTCGACGGCGCGGGTTTTGTCGCCGGGTTGCGCGCTCGCGGCCACATCCTTGCCGGACGGCGGGTTCTGCTCCTGGGCGCCGGCGGCGCAGGAAAGGCGATGGCCTTTTCGATTGCACGCGAACGCCCGGCTGAACTCGTCATCTTCAATCGCTCGTCGAGCAAGGCTCAGGAGCTGGTCGAACGATTGCGAGCCGCCATGCCGGACATCCTGATCAGGGCCGGCGGAAACGATCCGGCGGGGTTTGAAATCGTTGTCAATGCGACCTCGCTCGGACTTCGGGAAACGGATGCCCTGCCGGTCTCCGGTGTGTCGCGTCTCGACACCCGTGCGCTGGTGTGCGAAGCAGTGGTGGGCGACGGAGAGACGCGATTGCTACGGGAGGCGAGGCAGCACGGTTGCGAAATTCATCGAGGAATCGAAATGCTGTCCGGTCAGATCGTCGAGATTGCGAGTTTTTTCGGCATCTCTTTTTCGGACGCTCTTTTGAAGCGCTGAGATCGGGCGCCAGCGGCCAGCGAACGGCGAGCATCTTACGATGCCCGCGCCGTCGCCTCTTGCGGCCTACCCGACGCTGGAACGTGCGCGAGTCAGTTCCGGAGCCTTGCCGTGGTTCGCCACGGTCCGGTTCGGTACCGCTTGCGCTGCGCCGTACCTGCGCCGGACAAGCAAACGTCCCGGTGGCGGGATATGGTCGGCCTTCAGACCGCGGCCGCGTTCTTGGCCGCGTTATGGCTCTTGACCGCGCTCACGCGGCGGTGAGCGATTTCAGACATTGCGATCGCGGCCACCACGAGAGCGCTCGCGAGAAAGCCGAGCTGGTGACTACCGATCACGGGGATCGCCGTCGCTCCGACCACACCGGCGATCGAAATGCCGATGTACGTTGCCGAGGTGTTCAATCCAACGAGAACGGCGGCCATCGGCGGGTTCAGACTGACGAGCCGGAATTGCTGCGGCACGAGCACGCCCCATGCGCAGCCGCCCCAGACGAAGATCGCAATGGCCGAAGTCCACAGATTCACGGTACTCCATGGCATTGTCACGATCGCGAGCACCACGGCGGACAACATCACGATGACCACCTTGCGGGAGCCGACCTTGTCGAGTATCCGGCCGGTCAGCAGGTTAGAGAACGTGCCGGCCAGGCCCCACAGCACCAGCAGGCCGCCCAGTACGCTCGGGTTGCCGCCTGTTGCGCGGTCGAAAACGATCGAGACGTAGTTATAGATGATGAAGGTGCCGACCTGCGCCAGCACTGTCGTCAGCAGAATCAGCCCGACTCGCGAATCCGCAAGCGGAGCAAAGCGCTTGAGCAGCGAAATCGCAGGGGGCTGCGGAACCTCGTCCAGAAGCGTCCAGACGCCGACGAACCCCGCCACGCCGAGCGCGGCAACGAAGGCAAGCGACCAGCGCCAGTCCGCCAGACCGCCGATCACGGCGCCGATCGGCGTACCGAGCGCGGTCGAGGTGGTCAACCCGGCCACGATGATCGACAGAGCGAATCCTCGCCGTTCGGGCGGAACCAGCATGGTGCCCGTGCCGCTCGCGGTGGGCGAGAATGTGGCCGCGCCGATGCCCGCCAGTACGCGCGTGATCAACGCGACATGCAGGCTCGGAGAGAAGATCGTACCGATGTTCGCTACGATGAAAATGCCCATGCCGATCAGTAGAAGCCGCTTGCGAGGCACGCCGGCGGCCAGCGCGGCAATCGTCGGGGCGAGCAGGGCGAAGGTGAGCGCATAAGCGGTAATGAGTTGGCCTGCTGCTCCGATGCTGACGTGATAGTAGCCGGCGATCGAAGGCAGAATTCCGCCGAAGACGAAGCTGTCCGTTCCCAGGGCAAACATCCCCAGGGCTAAGGTGATGAGACGCCTATCCATGATTTCTCTCTGTGAAGACGGTGATCTTGAAGTTGCTTGACGCAACTATACATAGCATGTCTCCCTCATAGAATCGTGAGGATCTGAGTAACAGTTCGCCAGAATTCGGGTAAGTTGCGTGATGAAACGTGTGCTATAAGTGATGCATACGGTTGATGGCGTTGCACCCTGTGCGTCTGCGGAATTGCATGTCCGTTGTGGTTTTGCAGACATCGAGACTCGCGATGGTGATGTGCGGTTGCACATGACGAGCATCGAAATCGGCCAGGGTCGAATGTTCAGCTTAATTTCAGTGAACCGTAGGTGCGCTTGCGGTTCAAGCGTCGTCTCGTTTGGTCCCTGTTCTCGAAGGGCGAGACAGCGGCGCGAGTGTCCGGCAGTGGAGAGTTGATATGTACAGGAAGCGCTTCGACGACATGAATTGTTCGATTGCTCGAACGCTCGACGAGGTTGGTGAATGGTGGACGCTGCTTATCGTGCGGGAATGCACCCAGGGCACGACGCGATTCGATGAATTCCAGAAGGAGCTTGGAATCGCACGAAACGTGCTGACGGTGCGGCTGGAACGATTGATCGAGCTTGGCATCATCGAGCGCTACCCGCTGCCGGAGCGGGCGAATACCTTTGGATACCGTCTGACCGAGAAGGGAGACGATCTGTATCCGGTGCTGATTGCAATGATGCAGTGGGGAGATCGCTGGCTGGCTCGAAACGGCAAGCCTCCGGTGACGCTCGTCGATCACGCGAACGGGCAAGCCTTGAAGCCCGTTGCCGTTCAGACCAAGAGCGGAAAGGCGTTGAGCTTTCGGGACGTTCGCTTCGCGCCCGGTCCGGGCGCGACGTCCACCACGCGTGCCATCATCAAGAGCCGCAATCGAAAAGTCCTTGGCATCGAGGGCTGAGCGGATTCTCGTCACGATCGACGCGTGTGCGACGAGAGGCTTGGGCCGGCACGTCCGGTCGGAAAGCCACTTAATGCATGAATAGCCGGCCGCCAGGGCTGGGCTTTTCCTTGGGTTCGTCCTTGGTGGAGTCCTTGCCGCGAAGATCGGCTGGCTATCGAGTCGCTCGGGGAGAAGAGGCTCACATATCTCGTACCCTCGACGTGCATCTCCCGATGCACAATCAAGGCACATATCCAAAAAAAGGCGCAATATCCACTGTCGCGAATCGCAACGCGATGGGGCTTTCAATACTTTGGTATTGGTTTTTATGCCTCTGGCAGGTATCAATTCACAATAGAGGTAGACATGAGAAAGTTTTTGATTCATGCCTTGCTGGCTCTGTTTTCAGTATCCGGCTCATTCGCTGCGTACGCTCAGTCCACGGATGCTCCGGTTGCGAAGACATCGACGAAAGCCACGCCGGCGGATCGCGCGCTAGCGAAAGCAGTGCGGCGGGCACTGGCGAAAACACCGGGTTTCGATGTTTCCGGCGTCTTCGTTCGCGCTCGTGGCGGGGCGGTCGTGTTGAGCGGATCGGTGAAGAGCGGGGAGCAGATCGAACAGGCCGCGCAGATCACGAAATCGGTCGATGGAGTAACGTCCGTCACCAACAAGCTGGCGCTGTTTCACGGCGGCAATGGCTGATTGCTGAGGCGAAGCGG
Source organism: Caballeronia insecticola (assembly GCF_000402035.1). Classification (GTDB taxonomy): domain Bacteria; phylum Pseudomonadota; class Gammaproteobacteria; order Burkholderiales; family Burkholderiaceae; genus Caballeronia; species Caballeronia insecticola. The sequence continues at coordinate 24,602 of NC_021295.1, forward strand.
CTGGCCGAAGGATGGGCTCGCAGCTCATCCTGAGCGGATCGTCCGCCCTGCCGCGGCACGGGAACGCGGCACCCTACGACTTCCCCTCGTTACCCATGTTCGCTTCCGCATTTCTCGCTCTCTTCGCGATGAATGACTTGTGATCGGCCATGTCGCGGTGATCCCCCAACCAGCATTCGCCCGAGATGGCCATCATAAGGAACACGCCCTTTGCGCTTCAAAGGGCGGTTCCCGGCAGCGTCGTCCACAGACTCCTGCCGGGATCGGCCGTCCAGTCAATGCACCGGACACACCCTGGTAGTCCATCCGGAAGTCACTCTGCCGAGTCCTGGCAGGATTTGATGTTTTCTTGACCTTTACGCCATTCGATTAGCCGGGTACTTTTACGTACGATCGTAAGCGGGCTAGCCGCTTTCATCGAGCAGTTGACGTGCACCCCTGCTGGATGCCGTTGATTCGGCGCCGCGCGCGCTTCGGAGTGGGACAACGCGTTAGCCGGATTTTGTAAAGGGATTTCGAAATGGCCATCGCCATTACTTGCGCCTCTTGCGGAAAGGTGGGGTTGATCGATGAGGAGGCGCTGAATCTACACGACGGAAAAATCGATGTTCTGGCCTTCACGGCGCCGGAAGGCTTTCACAAGGTGATGTTCGGATTGAGATCCGAGGACGTATATCTTTACTGCTCCGACTGCAAGGTTCCCGCAGACCTGCCGACCCTGCAATAGCTCCGAATGCACAAATAGAATAAGCGTTATGGCGCATGACATCGATTGATCACCGCGAACCGGCGCAATACGACGACAACAGCGCGGCGTCCTCCGCAACGTAAGTTCGCGGGAGACAAAACCTTCAGCGGGAAACATCGAGTCGCGCCGCGGGGTGGCATCGCGGCATGACTGGAATGTCGCCGTCTCCTGCGGGGCCACCTTGCTCCTCCATTCCGCGCTATGCAGCGGTCTGGCGAACGCAGCCCGCTCATACTCCCTTGACGACGTGTAACCTTATCCGCGCGAGGTTAGACTGCGGCTGCGGAATCACGCGCGAACCACGACTCAAGCTGATCGGAACTCGCTCCGAGGACTGAGTATCGGCCCGACAAAATCTTCCGAGTAAAGGGATCATGAAAGCTCACCGGGTTTGCTTCCTTATCTACCCCGGGGTCGCGTCGTACGACGTAGCCGGTCCCGCGCAGGCGTTCGCCGCGGCTGGAAATGCCAGATACGTCGTAACCGTCGCCTCGGTATCGGGGGGAATCGTCGAGAGCGATTGCCCGGGACTTTCGTTTGCAAGCGTGGGCGCGACCGATCTGCACGGCACCTTCGACACGCTGATCATCCCTGGCGGTACGAACGCGCCAACGGCTGCAAAGGACCCGGTGTTGGTCGAGACGTTCAAACGGCTCTCCGACCGGACGAAGCGAGTGGCGTCTGTTTGCACGGGTGCGTTCATCGCCGCGGAGGCTGGCTTGCTGGAAGGGCGTCGGGTTGCGACTCATTGGCGGTACTGTGACCTCTTCGCGGAACGCTACACGAACATTACGCTCGATCGAGATTCGATCTGGGTTCAGGACGACAAGTTCTGGTCCTCCGCTGGAGTCAGCGCGGGAGTCGATCTGGCGCTCGCGCTGATCGAAAGAGATCAGAGCGTCGCCGTTGCGCTCGGCGTGGCGCGAGAGCTCGTGGTGTTCCTCAAGCGACCAGGCGGTCAGTCGCAGTTCAGCACCGTGCTGTCGGGCCAGATCGCGGATGCCGGCGGGCCGTTCGAATCGCTGTTCGCGTGGGTGGCCGACAATCTGGGAGGCGACTTGCGTGCCGAGGTACTGGCGGAAAGGGCGCATATGAGCCCGAGAACTTTCGCGCGTGCCTGCCTGGCGCGTATAGGCACCACGCCCGCCAAAGCCGTCGAGGCCATGCGCGTCCAGGCAGCCCGTGAATCGATCGAAAGCAGCGATACACCGCTCAGCGCGATAGCGATCCGTTACGGATTCGGTGACGAGCAACGCATGCGTCGAGCGTTTCAGCGTCAGTCGCACATCACGCCCAGCCAGATACGCGCGAGGTTCAGACCATAGCCGTTGGTTCGAATAAGTCGTGACGGTGCTATGTGTTTAGCGCACGATGCTTGAGGCGAATGCAAAACCGCCCATGTGCCACGCCCGACAGACGGGTTCGAGGCTGGCGATCGGTCCGTGCGCTGGCGACTCGGAACGCGCGCCCGCAAGATCGACGGTCACTTCGAGCAAGACGATCCTTTGTTTGGACACCCGATTCCCGCCTGTCGCCGCATGGACCGTCTCATCGGATTGCAGATCATCGGCGCAGTGGTTGTGACGTATCTCTCCCCAAGGCGATTGGGCGGCTAAAAGAAAGATGCGCTACGATTCGCGATCAATCTAGAGGAAAAATCATGAGGATCTGGAATATTCGCGAAGGCAGCCCTCACGGCGCATTGCTGGACGTCGTGACATCATCGGATGACACGACGGCGAAGGACGTACTGGAAGGATGGATTCAATCCGCTCAAGCGAAGTACATCTCCCATATGCACGCCGTGGCCGTTCTCGCGCCCCATTATGAGCCGCTGAAGCTGAAAAGCTGAGAACTCGGAGGTAAGCGAATTCCTCGCCAATGTGGCGCCTTGATGGCCGGGAATATCTCGCAAGGTTTGGTCTGAGAAGTTGAACGACTGAAGCAGCCTGCGGATTCATCTACCAGCATGCCTGCTGTGCAGTCCTCCAGGATGAGGCGCAAAATGCACTTCACCTTCGAAGAGGACATCCGATTCGTTGAACTTCAAGGATCAGGCAACTTAGAGAGGACATTCAATGTATCACCATGCCATCTTGCAATGCACACAGGCATTCATGACGATCGAAACGATGCTCGACAAGGCTGAAAAGCTCGCCGCGCTAAAATCGTTTGATGTAAATGTGCTTATGCACAGTAGACTTGCCCCAGACATGCAGCCCTTCGTGTATCAGGTGCAGAGTGCGTCGGATTATCTGAAGGGTGGCGCGGCCTGGCTCTCCGGTCAGAAGCCGCCTCGGATGGAAGACACCGAAAAGACCATCGACGAAGTGCGCGCCCGGGTGAGGAAGACCGTGGAGTTCACGCAGAGCGTCACGGAGGATCAATACACGAATGCGGGCGAGCAGCAAATCAAGGTCTCATGGGTGCCCGGTAAAGTCATCCTCGGCCGGGATTACCTGCTTCAGATGGTCATTCCGAATGTCTATTTCCACATCGGCATGGCCTATGCGATCTTGCGGAAAGACGGTGTGGATGTCGGGAAGCTGGACTTTCTCGGCCCCATGAACTTCATCGATTCAGCGGATTTGCCCTGACCGGGATGCTCAATGATGAACGAGCTGATCAAGCAGGTGAGCGACGCATCTTTTGAAGACGACGTGATCAGATCCGGGAAACCGGTTCTTGTCGACTTCTGGGCGACATGGTGCGAGCCGTGCGTCGTCAGTGCGCCCATTCTGGAAGAGATCTCGCAAGAATTCGCGGATCGTATTCGCGTAGCGAAGATCGACGTGGATCAGCATCACGCGACTGCCGCGAGGTTTGGAGTGCGGGCCATTCCCACTGTCGTGTTGTTCAAGGATGGCGCGATCAAGGCGCAGCAGGTTGGCGTGGTCTCGAAGACTGAACTGGGCAGGTTCATCGAGAGGCATCTGAAGTAGGCAGTTGCCGCACGAACATTGAACCCGGCCGCAGGCAGGTCGCGATGCCGGGCAGCTTTTCATCGCGGTCTGGCGATTTGGGAGCGCATCATGTCGAGCGAACGATTCGATTTCACCGGTGCCGACGGTCAGTTGCTGGCCGGACGGCTGGATCATCCAGAAAGCGAGTTGCGTGGCTACGCCCTTTTTGCACACTGCTTTACGTGCGGCAAGGATGTCTTCGCCGCAAGCCGCATCGCGCAGGCAATGACGGAGCATGGAATCGCCGTGCTTCGCTTCGATTTCACGGGGCTCGGCGCGAGCGAGGGCGAGTTCGCCAACACGAATTTCTCGTCGAACTGTCTCGACTTGATCGCTGCCGCGAACCATCTCTCGCAGAGAAAGCAGCGTCCCGCGCTTCTTATCGGACATAGTCTGGGCGGCGCGGCCGTACTTGCGGCCGCCGGTCAGATCGAAGGAATCCGGGCGATCGTGACGATCGCGGCGCCGCGGGATCCATCGCATGTGACAGGGCTCTTTCGCGAGCATCTGGACACGATTCGGCAGCAGGGCGAAGCGGATGTTCAGTTGGCCGGGAGAACCTTTCGCGTCAAGAAGCAATTCCTCGAAGATGCGGCGGAACATAACCTGACGCAAAGGATTTCGGAGTTGAGAACGCCGCTACTCGTCATGCATTCACCGGACGACAAGACGGTCGACATTCAAAACGCGGCGCACATCTTCAATGCGGCCAAACATCCGAAGAGCTTCATTTCGCTGGCAGGCGCCGATCATCTACTTTCGCGAAAGGCCGACGCGATTTACGCCGCCCGGGTCATCTCGGCCTGGAGCGCCCGTTACATCGAGGCCGGCTGACGGGCGGCACGATTGTCGATCTCAGCGATAAGCGCATCGATATAGGCATCATGCAGGTTATTCTGTCGTAGGGCTTGATGCAGCTTCCTGACGTAATCGAGGTTCGTTCCGAGCGCACCGGACGCCGCCGAGATGATCGGGGCAACGACCGCGGCTTCCGAATTGTTCTCGTGATGCGGATGACTGGTCTCTGCGACGAACGCCAGTGCCGTCAGCTCCTGACCGTTCGTCAAGGTGACCTTCGCCCAGGTCGGCCGATATGCGCCAGTTACCATCTCGCGAACCCAGATCATCCGAAGTTCGTCATTCAGACCTTCGTCAGGAAGACGAAGGATGACGCCAGCCGATTCTCCCCCGCGCTCGAGTGACAACATTCGCCCCGGAGCCTCGACGCTAGCGCGTCCGGCTATGGTGCGCAGACAAAAGCTGCGATGCCATCCGCTGAGGGTCGCCACTCTTCGATCTGCGTACTCGAAGAGCGGATTCCAAAGCAGTGATCCATAGGCGAAGAGCCATACCTCACCGTCTTTTGGACGGGACTCCATTGTCTCGTTGAGAGACGCATGGATTTTTTCAAGTGGCCACAGAATGTCTTCCGGAACATCCGAGAATGCCTGATGATAAGCGCCCGAAAGAATCGACTGTCTCGATAGCACGTTGACTCCCGCAATCAAGCACGCAATGAATGTAGCGATGTCGACATTCTACGCGGGACCATGGCTCGGATACATCGCGGTTCCGCAAAGGCAACTGTTCGGTATTCCGAATAATCAAATGCTCGTGTGTATCAGCACAGATGGGAAGCAGTGGACGGAACAAGCGTTCACGCATGTTTGGCACAACGACTCCGCTAATCCTGCCTCGTTTTCGCTGATACAGATAGTCCATGCCCGGACCGTGCCGGGCTTCGAAAAAACAAAAAAGCGCCGACGATTCGCCGGCGCAAGAGCCCTGGAGTTGAACGACTACCAAGGAAAGAGTGCTGACCTGCTACGTATGCAAAGCCCGGTCGGCCATGTGCGGCTATAGCCTTTCCTGCCTTCAACAATTGAATGCTCCGACCACGTGTCCGCGCCGTCATAACCGCAACATCAACGCTACCGGCAGACCCGCCGTATCGCTTTCGGGATTACTGGACTGCGACGGAGCCATGACGGTTCGAACTGGCCAGTTCCTTGCCTGCATCATTCGTCACGGAATCGTGCTTGGCAGCGGCGAGCGAATCTTGCGCCGAAGCCTTGCTTTCCGCCGCAAGTGTCTGGGCGCTCTGACCGCGCTGCGATGCAGGTGCACCGTCCACCGGGCTGTAATGAGGCGCCGGGCCATAGCCGCTGGCGAACGCCTGGCTCGAAATTGCTGCGAGGCCTACGAGAACAACAGAGGCGAGGGACTTGACTGCTTTCATGATAGCTCCGTAACGATTGTCGACTGAGTATGGTGAAGCTCGCTACAAGTTCGTGAGTGCGTCGCAACTTGTGAGACGGAGTCTATGCAGAAGCAACAAAAAGATAAATTGTTAGAATTGAAATCACTTTTGTGCACGGGCAAATAATCAAAATCCCGTTCCAAGAGCAGAATCTCATGGAAGCAGCCGGCGACGACACATAGCGTCATCGGGCTTTGGAGAGGGGCAAGCAAGCGTGCCCTGATCGCATGGCTTCGTTCGCTTGTCTAATCGAACCGTTTCCTGGCTGCGCCGTGCTTGCATCCCGAATCTGTAATTGCCATCATTCCGATATGAGCTCATCCAACGTTCAGTTCTCTGTCGCAGCGCATATCCTTGCCGTCATCGGATGCCATCGTGGGGGCGAGGTGAAGTCCGCGTTGCTTGCGAGCAGTGTGAATGCCCAACCCGCCTTCGTCCGACGCGCATTGGCCAAGCTGTCCAAGGCCGGCCTCGTCATTGCCACGCGGGGCAGAAACGGATCATCCGTGCTTTCGCGGGATCCGCGCGAGATTTCACTTCTCGACATTTATCTGGCCAGTGAGGCTCCCTCGACCTTCTTTGTCCACGAGTATCCGATCGACAATGATTGCCCTGTAAGCCGAAATTTCAAGGACTCGATGTCGATGATTCGCGACAAGTCGCAGTCAGCTTTCGAAGCAAGCCTTGCCCGGCAAACACTTGCCGATCTGATCGAAAACATCGAGAGCGTCCAGAGCGACACCGGCAGGCCGCGTCGCAGGAAGGCCCGGCAAGGCGCGGAAGCTGCAACGGCCTCGCACGGCCGGTCATAGCGCATGACGGCGCCGACGCAGCCGGCCATTCGCTGCCAACGGCGCGGTCGATCAGCGACCCATTCACGTCGCTTCGATGACGGCGAATCCGCTTTAGTCCAGCCTCGACAAGGCTCCGCTGCCTCCCGCCTCGAATTCCTGCGTTCGCGCGCCGGTAGGATCGCGCGGGTCTGTGGATTTCTTGCAAGATAATTGTTATAATCCAGATCACAATTTGTCCGTTGTGAGCATGCGACCGTATTCCGGCATCGCCAACATCCGACGCTTTGACGGACGCCGGCCTATTGGAGAAACAGGTATGGATCGTCTGCAGGCAATGGAAGTGTTCACGAAGGTGGTCGAACTCAACAGTTTCTCCAGGGCGGCCGAAGCGCTCGGTCTGCCCCCGGCGTCGGCGACAACCATCATACAAAAACTCGAATCGCGGCTGAACGTGAGATTGATGAATCGCACGACGCGCAAATTGAAGCTGACACCCGAAGGAGCGGAATACTACGAGACGTGCGTTCGCGTGCTTGCTGCTATCGAGGAAGGCGAGCATGCGGTGGTCGGCTCGGGCAAGGGGCCTCGCGGGAAGCTGAGAATCGACATGCCAGGATCGCTCGGCAAGATAATCGTCGTTCCGCAGATAGCCAGTTTTCGTGCGATGTATCCGGATATCGATCTGATGATCGGTTTCAGTGACAGGGATGTCGATCTCGTCGAGGATAGTGTCGATTGCGCGATCAGGGTCGGCCCGCTTCAGGATTCAAGCCTGGTCGCAAGAAAGCTGGGTTCCACGGACATCATCACTGCCGCCAGCCCGGCCTATCTGGAGCGTCATGGCGTGCCGAGATCGCTCGCAGACCTGGACGGCCACACGACCGTGCATTATTTCTCCAGCCGCTCGGGGCGAACGCTGGATCTGACCTTCGTCGGCGCGGACGGAACGAGCGAGATCAAGATGCGCGGCAGTCTTGCATTCAACGACGCCGAGGCGCACGTGTTGGCCGGCGTGGACGGAGCGGGAATCATCCAGGCTCCCAGGCATATTGCTCATGCGCATCTGGCGTCGGGAGCGCTCGTGGAAGTGCTGCCACAACTGAGGCCGCGTGCGAAAAGCATCTCAGCGGTATTTCCGCAAAGCAGGCATGTCGCACCCAAGGTGCGCGTCTTCGTCGATTGGGTGGCAGGGCTTTTCAGCGAATGTCCGATGCTCGGTGGTGGAGTCGTGGCGGAACGCGCGGCCGCTAACCATCCGATGACGGCCTCTTTGCCTGTTGCACGACGGGTGGCGACAGACGAACGAGCCATCGAGCTGGCTGCCTGACATCATCTTCTCGCCCTGCTTCTGATTCGACGGCCGGTACGGGATTGCGCCTCAGTGATCGTGTCGTTGACAGCGGGCGAGCCATACCGTGCATCGTTTCGCATTTTCGAAGTAAGATACGTCAAGATAGTGATCGACCGCCAGATTTTCCGTGTCGGTCGCGAGCCGGCCGGTTCGGTTATGTTCCGGCGTTCCGGGTCCATCCCGGCAGCACAGGCCTGAGCCGAACGAAGCCACCGGGAGCTCGATGATCATCGCGGTGACGAGATCATGAATAAATCGGACCGTTCAATGCGAACGCACTCGCGCTTGTTCATCAACGGCGAGTGGGTACAGGCAACGGGCGATCGCTATACGGACTTGTTCGATCCAAGCTCGGGAGCCGTCAGCGGCAGGCTCATCCATGCCAGCAAGGCTGATCTCGTGGCCGCCGTGGAGACGAGCCGAGCGGGATACTCTGCATGGCGTAATCGTTCAGGCGTCGGCCGATGCAAGCACATGCGAGAAGCAGCGAATCTCCTGCGAGAGCGCTCGCTCGAAATTGCCAGCCTGTTGACGCGAGAGCAAGGAAAGCCCCGTAGGGAATCGGGCATCGAGGTCGCTGTGTCGGCGGATCTGCTCGACTGGTTTGCGGAAGAGGGACAGCGTGCATACGGACGATTGATACCGGCGCGGAGTCCGGGAATTACGCAGTCTGTGCTGCGCGAACCGGTCGGCCCCGTCGCCGCATTCTCTCCGTGGAATTTTCCGATCTCGCAAACCCTGCGCAAGATAGCGCCGGCGCTGGCCGCCGGCTGTTCGGTCGTGGTGAATCCGCCAGAAGAAACGCCAGCGGCGACCTCGGTGCTGGCCGAGATCTTTCGCGACGCCAGCTTTCCACCCGGCGTGGTGAATATCGTGTACGGGCCGCTGTCTGAAGTATCGGAGTACCTGATTTCGCACACGGCGATCCGGCAAGTGACCTTCACCGGGCCCGCGCGCGAAGGCAAGCCCATTGCCGCCCTGGCTGGCATGCACATGAAACGATGCATGCTGGAACTTGGCGGGCACGCGCCAACCCTGATCTTCGATGACGCTGATATGGAAATGGCGGCGAGGCTGTTGACCTTTGCCAAATTCAGGCATTCCGGTCAGGTGTGTACATCGCCGACCCGTTTCCTGGTTCAAGCAGGTGTCTACGAAGCGTTCAAAAGTCGATTCGTCAACGCGGCGAAACAGATCCGGGTGGGTAACGGGAAGGACGCGGACGTGACGATGGGGCCGATGCTGAGCGCTCGACGTCTCCAGGAAGTGGAGGATCTGATCCGCGACGCAACGGAAAAGGGTGCGCGGATTGAAACTGGCGGGGAACGGCTGGGAAAGGTTGGCAACTTTCTGGCGCCAACGATTCTCTCCGGTGTCACGCCGGAGATGCGCATCATGAACGAAGAACTGTACGGACCCGTTGCGCTTCTCATGGCCTTCGACAGCACGGAAGATGCGATCCGGGAAGCCAACAGGTTGTCGTTTGGTCTGGCCTCCTATGCCTTCACGCGCTCGGCCATCACCGCGCAGCGGCTCACCTCGGAACTCGAGGTCGGGATGTTGTCGATCAATCACTTGGGCTTCGCTCTACCGGAAACCCCATTCTCCGGCGTGAAAGACAGCGGTTACGGATCAGATGGAGGCGCAGAGGCAGTCGATAGCTTTCTCACAACGAAGTTTGTCACGCATGCGAATGCATGAACGTGTTGGAGCGCATTTCGGCTCGCCGAGGCTTGAAAAGTGCGGAAGGGTATCTCGTTTGAACGTCGAGGCGCGATGAAATACCGAAGGGCGCCTCTTCGAATCCACGATCCGGCGCATACTCTTTCGGCACGCGCTGATGCAAACCGTTACTTGCCCGCGAAAGAGGGTCCGAGATCGTCGAGCGATCGCCTCAAGCCTTCCAGGTCAGGCTGATACCACCAGCTCTCGTGCTTGACACCGTGTTCAAGCGCCTGGTCCACCTCGGTCAGCGCCCTGGCGTGCTGGCCGCTTGCTGCCAACGCCTTCGCAAATTCACCGATGATCAATGGCATCGGTGCCAGATACCCGGTCTGGCGGATTCGATCAATCGATGACGCCATCTCCAGAAGCTCGTCTGCCGTGAGGCGGCGATCCATTGCTTCGGCGATCCACGCCAGCGCGTCGCAACATGCCGACCAAATGCGCAGCCCGGCCCGGCGGCAACGAATCTCGAGCTCGCCCACCGCACGCACCAGCGCCTCCCGATTACGTTGCAGTATCGCGATGGGAATCGTCGCTTCGATGAGGATGTAGGCAATGGTGAGTTCATGGCCCGCCATGTTCGCTGTTTCCTCGGCGAGCTCAGCCTGCTGCAAACAATCTCCCGTCTCTCCGAGAAACCAGTTGACGCGTGCCAGGGACGCCTGGATCGCTGCAATCTGATCAGTGCGTACGCCGGTGGTGGACCAGCGAAACTTCCTTATCTCTGATGTGCTCAAGGCGGCAATCAGTTCGTCGCGTGCCTCTGCGTGCTTGCCTGCATAGTGAAGGGTCAGTCCCATCACTCTGCAACCGAGTGCGACATGCAGCGGGGAAGCGATCCTTTGTGACTCTGAACGGAAGCGCAAGGCATAAGTCAGAGCTTGAGCGGGCTCGCCCGCATACAAGCTTCGATTCCACAATCCCCAGATGGCCCGTAAAAAATGACCGCTATCCTGGCTGGTTTGCGCGAGCAGGAGCGCTTCCTTCCAGGTCGACTCGACTTGCGTGCTCGGCCCTTGCGTATAGACCGCTGCCGACGCGTAGGCCGACAAGATTCCAAGACGAGCCTGCACCGGTCGGGCAGTGACGTTCGGGTTCTTGAGCGCATCAAGGGCAACGGATGCCCAGTGCTCGCATTCATCGAGCAAGGGCAATTCAAAGAGGACCGGGACTGCCGTGCCCGCCAGTTCGATGCCGATGTGCGCGCGCTCATCACGATCGAACGCCCACGACATGGCGGCTCGCATGTTGCCGATTTCAGCGCCCACCACGTGGTGAGCGGCGTCGACGCTGATCTGCTCCGATCGATAGGGGCCCTTGGCGAAGAAATCGCGGAAAAAAGAGGCGTGCGCCGCTGACGCAGCCGGGGTCTCGCCGAGTTCGTCGAGACGCGAGCGAGCGTAAGCCTGCGCGCTTTCCAGCTGTCGAAACCGACGCGGGCTCGCACGGTCGATATGAAGAAGCGACTTCGTGACAAGCCCGGCCAGCGCCTGAACGGTCTCGGCCTCGGACACGCCGCGCCGGGTCATGAGCGCGCTCGCTGCTTCCAGCGAGAACCCGTCCACGAAGATGCCGGTCAGCCGAAACAACATCTGCTCCGTGGGCGACAGCAGGTTGTAGCTCCAATCGAACACGGCGCGCAATGTCTGATGTCGCGGTGGAAGATCCCGGGAACCGCCTCTCAGAATCGCGAACCGGTCGTCCAGGTGCATGCGCACCGTGTCCAATCCCAGTGCAGCGGATCTTGCCGCCGCGAGTTCGATAGCGAGCGGAAAACCTTCGAGGCGTCTACAGATCTCCCCGATAAGACCCAGGCTGGATTCGTCGATCTGAAACTCGGCGGACGAGCGACGTAGCCGATGCAAAAAGAGCTTCACCGCATCGGTCTCCACGACCTCTGCCTGAGGCGCCAAGGGCGCGGGGCAGGCAAGTGTGGGTACCGCGTACACCCTCTCTGAATGAATTTGCAGCGGTTCGCGGCTCGTAGCCAGTACGCGTACCGACGGGTTGCCCAACGTCAGTGTTTGAGTGACGTATGCGGCGCTTTCGATCAAGTGCTCGCAGTTGTCCAGAATGATCAGACATGGGAAGTCGCGTAGTTTCCGCGCCAATTCTTCCACCGACAAGACGCTTCCCTTCAGCACGTCCGAAAAACTGGACAGCAGCGCTTCCTTCAAATGGCGATCGCTCTGCAGAGGAGCAAGAGAGATGAATCGGATGCAGGGGAAAGCGGAGTCGAGAAGATGGCAGATTTCGAGCGCAAGGCTGGTCTTCCCGATGCCTCCGGCACCGGTCAGCGTAACAACCTGGCTCGACTCGAAGGAACTGAGGACCTCATGGACGGCCGAACTTCGTCCAAAGAGCCTGTCGACTGGCGGCAGATCGCTGGATCGCGCGAGGCGCTCTGAAGATGCTGTGTCCGGTTGGGGCAAAAGCATGTAGCCCAAGCCTGAAACCGTTCTCAGCAGATCGCGGGACGGCCCCAGCGCCCGCCGGAGCGCAACAATATGAACCTGCAGATTGTTCTCTTCGACGATTCGCTTCGGCCAGGCATGTTCGAGAAGCTTGTCTTTCGAGATCACCGTGCCGCGCGACGCGATGAGCGCCTCGAGGATCGCAAAGGCGCGGCTGCTCAACGAGCACGGGACGTCCTGCCGGAAAACCGTTCGCTCGGTAAGGCACACCTGCAAGGGACCAACATTGATCATCCGGCGTCCTGGCCGCGAAGCGTTAGTGACACAACTCTCTTTTCGGGTGCATGGACCGACGCTTCAGGTCGTGCCGTCGTCCTTGATCGAGACCGCGCTTCTGTCATCGCGCAGATACATGGGGGCCGCACGGATCTGGTGCGAGACGGCGCGCCGAGATGGCATATCTGGCCGTTTCGCAGCGCGATAACGACAGCATCGAATTTTAAGGATTTTCAGCTTTCTTAGCTAACTTTTTAAAATACGGCTGACGTGATACCGCGCTCGTGCGATTTCCAGCTTTTCGATGCGACACGCAGTGAAGAATTGACATCTGGAGGGCGATCGACATCCATCTGACGATCGCGTGTCACGCGATGGCTGGCGCGTCACGAGTGGCGAAATGTTCCCGCGCTCAGGAAGGACTTCCGTGAACGCCTCTGTTCAAGGTGGTCGGGCTTTGAAAATTGCTTGTGACTGGTTTTGGCGGCCAGCGCGTGCCGCGAGGGTTGTCGACTGTGGAGAGTCATCGCCAGAAGCGAGCGAACGCGAAAAAAAGCGGGGGCTCGCTCGTGAAGTCTAGCGAGCGTCGCGCTTTGGGGCATCTGCGGGCGGCAATACGCCTCGATGGCGCAAGAAGCGCTTGACGGTGCGTGGCATGCGATATGTCACGGTGGCGCCATGGAGCGATCGAAGAAGCAGGCATCTATCTACAAGCCGGTCCAGCGCCGCGATCACGACTTCAAGAGAGCGCCTGGTTGCATCGACTATTTCCTGAAGCCGAAGCGCATCCGCTTCCGCGTCGATGAATTTCATTAATACATCACGGTCGGCGTGGCTGGGTTCGACCCAGGTCCACAGGAACGTCGAGTCGAGCGAGCCATGGCGGCTTTCGACCATGCGCCGGACCCCGTGGGACGGAAGGGGGATGTCGCGCTCCAGTAGATAGCAGACGGAATCGATGCCGAGCATCGCAGTGTAACGAGCAGCGAGTTCGATGGCGAGCGGAAGGCCGTCCATCTCCGTCACGATCGTGTGCGCCTTGGTGGCGAAGTCGTCGCCGATTTCGCTATCTGGCGACAGCGTCTGCACTCGCGAGATGAACATCTCGACCGCGTCGTTCGGTTCGCCGTTCGAAGCCGAGGCTGAAAGGGCGGGTACCCGGATGACTGTTTCCATCGACGCATTGAGAGGCGCACGCGTCGTGAGGAGGAGTGCGGTGCGAGTCTCGTGCCTGAACGTGCTGCTGTCACGGATTGCCTGAAGCGCCGCATCGTGAGATCGATCGCAATCATCGAGTATCAGGATTTTATCGGGCCCATTGTCCGTGCGTTTGAGCAGTGCGGCCGAACCGAGCGTTTCGAGTGCCGCGCCGATGAGATCATATGCACTCTTTTGAGTGGAGGCGTCAGCGAGTGAGACATGGGCCACTTGAACACCGCGATCATGGACAAGTTTGCCCGCGGTTTCGATTGCCAGTCGCGACTTTCCCACCCCTCCCGGCCCGGCAAGCGTGACAAGCAACTCATCTCGATCGAAGGCATCGAGCAGCCGGCCGATGCACCGTTCGCGACCAAAAAGCCGACCCTGCACCCCGGGAAGCACGAAGCCGGTTTGTGTAAGATCGGCTCCGGTTGAAGGCATGCCCGAAGATGAACGCTCGTTCAAGGCGTAAGGTTGCATCGAGATTCGATAGCCGCGACCGGAGACGGTCTGAATCAGGTCGCGATGCTCGCCGAGCATTCGACGGAGCTTGGAGACGTGGACCTGGATGTTGTTCTTGTCGACGACCGTGCAGGGCCATACCTTGCCGAGTATCTCTTCGGTCGAAACCAGTTCGCCATTTGCATCGAGAAGCAACTGCAGGAGATCGAACCCGGAACTACTGATGGGCAACCTCTCGCCGCGGCGCAGCACTTGACGCGTCTCGCGCAAGATTTCGAATTCACCGATCTTCATCCGGCATCTCAATAGGCAAACAGCCGTGACAACGTTTCGGAGGAGGCATCTCAAGGAGCCTCACGCGCCTCGGCGAGCTTTAGTCCGACCGCCTGCATCGAATAGCAGCACCCCTATGACCTTCATCTTGCATCTAAGCTCACAATTAAGAAGCTTTCAGCGGATCACAAGGAAATAAAGGGGTGTTTCGACAATACTTACAGTATTGATTCGAAACCGTACGGAGAGCCGCCCGCTTGCATGCGTGACGACCGATTCTTTTCTTGTGTTGCCCATCGAAACGATAAGGCGGGAAAGCTCGGCATCTATCGTCTATTCGGACTATTCTACCGAGTATGGAGCAAAACCAAAAGCATAAGCGGAGCGTATTCTTACGAGTAGAGGATAGCTGTTATCTTGATTCTGTTGGCGTAAGATGGTTTTGCAAGCTGCCAATGCGTTCTAAGCGCGGGAAAACCATGTCGGTTGGTACTCCCCGATGCGCCTGCGAATTTTCAGACGGATCGGCCGGTAAGAACAGGCGATCCTCTGAGCCAGTTGAGCGAGGGAGCAAACATGCTACGGACGGCGGCACAGCCATCGTAATCGTATCGCAGGGATGGTCGGACACATTTCCGGAAGGAATTTGAAATGTCGCGACGCACAAACAGAGAGGTAGCCATGCAATCGGTCGAGACCCGTCGGCCGGAGACCGCGTTCACGCTTCGGGATGAACCCCGGCTTGGTGGCGAATCCTCGGGAGAGCCGCGCCTCAATCCTGACGTCAGATCAGCAGATCGTCTCGATCAGCTGGCGGAGATGCTTCTTCCGTCGAGTCCGCATCCAGGCGGGGATATGGCCGATGCCCTTCGGACATTGTTCCGGTGTCTGATCGAAGCATTCAAGGTCGATCTGGTAGCGCTCCGAGTAGAGAACGCCTCAGGTGGTCGGTTCATCGAGATCGTGGAGCACGGAACAGAGGGCGATCGTGTTGCCGCGACCGGCGAACGACAATCTTTCGTCGACTTCCTGGAGACGGAGGACGCTTCAGCGTACCCGGCGCGCAACCCCCGCGGCGAAGTCATTTCGCGTATTTTCCAGGCGAAACTGAACATCGGCGCAATGCGAGGTGTATTCGTCGTCGACGCCGGATCGCAGCATGCGCGTGACGCGACCGAAGTGCTCGCGTTTCGACTCACCGCACGAAAAATAGAGAAGGATATCCGCGACGAGTTGAGTCATCGGTCGGCGCGCGTGAGCTTTGCCCGGGCGGTGGCGCGGGGCGGCACAAGCTCGGTTGCGCTGGCGGCCAAGGAAGGTCTGCTCGTCGATCAGTTTCATGGCCGGCGGAACATGGCTCCCGTCCCGGCGCGCAACCGGTACGTGAAGGGGCGCGGGGACCAGCGCCTGCGGCAAATGTTCGACCTGGTGCCGATCATGGCGTGGAGCAGTTTTCCCGACGGCACATGTGAATTTCTAAACAGGTTCCACAGCGAATATACCGGCATGAGCGCCGCGCAATCGCGGCAATGGGGCTGGCAAAAGGCCATGCATCCCCACGACCTGGCGCACCGCATGGAGAAGTGGCGCGAGTCTCTCCATTCCGGGCAACCGAGCGAAGCCGAAGTTAGAATCCGCCGCCATGACGGGATCTATCGATGGTTCCTGCTGCGTATCGAGCCATTTCACGATGCCTCGGGAGAAATCGTGCGCTGGTATGGCGCGGGGACCGACATCGAGGACAGAAAGCGTGCCGAAGAGAACTGGGCCGCCAGTGAGAAGCGGCTGAGTCTTATCGTCAACACGATTCCCATGCTGATCTGGTCATGCCGGACAACGGGCGACGCCGATTTCTTCAATGACCAGTGGTACAAATACACTGAGCTTACGCCCGCCCAGAGTGGTGGCTGGGGATGGATGAGCGCGCTCCACCATGATGATCTGCAACGCGTTACCCAACATTGGCGCACCGTGCTCAGCATGGCGGAGCAAGACGATGTCGGAACCGAAGTGCGATTCAGGGGAAAGGACGGTGATTACCGCTGGTTCTGGTTGAGAGCGAGCGCGATGCGCGATGAGGTCGGCGTAATCAAGCGATGGTATCTCACCAGTATCAACATCCATGATCGCAAGCTTGCCGAAGAGTGTGTGCGACGCAGCGAAGCGTTGTTGGCAGAGGCGCAACGGCTCACCGGATTAGGGATTTTCTCCTGGCATGCGGGTTCGAACTCCGTGACGCTGTGTGACCAGTTGTACAGCATCTTTGGATTCGAACCTGGAACGCGGGTCGACAGATCCATGATCGAAGGACGCGTGCATCCTGACGACAAACCTTTCGTCTTCGATGGAATCAGTCAGAAAAAACGCGGAGGGAAGAATTTCGAGGAGAAACTTCGAATTCTCATGCCGGACGGATCGACCAAGTACTTGCACTACTGCATTTACGATACGACGGGTCCGACCGGGAAAATCGAATACATCGGCACGGTTCAGGACGTAACCGAGCAGCACCTTGCAACCGAAGCGCTCACGCAAGCGCGCGTGGAACTCGCGCAAGCGGTCAGGGCCAGCAGCCTGGGAGTGCTTACAGCGTCCATAGCGCATGAGGTGAACCAGCCGCTGGCGGGCATCCTCACAAACGCCAACACGTGTCTGCGAATGTTGAGCAGCGTGCCGCCGAACGTGGATGGCGCGGTAGAGACGGCAAGGCGAACCATACGTGACGGAAAGCGGGCGGCCGCAGTGATTTGCCGGTTGAGAGAATTGTTCAGTCACAAGGAAATCAACGCGAGCTGGTGGGATCTTCGCTCCGCGACACATGAAGTGATCGAACTCATCCAGAGCGAGGTTCGCAAGAATCGAATTCTGGTGAGGGAACTGCACGACCGTCAAATCCCGCTGGTCAAGGGAGACAGGATTCAGCTGCAGCAAGTCCTCATGAATCTCGTACGGAACGCGATCGATGCCATCAAGATGGCGGACGGTTCGGGGCCGCGAATCGTCATCGTCGAAAGCCTTTACAAGGAAGGTCGCGCACATCTCACGGTGCAAGACTCAGGCGTCGGGTTCGAAGCCGGTGCGATCGACAAGCTGTTTGATCCTTTCTACAGTACGAAGGAGGATGGCATGGGCATCGGGCTGTCGGTGAGCCGATGGATCGTGCGAGCCCATGGCGGCGATCTTTGGGCGAGCTCGAACGAAAGACGCGGAGCGACGTTCGGATTCTCGATTCCGTGTCAGTCTTCGTCGAGCAACGAAAACGAGGCCAGCGAAGTCGAGCCGGAACGGCCGAAACCAATACTTTAGTCTGATAGGCGAAAGAACCAGTGCGGGCTATCTTCATCAGTGCTTCCCGGAAAGAACGACGTATTGAATGACTGCAACGCAGCGGCGACTCGGCATTTCTTATCGCCGATCTGCGCCTCCGGTCTGCTCGCGATGGGACTGCTCCATGGAAAAGCGGCTACTTGTATCTGTGGTCGATGATGACGAGTCGGTGCGAGAGTCGCTACCCGATCTCTTGTGGGAGATGGGGTTCGAGCCTTGCGCATTCGCGTCAGCGGAGGAATTCCTTGAGTCCGGATCGGTGGAAAAGACGAAGTGCCTGATCCTGGACATCAAGATGCCGGGCATGAGCGGACCCGAATTGGCATCGACCCTGAGGGCGAGGGGCATCTTCATCCCGGTCATATTCATAACGGCTAACGACCGGAACATTTATCGCATGGACGTGGTTGCCGAGCATGCGGTAGCTTGTCTTTACAAACCTTTCAGTGACGAGGATTTATACAACGCGTTACTGGAGGCAGGTAAGAGAGGCGAAGGGAATTGATTTCAACAACTTGGTGAAGATCATGAACATGACATCGGCAGACGTAAACACCGGGACATCGGCGCGACCGACGGTCTTGCCACCCATGGTCTTCATTGTCGACGATGACATTTCCATACGCGAGTCGCTCGAGCCTTTCATGCGGCACGAGGGCTTCGACGTCAAGACCTTCAGCAGCGCGAGTTCGTTCCTGGAACATCCTCCCATTCAAGGCCCGGGCTGCGTCATTCTTGACATTGCCATGCCGGGGTTGAGCGGCCTCGAGTTGCAGAGCGCGCTGGTGGTCGACCGGCCGGCCATGCCGATCATCTTTTTGACCGGCAGCGAAGACCCGCCAACGATAGTTCGAGCGATGAAGGCAGGCGCCGTGGAGTTCCTGACCAAGCCGTTCGACGATGAAGCGCTGCTCGATGCGGTCAAGTCAGCGGTCGAACGCAGTAAGACTTTGGTGCGCAACGAGTGCCGCAAGACCCGCATACGAAGGCGCTACGGTGATCTGACGCGGCGTGAACGCGAGGTCATGTCTCTGGTGATGCAAGGGAAGTTGAACCGCGACATCGGTCAGGATCTCGGCATCACCGAAATCACGGTCAAGGCACATCGAGGTCAGGTGATGCGAAAGATGGAGGCCGCGTCACTCGCGGAATTGATTCACATGGCTGCGGATGCCGGAATTTGACCGGGGGTGACGAGCGCAGGCTGCAGCCAACCAATGTCTTCGCAGCCCGCGCGCAATTGTCCCGGATATATGTGTATCTACACTAACAACCACGACAAAAAGCGCCTGATCCCTATGCGGCCGACGTCACGCTCTTTCGCGAAGCAAACAGCGCGATCAACTCCGAAGAGACGGCGTTCAAGATCTGGCGAGAAAGCTTGGGATCCGGGACGGCGCGAGCCAGGCCCAAAGCGCCAACCATGGCGCTGTATATGAGGATTGCCTTCGCTCGCTTGCTTCCCTCGGTTTCCTCGGGCAATTTGCCCTCCAAAGATGCCAGGCTGGCTTCGAGTCGTTCGGCGTAGACTTCGCGCGCGTCTTCGGTGCTTCGTGCGATATCGTTGATCAACGACGAGATCGGGCATCCGTTGGCAAAGTCATCGCGGTGGTCTTCCGAAAGATAGGCCTGAATGCTCTTCTTGAGCGTAGGCTGAGCGGTCAGCACCGAGTCTTCCATTTCCTGGCAGGCAGCCCCCATGGCCTCGACTACCAGGTCGTCACGCGTGGCGAAGTGCTTGTAGAAGCCGCCAACCGTCATTCCCGCTTCTTTCATCACGTCCGCGACACTGATACCTTCGAGACCGAGTTCACGAAAGCGCCGTGAGGCGACGTCTAAAATTCGCTGATGCGACTCAGCCTTTTCTGCTTGGGAATACCCCATGATTTACTCTCCTCAGCGCAACCGGCTGTAGTGAAACATGATAATCCACATTGCCCATTCTCGCAGGTCCTGGGCGAGAATTGCAGCCATGATGCGTCAAATAACTAGGGGCGCATCATAAAGTTTTCAAAATCGTCAGATTATAGGGGCATTTTCAATGCGTCTAAAGTGCCCAGACGCCTCCGGATGCCGGACGAGTCCGGCGACGGCTTGACGATAGAGTAAGGGCTACCCCACGGAGTCCCATTGCGCTCAGAAGGCGAGCGCCGTGTGCCACCCTGAAACCAACGGCAGCGGGGTGCATGGACCAGTCTCGAAGTGCATGCCAGGATGACTCGTCGCGCCGCGTTTTCATCGCAGACCCGTGATTTACTCTCGGCATCTTCGACTGGACGCACTGAATCGCTAGGGCGTTAAATGCGACGGAAAATTAAAAATGGAATCAAGATAGACCTTAAGGTCAACTGCAAGAACAGAGCCTCGCTGATAACATTTATATTGTCGATATGAAGCGTGGGTTGAAACGCCTTGAGACCCGGTAAAGACCATCCCATCCCTCGTATACGCATGTCAAAAGCATCGATGCTGCCGATGCCGCGAGAAGATGCTGACGAATTGATTGGAAGGATGAGAGACGCGTTGCGGGCCGTGCTTGCGCAGAACGGAGGACAGCGGGAAATAACGCTGTTGGCGCGGTCGGTGTTACTGACGAGCTTCCTCACTGAGGCGGGCTTTGGTCAACTCCAGCCGTGCTATCTGCGTCAAACCGAGGCGATGCTGCTTGGCGTGCTGGATCGAGCCGAGTCGACGGTTGACTGGATGGTCCCGGACTCGCTCTTCGAGCGGCTGGTCGCCGTAATCGACGAACACGATCGTCAGTTGAGGTGTGTCCGCTTCTCAGCCGTAGTGGACGCCACGCGGAGACTCGAACGTCTTCTGGTGGCGACGCAGCGAACGATGCTGGCCGACCCTTAACGTCAGGCGCCCGGAAGACGTCTGGTCTTACCCGATTCAACGGCCGAGGCATGATGCATACCGTGGCCATACGCGCTTACGCTCGACGCGTGGGTGTAACTTACGTCCATTTTCCGAGAATTGCGCGTCGATCACGGGCTATTCCGCCGCCATCTCCTCGTCGACGTTTTCGACCAGCGACTTGAACGCGGGCAAAGTCGCGCACGCGTGAATCGAAAAGTCGGATCTCACGAGCAACTGGTCCAGTTCAGCTTCGGCAGCGCTGACGCAAGCCGTCGCGCTTTGCAGACGTCCTGCTCCATCTTCGGTCAGTCGGTAGAGCAGGCGCTTCTTCTGCTCCGGATCCTTGGTCGACTCGATGAACCCGGCCCGGATCAACGGCTGGAGCGATCGCTGCAGCGCGGAGCGCTCTATCACCAAGGTATCGGCGAGATCCTGATGGGCAATCGGCCCCCGCCCGCCGACCGCCTCGAGAATGCCGTGCTGGCTGATGGTCAGCGAGATGCCGGCGAGATGTCGGTTATACACGCGCGTCATGTAACGAGCCGTGCGCATCAGCGCCAAACCATATCTTTCATCTTTCATGGTGGTCTCTTGCAGAGTAGTTCGCCATGTTTCCGTCGATCCGACTTGACCGAAGGCTGCTGGATCTCGCGAGGGATGTCGCGTAAGGAGCGCTTCCCGATCAGTGAAGCGAGAAACGCCCGCATGCATCTTCAACCGGACAAGCGAGCCTGCTCAAGAACGCGAGCACAAGATCCGATCTAACTTCGCTGAGCGGCCCCACCATGCTCGGCCATGCAATTCGCGTTGAAGACGCGTTCGACCGAGGCGGGGTGTTTAGCGAGCATTGCATCGGGCCGGATCGGACGTGCAACCAAGTCGCCTCCGCAGTTCGGGCAGATTCCATTCAGCACGTTATCGGCACAATCAGAACAAAATGTGCATTCGAATGTGCACATGCGCGCATCGTGAGAAGCGGGCGGCAAGTCTTTGGCGCAGCACTCGCAGTTTGGGCGTAGTTGAAGCATTGTCGTCCTCCTTGTGGAATTTCTCTGAGACACGCCGTCAGCGCGGTAGCGCATTCGGGTGACGTCGGTCGCTCGGCTTTGCGAGGCCATCTCCGTGCGTAGCCAGGTTCTCAGATCGCCGAGATCCTTCGACCTTGCCGGTCCAGTTCATCGAACTGTTCATCCGTCAACTTCACGCTCGCACCGGCGACGTTTTCGACGAGGTGATCGACGCTACCCGTTCCCGGAATCGGGATCATGACCTTGGCGCGTCTCAACAACCACGCAAGCGCAACGGCTCCGGTCGTCACGCCGTGTTCGATGGCGATCGTGCTGACGATCGAGCCCGGTCTTGCAAGTTCGCCAGCGGCGAGGGGATACCACGGGATGAAGCCGATTCCATGCTGCTCGCAATAGTCCAGCACCGCCTCGCTCTTTCTATCGATGAGGTTGTACTGATTTTGAACGGTAGCCACTTTGAAGTGCTTCTGTGCGGCTTCGATGTCATCGACCGGCACTTCGCTGAGGCCCACGTGACGGATCAAACCCTCCTTTTGCATGGACGCAACGGCTTCGAATTGTTCGTCGCGCGGCACCTTCGGATCGACGCGATGCAATTGCCAGAGATCGATCTGTTCCACGCCAAGACGCCTCAAACTCGTCACTACGCATTGCCTGAGATATTCCGGCCGACCAAGCGGCAACCAGATATCCGGCCCCGGCCTGGTGAGCCCGCCCTTGGTCGCGATGACCATGCCTTTGTAAGGATGCAGCGCCTCCTTGATCAGATACTCGCTGTCGTACGGTCCGTACGAGTCGGCTGTATCGATGAAGTTGACGTCAACTTCGGAGAGATGCTTGAGCGTCGCAATTGCAGTGTCGTGATTGGCTGGCGCGCCCCAGATGCCGGGTCCGGTGATGCGCATCGCGCCGAATCCCAAGCGGTTGACGACCAGGTCGCCACCGATGGCAAACGTACCCGCATCGGCAGCAGAGATTGACTTTGACATCGGCGTTTCCTTTCGGTTGAGAGTGGAATATCGTTGCGTCCGGTAAGTCGCCGGAAGTGTTCTGGATCGTCATGCAATTGCATGGACATCGACGTCTGGAGCCGTGCGCCACGTCGATCCGGACCGTCCCGTTGCGCGTTGTCCTGTGCTCCGCGCCATGCGCAAGCGATGACGGCCGGACGGTGCGCCGCGCTTAGTTGACCGGCAAGTTGGCGAAAAGGCCCTGCGCCTCGCCATACGGCAACGGGTTGTCATTGAGCACGTCCGATCGGCCGTGCTTCAAGAAGTCCTGAACCAGGGCCTTTGCCTTGCCGAGGACGACTTGCGAGACCCCGCCTCCGGCGCTCAGTCGTCGGACGCCAAGCTTGCCAAGCGTGGCGGCATCCGGGAGTCCCGGCACCGCCATGACATTGAGCGGCAACCGGACTGCCTTGCTGATTTCTTCGATCTCGGACGGAATCATGAGTGCCGGAAGGAACAGGCCATCTGCGCCCGCGGACGCATAAAGATTTCCGCGGGCAATGGCCTCGTGCGGCCGAGCGGCTTTGTCCACCAGGCTTGCCAGGAACACATCAGAGCGCGCATTGACGAACAGATCCGCACCGGCTTTCGAAACCGCATTCTTGATCGCCTCGATCTTGGCAGCGAGCAGGGACGCATCGTCGCGCCCGTCTTCGATGTTGATGCCCGTGATACCGAGTTCGACGAGTCCCATGACGTTCTTCGCAACCGCCTCCGGGCTGTCGGAATAGCCATGCTCGACGTCGACCGTGAGCGGAACCTTCAACACTCTTACGATGCGGCGTACGGATCCGGTTACTTCTGCCATCGGGAGAATCCGCCCGTCCTGATAGCCGAGCGCCCATGCAAAGCCGGCACTGGTCGTTGCGACGGCTTGCGCACCTTGCGCCTCGATCAGCCGCGCGCTCCCGGCGTCCCACGCGTTCGGAAGCAGGAGAGGAGTGGAGTTATCGTGCAGCTTGCGGAAATTGCTTGCGCTAGACATATGCTTGCCTCAGATGATTTAACGATAAGTGCCAAGTCGTTACAGCATGCATTGCTGAAACGATATTCGGCGACTGATACCGTTCGTGTGATCGAGCTGGTGTGGCGAGAAAGGCCGGAGGATGGCTGCGGACAGATTGCTACGCTGACGCTTCCGATTACGCCACATCCGATCCTCCTTCTCAATTAGACTAAGGTATCGCTTCTCCGGAGCCGAACAGCGGGGATCCGTCAATCGAAATGCCGCCATGGGCCGCGGAAGTATTGAAGCCGAACATCACAGCGATCATCGATCAATTCAAACCCACAAGGCGGAATCGCTTCGATGTCAGTTGCTTAAAGAAACTATATGCAAATCGCCCGCGATCGACTACTAACCGGAATCAGGAAGCTGTTCCCCATAAAATGGATAGATTGATCGGCGCCGCGGCCGCCGAGAAGCCGGAAGATTCAGTTTGGCGTCGTTTAATGTGGAAGTCGGGCGTAAGCTAGGAGTTTTCCCTTATCTACGGCGGCTTCCGGCAGGGTTCAAGTGCATCGTCGGCGGAACGCTGATATTCTGAGAGCACCCTGGCCTAACCACGGAGGTCGAAATGCGTAGGAATGTCGAGCTGCTCACAACGATACTTTCTTTCATGCAGAATCACGCAAGCCCCACACAGTGTTGTAAGGACATTGAAAATGGGGCGGGAAAGGCGGAAGGGTTCGGCTGGCCCGAAGTCAGGCTGCATCTGGCGCTGTTGAAGGACATGGGTCTCGTTACCGAATGCACCACGCCCGCCGAGTATCGATTGACCAGCGCGGGATATGATGTGATCGAGAGCGCAGACCCGATTGCACAGATGAAGGCGTGGACGAGGGTGCCCAACAATCCGAATACACCAATGACGCCGACTTTCGCCTCATCGCGTCATCCGCTGCCGCCCGCGATCCGGAGTCAGAGTTTTACGTAAGCTGTTGCGCAGCCTGAACAGACAGCGATGCTGCATTCTTGCATCGCTATAAAGCCCCATCTCGAAGACACGTCGAGATGGGGCTTTTTTTGGGCAGAGAGGAAAGCGTGGCAGTCACCTGGCCCGTAGACGCTACGGGCTGAATGGCGGGTCCGGGATGTTCATATCCACGTACCAGCCATCCGTTGGTGGCTTTTTGCAGGTGAAGGGCACGTTCGAGCGATTCGGATGCGTCAGTTCGCTTGAGCTTGGGCAACCTGCACCGGTGCGTTCCAGCCACCGCCCAACGCACGGAACGTCCTGACCGCCGCTCGCGCCGCATCGGCCTTCGACGCATCGAGTTCGTCGCGCGAGAGGAGCAGCTGCCGATCCGCGTCGAGCACGTCGGTCAGCGTGATCGAGCCAGCGCGGTATGCCTTCTCCGAGAGGTCGCGGGCTCGGATCAGCGCATTGACTTCCTCTTGCAGTTCCTGCGTACGGAGCTCCGTCTGTGACAGCGTGACGAAGGCGTTCTCGACGTCCTCGGTTGCCTTGAGGGCCGCCTCCCGGTATTGCGCCAACGCTTCCGCATATGCACCGCGCGCGTTCTTGACCTCGGCATCGACCTTGCCGAAATCGAACAGGCGCCACCGCAGCGCACCACTGCCAATCGGTTGGAACGCTTTCGCGCTGAACAGATGGTTGGTGGTGATGCTGTCGAATCCCAGTGCGCCAGATAGCGAGATCTTCGGATAGTAGTCCGACAGCGCTACTCCGATTTCCTCGTTGGACGCCGCCAGATGTCGCTCGGCCGCAATGATGTCAGGACGCCGGCGCAACACGTCGACCGGCTGATCGCCAGTGCCGATTGCCGGCACGTCGGGGATCACTGCCAGGTTCGTGGCGTTGAGTTCGGCCGCGTAGGTCCCCGGTTGCACACCCATCAACACGTCGAGGCGGTTCAACTGGGCCTCGAGGTTGACGCGCAGTTCCGGCATGCTGGCCCGCGCTTGCCGGAGCAGCGCCTGCGCCTGCGCGACTTCGCGTTCCGTCGCGGCGCCGGCTTTCTTGCGAGCCTGAACGAGCTCCAGCAGATGCGCGTCGGTATCGATCTGATCCTGCACGACCAGAAGTCTCGACTGGAGTCCCCGGATCTGCATGTAGGCATCGGCGGCGTCCGCGGCGACCGTGATGCGCGTGCCTACCTGAGCCGCCTCGGCCGCTTGTTCCTCGGCGCCCGCTGCGGCCCGGGCGCGCCGCAGCCCGCCAGCGAGATCGATTTCCCAGCTGGCTGTCGCACCGACCGTGTATTCCTTCTGGTCGCGGCTGTAGTTCGGGAAAGCGCTTGCCAAAGAACCAAGGGGACTCTGGGTACTCTGGTGCAGCGCCGTGTAGGATGCGCCGGCATCAACCGTGGGCAGCAACGCGGCGCCCGCGGCCTGCGCCGCTGCGCGAGCCTGTGCGACTCTCGCAATGGATGCCTGCAAGGTCAGGTTCTGATCCAATGCCCGCTGTACGACCTTCTCGAGCATTGGGTCATTGAACCCCGTCCACCAGGTATCGAGCTTGGGCGCCGCCAGCGTCGTTTGCCGGTTTGCCACCGCTTCGGTGTTATGGAACGGTGCCATTTCCGTTTTCGGGGCCACGTAGTCGGGTCCGACAGCGCAGCCCGCGAGCGCCGCGCCGATGATCAGACTACCGATGACAGCCTTCGATGTTCTAGCGAAAAAGTGCCTCATTTGGCTTCTCCGCTTTCAAGTTTGGGAGAGGTTGAGTCGGCGCCTCGCGTGGCCATTTTGCGCACCGCCGCGTAGAACGCGGGTGTGAACGCGAGACCGAAGATGGTCACGCCGATCATCCCGAAGAAGACGGTCGTTCCAAGCGACTGCCGCATTTCCGAGCCCGCACCCGAGGCAATGGCAAGGGGCGCCACGCCTGCAATGAATGCAAACGACGTCATCAGAATCGGACGCAGCCGGACATGAGCCGCGTGCGTAGCCGCGTCCTCGGCGCCGACGCCATCCTCTTGCTGACGTTGCCTTGCGAACTCGACGATGAGAATCGCGTTCTTGGCGGCGAGCCCGACAAGCACCACGAATCCGATCTGCGCAAGAATGTCGATTGGCATTCCGCGTATGTCGAGGCCGATCGCGGCCGCAAGCAGACACATCGGAACGATGAGCACGATCGCAAGCGGTGTCGTCCAGCTTTCATACTGGGCCGCCAGCACCAGGAACACGAACAACGCCGATGCCGCGAAGATCACGAGAGGCGACATGGTCTGCTCTTTCTGCTGGTGAGCAAGATCGGTCCATTCGAGCGCGATGCCGTTAGGCAGCACCTGTTCCGCGAGCTGCTCCATTCGGTCCATCGCTTCACCCGAGGAATAGCCGGGTCCGGCTCCGCCCATGACTTCAGCCGCGGGGTACAGGTTGTAGCGAGGTACGCGATACGGCAAGGTCGTGGCCTTGAAACTGGCCACCGAACTGATGGGCACCATTTCTCCGTCGGCATTGCGCACCTTCAGTCGCCCGAGGTCTTCCGGCGTCTGACGGAATGACTCGTCTCCCTGAACCCGCACTTGATACGTGCGCCCGAAGTAGTTGAAGTCATTCACGTATTGTGAGCCGAGATAGAGCTCCATCGTGGAGAAGACATCGGTTGGAGTGAGTCCGACTTTCTCCGCCTTCAGGCGATCGATGTCTGCGAACACGGTAGGCGCGCCGGCGTTATAGAGCGTGAACACCCCACCGAAGGTCTTGTCCTTGTTCGCGGCAGCGACGAGCGCATTCGCAGCCTGAGCCAGCGCTTGCGGCCCGAGGCCGGCACGGTCTTCGAGCATCAGCTTGAAGCCGCCTGCCGAGCCGAGACCCTGTACCGCCGGCGGGTTGATGACGATCACCGTGGCATCCTTGATACCGGCGAGACGCTCACGCAGCTTGACCAGCATCGTTGCCGCGGTAACGCCCTTCACATGCTTTCCGTAGAGCGAAGGAAGCCCTGTGAACACCGTTCCGACGTTGGGCGCGATGGTATTGGTGGTGACGTCGAATCCCGTCACAGGCGAGGTGTGGTCGATGCCCGGCGTTTTCAAAGCGATATCGTTGACCTGGCGAACGATCTTGTCGGTTCGTTCAAGACTCGACCCCGGTGGCAACAACACCACGATGATCTGGTAACCAATGTCCTGTTCCGGAATGAAGCCCGTGGACATTCTCGACATCTGCAGACCCGTGGCGCCGATCAGTCCGGCATAGACGATCAGCATGACCGTCGTGGCGCGAACCATGCGCGAGGTCAGCTTCCCATACTTGTTCGAAAGCCAGTCGAACGCCGAGTTGAAGCGACCGAAAATCGCGTGGTGGATGCGTCCGATCGCCGTGGTTCCGCCGTGCGTCTTTTCCATGTCGTGCGGCTTGAGCATCACGGCGCAGAGCGCCGGGCTCAGTGTGAGCGAAACGAAGCACGAGATGACGGTCGATGCCGCAATGGTGATGGCGAACTGTTTGAAGAAGAGGCCGGTGATACCCACCATCATCGCGGCGGGGCCGAACACCGCGCAAAGCGTGAGCGCAATGGCAATGAGCGCGGTGGAGACCTCGTTCATCGTCTGATGCGCCGCCTCGCGTGGTGTCATGCCTAGCGCCATGTTCCGCTCGACGTTCTCCACCACGACAATGGCATCGTCGACCACGATACCTACCGCGAGCACTAACCCGAACAGAGACAAGTTGTTGATCGACGCATGGAACAGCGCAAGAATCGTGAACGTGCCCAGCAGCGAAACTGGAATCGCGATCACGGGGATGATCGTGGAACGCCAGTTCTGCAGGAACAGGTAGACGACGCCTACGACCAGCAAGATGGCGATCACGATCGTCTCGATCACTTCTTCGATCGATTGCCCCACGAAGGTTGTCGGATCATAGATATTGATGTAATCGACACCTGGCGGGAAGGTCTTCTTGAGCTCCGCCATCTTGTCCCAGATCGCGTGCTCGACCTGCACCACGTTCGCGTCGGGGGTAGCGATCACGAACCATGGCGTTCCGGGATACCGGTCCGCATAAGCTTTGGAGCCGTAGTCGACAGAGCCGAGCTCCACGCGGCCGATGTCGCGAATACGCGTCACGCGGCCTTGCGAGTCGGACTTGACGATGACGTTGTTGAACTCGTCCGGCGTCGTCAGTCGCCCGAGTGCTTCGACGTTGATCTGATACGCGCCTTTGCTCGAAATCGGCGGTTGATTGAGTACCCCGGCCGAGACAGGCGCGTTCTGCGCGCGAAGGGCCGCCAGGATTTCGCTGGCGCGGATGTTGTAGGAAGCCGCACGATCGGGATCGATCCAGATCCGCATGGAATACTGCCGTTCGCCGAACATCTGAAAATCCTGCACGCCTGGCAGACGGGCAATCTGATCGCGAATCTTCAGCATGTAGTTGGACAGATACTCCGGACTGCGAGATCCGTCGGGCGAGTACACGTGTACCCCCAGCAAAAGTGCCTGGATCGTCTTTCGAACCTGAACGCCCTGAGCCTGAACCGGTGCCGGCAAGCGCGACAAGGTATCGTCCACGCGTCTGCTCGTAAGGGTCAGCGCAGTGTTCGCATCGGTACCGACCTTGAAGATCACCGTGATCGTCACCGAGCCGTTGCCGGTCGATTGGCTCGAGATGTAATCCATGTTCTCGACGCCGTTGATCGACTGCTCGAGCGGCGTCGCCACCGTGCGAGCAATGGTTTCTGCCGACGCTCCCGGATACGACGTCGTGATCTGAATCGTCGTCGGGACGATGCTCGGATACTGGGCGATCGGCAGGGACACCATCGTCACCAGGCCTATCAAGACCGCAAAGATGTTGAGCACCGCCGCAAATCGAGGGTGCTCAATAAAGAAGTGAGTGAGTTTCATGACTTCGCTCCACCGTTGCTCTCGCCCTGTTCGGACGAGAACTCAATGGTGCCCGCGTGGGGTGCGACCTTGGCGCCTGGCCTGACGGCCGGAATGCCATCGATGATGACCTTGTCGTTCGCCGTGATGCCCGACTTGATGACGCGCAATCCGCCACGCAAGTCACCCACTTCGACTTTCTTGGGTGTTGCCACATCGTCTTTTCCGAGGACATAGACCATATGGTCCGTCTGGTCGGCCAGCACCGCGGCGTCCGGCACCAATAGCGCGGGCTTCGGAGCGGAAGTGGCCAGACGCACCCGCGCAAAGCCGCCGGGCGTCAGACTGAAATCTGCATTGGGGATCGTCGCTCGCGCGTGGATCGTTCCGCTCGATCGATCAAGGGTGTTGTCGATAAAGTTGAGCGTTCCCTGCTTCTTGAAGGTGTCGTCACCCGTCGGCGAGATGTTCACCGCATCCGCCAGCGCGCCGGTTTGTCCCTCGCGCGTACGCTGGAAGGCCGCGAAGTCGTTCTCGCTCATATCGAAATCGAGGTAGATGGGGTCGAGCGAAACGATCGTGGCGAGCAAAGTCGTCGGACTGCTGCCGGCACGACTGCCGGAAACGAGATTGCCGATCGACACGAGGTGAGTGCCCATGCGGCCGGTGAACGGGGCCACGATCTTGCAACGGCCCAGGTCGAACCTCGCGTCCCGAATCAGGGCTTTTGCGTTATCGACGGCGGCTTCCGCGGCGTGCTGTTCAGCTACCTTCTGATCGACGTTCTGCACGGTGCCGGCATCCGAACGTTGCAATTCCTGAGCGCGCGCGAGCTCGCGCGTGGCCAGGGCGGAGCGCGCATTCGCGGAAGCGAGTGCCGCAGTCGCCTCATTCAACTTGATCTCGTACGGTTCCGGATCGATCTCGAACAGAAGATCGCCCTTATGCACGATGTCGCCGTCCTTGAAGTGAATCTGCGTGAGCGTGCCCCCGACCTGAGCGCGCAGTTCGACACGATTGACAGCCGAAAACTGACCGAGAAACCCGAGCCGCCCTTCGATGTCCCGGGTCAGTGGAGCGCTGACCGCGACCGGCGTCGGTGGAAGCGCGGCAGCAGGCGCCGTTCCGGACTTGTGAAGGTGCCAGGCCGCCACGCCGACCGCGGCAATGACGGCGAGGGCGACGGCCTTGCCGACCCAGCGTGTTTTGCCTGGACGCGTCGTGCCGGGCTTTACCGAAACACCAGGGGCAGTGCTCCCTAGCTCGGCTTGGTCTAAACGGTCATTCATAGCAATCCCAATGAAGTGAACAGGCTGGTAACGATGAAGGTGTCGGCCGAGTCTGTTTAGATGATCAATATTTACTATCCGGCTGGAAGATAATATGTATAATCCAGAATGTCAAGGCCAAAGAAGTTGCGGTACTGATGTTCGATCGAACGATCGGTAGCTGACTGGCCGAACCGCAGGACCTTGGCACGTGCTCGGCATCGGATAACTTCCAGAGAATCGCAGAGGCGATCCCGATGACCGGACGCGCAATCGATGCCATCTTCGGCACGCTTTGCGACTTCCGGCGAAAGACGTTTTCGTTGGAACATCCAGGAGTAAGCGTATGAGGAAATCCAAGTCTGAAACGGCGCAGACACGTCAGCGCATCGTGCGCGCGGCGGCGCTCGCGTTCAGAAGCAACGGCATTCATGCCACGGGCGTGGCGGAAATCATGTCGGCCGCCGGTCTGACTCCGGGCGGCTTCTATCGCCACTTCGCCTCCAAGGAACACCTGATAGCAGAGGCCTGTGCCGCCGGGATCGAGTCGACCATCGATGCCATCGATGCGTCCGCGCAAGCGGGCGAGCAAGCGTTCATTGACCATTTCGAAGCCTACCTTTGGGACAAGAATCGCAGGAACACCTTGATCGAGTGTCCCTTGATCGCCATGGGCAGTGAACTGGTTCGAGCTGACATCGAAACCCGACGCGCGGCAACCCGTGGATACTGCGAGCTGATCGGTGTGATGGCGTCGGTCGGCGAGTCGGATGAAGGCTCTGCAATGTTCGCTTTCTCGGCGATGCTCGGCGCGCTTACCATCTCGCGGATCGTCGATGACCCCGAACTCGCCGGGCGCATCCTCGACGAAACCAAGCGGCGCGTAGTCGGACTCTGGCCGATTGCGCCGGATGGCCAGGCGTGCACGGATTCAAAGGATGGCGACGCGGAGAAGACTGCTCTCATCGGTGACATATCAACTCCCATGTGATGGCCGAGACCGTTGTCGATGCGAGCACTGCCGGATCGAAGCAATGCCTTGCCATGTGCCACGGGTCATCAGAACGAAGATCGGTGATGACCTGAAGAATGGTCGTGTTTTTATTGTTGTCGACGACGTCCATCACGCGTCTGTACAAGCCTCTACCTACCTTTCGCCGTGTTTTGGAGGCATCGTTTCGGATTTCACCAATAATCCAGTTTGAGGAGAGGTCCGCGCAAGCAGATGACATGAATTACGCCACATCCACACGCGCTTTCCAATTAGACGAAGGTATCGCTTCGAAGCATGCATAGCGCTCATCGAGCGCGCGCTTGCGCCCGCGACCATGAACTTCCGAAGCCTCTCGACCTGTCCGGATGCATCTGCATCCACTCGATCATTGCCTGAGGCTTTAGCGCGCATTGCGTTTCGTGAAAAAACTATAAGATAAATGGTTGCGTCACACTACCGATCGGAGTCAGGAAGCTGTTCCCCAAAAACCGGGTAAGTTGCGACGGGAAACTTACGGTAGTATCGATTCCATCATGTACAGAAAACGGCTCGATGGCATCGACAGCTCCGCCGCCCGGGCGCTGGACGAGGTAGGGGAGTGGTGGACGCTCCTGATTGTCCTGCAGTGCGAGCGGGGAAAGGCGCGATTCGACGAATTGCAGAGTTGTCTTGGTATTGCGCGAAATGTTCTGAGTTCTCGGCTGGAGCGCATGATCGAAATTGGCGTGCTCGAACGATTTCCACTCAAGGAACGCGCGAACACATGCGGGTACCGACTCACTCCCAAGGGGATGGACCTTCGGCCGGTGCTGGTCGCGCTCACGAACTGGGGCGATAAGTGGCTTTTCCAGGGTGAAAATGCTGCCATCGAGATCGTCGATGCGCGTAATGGCGTGGCGATCCGATCGACGAAAGATCGAGGAACGGCCGCTGGCGAATTCAAGTGCGCCGAAGAACCATCAGGCTCGAAACGTGAACCCACAGGGCCGGGCCGAATGCGCGGTGAGCCGCTGCATTCATTCGTCTCCGAAGAGGAAGGTGAGGGCGCTTAGCGCTCACGAACCGGGTCTAGGACGCTCATGCACCTTGGACGGCAAGGCCTGGTTGGAGCGCAAACGACACGCTCGATTTATCGAGCCACGCTCCGAGCATTTCTTCGCGTGTCGAGGCCGCGGATAACCACGGCCTCGACGAAACCTGCTACAGAGCCTCAAGCACGGTTGCGATGCCCTGGCCGCCACCGATGCACTGCGTGGCGAGGGCTATTTTCTTCTTCTCGCGTGACAGTATCTGAGCGGCCTTTGCGGTAATTCGTGCTCCGCTCGCGCCCAGAGGATGTCCCAACGCCAGCGCCCCGCCGTCCAGGTTGACCTTGGATGGGTCGAATCGAAGTTCACGCATGCACGCCAGAGCCTGGCTGCTGAACGCTTCATTGATCTCAATAACGTCGACTTCGTCGATCGAAATGCCGGCGCGAGTCAGTGCCTTGCGCGTAGCGGGTACGGGGCCCATGCCCATGATTTCGGGCGACACGCCCGCCACCGCCGACGACCTCACGCGTGCTGTCACCTTGAGATTGTGTCTGCGCGCAAAGTCTTCCGAGGTGACCAGAAGGGCGGCGGCGCCGTCGGTCAGCGGCGAGGCCGTGCCTGCCGTAACCGTTCCATTCTCCCCGAACGCCGGCTTCAGCTTCGATAGCGCTTCCAGCGAGGTCTGAGAACGAATGCAGCCGTCGTTGCTGACGATGGTTCCGTCGTTCAGCACCACGGGAGCGATTTCGGACGCGAGCCGTCCGGATTCGAATGCAGCCGCAGCCTTCATGTGTGATTCGTACGCGAAGCGTTCCTGGTCTTCGCGGGAAACGCCAAAACGCGCTGCCACGTTTTCTGCGGTTGTTCCCATCGTCGTGTAGGCGTGAATCGGAACTTCCGCGTCTGGCTTGTCGAGACTGGCGAAGCGCGGATTGGGCAGGAAATTCAAACCGCCCTGAGGAACCATGGACATGCTCTCCACGCCGGCGATGATGAAGACCTCGCCCGAACCGATGGCAATCTGTCCTGCTGCCATGTGAATCGCATACATCGACGACCCGCAAAACCGGTTGATCGTCGCACCGGCGGTTTCGATTGGAAGGCCGGCCAGGAGGGCGGCGATGCGGGCGATATTGTTCCCTTGAGCACCCTCGGGATATGCGCAGCCCATCAGGACATCTTCGACGAGAGCGGGGTCGATATCCGTTTGCTTCAGCAGGGCCGAGATGGCCACGGCGGCGAGGTCGTCAGGACGAACCTCCCGGAGCGCGCCCTTTCGAGCGAAGGTAAAGGGAGTTCGAATGTACCCTGCGATTACAGCATCCATGCTTTTGCCCGCCGTTCAGATATGGGTTGATATGCCGTGGAGTATATGTGAAATCCAGATGGCCCGTGGAGCATCGGCGCGGTTGAAATTAAATTCTTGTTCAGGATGCTATTTTTGAATTTAGTTTAAAAGACTGATGATATTGTCGTCCTGAGATACAGGCTGAGCGTTTGAGTTCATACTATGCTTTTCTCGAATCGTTGCAGGTCGACATGGCGGCGAGCGACTTGACCGTGCGATGCCGCCTGCCCTGAGAGGACGAATGGCTAATCAGCGATGGCTCCCCGGTCGTGATGAAGCGACCTCCCCGCTGCCGGCAACGCTGGAAGAGGCCGCCGCAATGTCTCTGCGCCTTCGGGGTGACGTCTCCAACATCATCTCGCAGCATAGTGCCGCGGAGATCGAGGCGATCGAATCCGACGCCGCATTCTCGCCACTGTCGAGCCGATTGCATCAAATGTTTCCGACCTTGTCGACGCGAGAGGTGGATCGGGCGCGTGCATTCGGCTCGGAAGCCAGATGGAGCGCGGGAGAAGAGTTGTTCAGGATGGGTCACCCGAGTCCGGGCTTGATCATCATCCTCAAAGGGCTGGTGCGAGTTTCGAGAGGCGATGCGATAGGCCGTGTACACCGCGTCATCGAACAACATGCGGGCCATTTTCTGGGGGAGATAGCCCAGTTGTTCGGCCACCCTTGTCTCGGAGACGGCGTCGCAATCGAAGACACGGAAGGAATAGTCATTGCACCTGCGGAATTGCGTAGCCTTCTCGTCACGGAAGCGGAGATCGGCGAAAAGATTACCCGGGCATTGATCATCCGGCGGGCCGGGTTGATTGAGAACGGAAGCGGGCCGGTCCTGGTGGGCGACACCGCCGATGCCCGCATGATTTCTCTGCAAAGGCTGCTTCAGCGCAACGCCTATCCGCATACGGTTATCGATGCGCGCCTCGATCCAATTACAGTCGGTCTGCTGGAGCGTATATCGGCGTCAAAGGCCGATTTTCCGATCGTGATCTGCCCCGATGGCACCGTTCTGCGCGCACCCGATGAAAACCAGGTGGCAACGAGGCTCGGATGGCTGCCCCGATTCGACGAGGAGTCCGTCTACGACGTGCTGATCGTAGGCGCCGGGCCTGCGGGACTGGCGGCCGCCGTGTATGCCGCCTCCGAGGGATTGTCCGTCGCCATCTTCGATAGTAGAGGACCCGGTGGGCAGGCAAGCGCCAGCGCACGTATAGAGAATTACCTTGGTTTCCCGACCGGCATCACGGGCCAGGCGCTCACTGGCAGGGCTTTCGTGCAGGCGCAGAAATTCGGCGTCCACATCAGCATTCCTTCGCAGGTCGACTACCTGCATTGCGACCGAACGCCTATCGCCATCGAACTGGGGGACAAGACGATCGTCAAGGGACATACGATGGTCATTGCTTCCGGTGCAACGTATAGAAGGCCGGATCTTCAGGATCTGGACCGATTCATTGGACGAGGTGTCTTCTACGGCACATCGCCTGTCGAAGCCAAGCTATGCAAGGGCGCGGACGTCGTCGTCATTGGGGGCGGCAATTCGGCGGGTCAGGGCGTCGTGTTTCTCGCGTCTCACGCCAATCACGTTCATCTGCTGGTTCGGTCGGGCGGCCTGGAGAAAAGCATGTCTCGCTATCTCATCGACCGGATTCGGCGACTGCCCAACGTCACCCTTCATGTCGAGACCGAGGTTACATGTCTCGGCGGAGACGAGGTTGGGTTGCGAACGGTTTCGTGCCGGTCTCGCAACGGAAATATCTCCTTCGAGGTGAAGCATCTGTTCATGTTCACCGGGGCCGTTCCCAATACCGACTGGCTGAAGGGCTGCGGCGTTACGACCGATGACAAGGGTTTCGTTCTCACCGGATCACGCGCGCACCGGCGCCTGGACGATAACGATCAAATATTGGAAACGAGCGTCGAAGGTGTCTTCGCCATCGGCGATGTCCGCGCAGGATCCACGAAACGGGTAGCCGCCGGGGTCGGAGAGGGTGCGGCAGTCGTCTCGCAGATTCACACTGTTTTGCATGAGCGACAGCAGCTGGCACTGAATGCCGAACCGCCATCGGCACGTGGAGTCGGGTCGGGATGATGCAGGCTCGGGCCACATCGGACAGATGGAAACGCATGCGCACGGAACCGTCGAGTATGCCCGACCACGCAATATCGTCGGGATTCTGAGTATAATCCACAAAAGGACAAATTCGTTCTGCATGCGCACGTGCAGTCCGATCTTCCGCCGGCAATGGCACAGGACTTCTGGTTGCGGTTAAATCTCATGGAAAAGGCGCACGTCGAGTCGATTTGCAAAGCGCTGGCAAATCCAGTGCGACGACAGATCCTGAGTTGGCTGAAGGAACCCGAGGCGCACTTTGGCAATCAAGCGCTTGCTACCGAGTTGGGTGTCTCGGCATCGACCATCGACAAGCGTTGTGGACTTGCACAGTCCACGGTTTCCGCGCATTTGGCTGTGCTGCAGCGAGCGGGCCTGGTCACTACGCGAAAGATCAGCCAATCCGTTTTCTTCAAGAGAAACGAGGTGACGGTTCGCGCCTTTCTCAGACACATGCAAAGCGAGCTCTAGCAGGAGCGGGCTGTCATGTCGTCGGTCGGATCAGTTCAATCCGGCACAATCGCCCTCAACCGGTGCCGGGAATTTCCGCCCTTGCTCACCATAGTCATTTGAATCTCCCAACCTCGCAAGTTGACTTTTTAGTTTAGAAATGTTCTCTAATCTGTGGTACCCTCAGAGCACTTGAATCAGCTTCGAGTTGGAAGGAGTACCTCATGAGAAAGTCAAAGGCAGAGAAGGCCGAGACTCGTAAGCACATCGTCGAAACCGCGTCGAGGATGTTCAAGGAGCGCGGCATCGGCGCGACCGGCGTGGGCGAGATCATGGTTGCCGCCGGATTGACGCATAGCGCGTTCTATCGGCACTTCTCCTCTAAAGAGGAACTGGTCGCCGAGGCGAGTTCCTCGAGCATGGAAGTTTTCGTCGAGGCCGCACATACGGCGATGAAAGCCGGACCGCGCGCATTTGCGAAGTATCTCCAGAACTATCTCAACTCTGAATATCGAAACGGCACGCTGGGCGGATGCCCTGTGGTTCAGATGGGCAGCGAACTGGCGCGAGAGGCGGAAGTGACGCGCCAGGGCGTTTCCAACGGATTGGAGCGACTGATCGAGTTCGCGTTGCATTCAACCGATGGTAGCGCGGATGCCGAGGCAGACGCGCTTTTCATGATGTCGGCCATCATCGGCGCGATTTCCGTATCGCGTCTGGTAACCAACGCGGCGCTCTCCGCGCATGTCGTCGAGGTTGTTCGCGAGCGTCTTGCATATCGGCCCACGCGCCAGGTTGGCCAGGAATTGGCGAAAGCTCCGGCAGTTCGCAAAGCGCGCAAAGTTTCCGTGCAAGCCTAGGTTTCTGACCGTCAGACACGGACGTTCGGGCACGCCCGGTCTGTATCAAACAGTGCTGTCAACGGGCTTCGGCCTTCACCGAATCCAGACGTCCCGCTATGGTGACCATGATGGCTGCCAGAATGAGGATCGCCGCGCCCGTCCATGTGGAGGCGCGCAGGTTGAGATGATCCACCACCACGCCTCCGATGAGCGAACCCACGGTAATCGATAGCTGAAACACTGACGTGTTCAGGCTTTGTGCCGCCTCGGGGGCATGTTGTGTCGCGCTGAAAAGCCAGAGCTGGGTGCCAACCGGCGCCATGCCCCAGGAGACCGCCCACGCAAGCAGACTTACGATCACGATCGTGATGTGCTGAGGGAATGCGGCTACGCCAATCAAAGACGCAAGGAACAAGATCACATTGCCGTAGACGGTGGCGTGAAGATTGCGGCCCGCAAGCGCGCCACCAAGGAAATTTCCGGCCACCGCCAGAATGCCGAAAGCCAGCAGCAGCCCGCTGACCGCGTTCGAGTCGAAGCCGCTGAGTTGCCGGAGATAGGGCGCAACGAAGGTGTAGCCCGAGAAATGTCCGGCAACCATAAAGATGATCGCAAGATAGATCACGACAATTCTTCTCGACTTCAGCAATCCGACGAAATCGCGAAGCTTCGCACCCTGCTCCATCTCTATCTTTGGCAGCGTAAACAACTGGAGAAGGAAGACCCCTGCCGCGAGCGCAGTTGCAACAACGAAGGCAACGCGCCAGTCGTAGTGCGACGAAATATACGATCCCAAAGGAACGCCCACGACAGATGCGACGGAAATACCCGAAAAGACGAGCGATGAGGCTTTATGTACTTCATCCTTGGAGACCAGCCGGGCCGCTGCAGTGATTGAAATCGACCAGAATCCGCCGACGCCGATGCCCAGGATAATCCGTGCTGCCACCAGAACAGGATAAGTTGGAGCCGCCGCCGACACCACCCCCGAAGCGACGACGATGCCGGTGAGTACGAGAAGAACAATCCGACGATCGAGTCGCCCGACAGAGAGCGCCGTGACTGGCGCCGCAATGAATCCGAGTGCTGCGGTCGACGTGACCATCAGGCCCGCCGTTCCCTCGGAAATGCTGAATCCCTTGATAACGCCAGGCAGCAATCCGACGGGGAGGAACTCCATCACGACCAGGGCGAACGCCCCGAGTGCGATCGCCATGACACCGAGCCACGAGGATTTCGGCAAGGTCTTCGGATCCTGATAAGTTGCGGAAGCTGACACCGGAAATCCCTTGAGTTGGAAGTTCGAATTGCTGCTGATGCTTGAGTTGCAGTCGGCCTTTTGCTCCGGGCCAGCAGATTCGGACCGAACCCCGTCGAGCCTTTTTTCGGTCGGGGTCGCCTTCGGTCCGTTTGCAAGGGCTTGGCTTGCCGCCTGCTTAAGCGGTCAATCCGCCGTCTACTGTCAGCGTGGCGCCGTTGATATAGCTGGCTTGTTCGCTGGCCAGAAACGCCACCGCATTGGCGATGTCGTCGCCCTTGCCGTACTGCGCGGACGGAATCATCGGCTTCGTTACAGCAGCAAAATCGCCGCTTGCGGGATTCATGTCCGTATCGATTGCGCCGGGTTGAATCAGGTTGACCGTGATGTCGCGCGCCCCCAACTCTCGGGACAGGCCTCGTGTGAACGACGTGAGTGCCGACTTCGATGTGGAGTAGACGGTCAGGCCAGGCCAATAGACATTGTTGGCAAAGAAGCTGCCGATCGTGATGATTCGCCCACCGCGACCGAGATGAGGAATGACGGCTTGCGTGGTCAGAATGGGACCACGAATATTCACCCCAAGCATCGCGTCGATATCTTGAAGCGGCATCGATTCCAGCGGTCCCACCCGAATGATCCCCGCGTTGTTGACCAGAACGTCGATGCCGCCCAGGAATTCCCGCGCTTCGGAAATCGAACGCACGATGTCATCGGGGTTAGCACTGTTTGCCTGGATCGCGGTTGCCCTGACGCCGAAAGAGCGAAGTTCCTGTACGAGTTCGCCCGCTTTCTGCGCGCTCTTCTCGTAGGTAATGACGACATCCGCACCTTCGCTTGCCAGCTTTCGTGCGATGGCAGTCCCGATTCCGCGACTGGCGCCCGTGACGATGGCGCGCTTACTCTTTAGAAACATGATTTCTTCCTCGCATGCGTGATTGATCGTGCCTCGTATTGCTCAGGCCACGTCGGCCGTCGCAACCGCCTTCATGCGTTTGACAGCCTCTTCGGTGGTCCAGAGGGCGTTAGCCAGATATCGATAATTGACCATCGCTCCGAGATAGGCGTCGCCTTCATCATTTCGGCCGCCGGATACGGCGTCCCGAACCATCGCGACTTCCATGCCTTCCTCGATGATGTCCCGCATATGCCCTTCCAGGCAGATGTTCGCCACCGGCCCCGCCATGATCACCTTTTCGATGCGCCGCATCCGGAGTTGCTTGATGACGTCGTTGGTCCGAGCCGACGCACCCTTGTGCGGCGACGTATTCGCGGTCTTGCCGTCCATCAGGTACTTCTTGAAACGCTCGGGGTAGTCGGCGCCCGATCCCGCGAAGCCCTCCAGGTCCACCGGATCCTTGCGACCGACGAAATTGATCTCGGTGGCAAGGTAATGCGAAATGGCCCCGCCAGGCGCTACCCATTGAAGATCCGTTGGGAAGTAGTAATGCGGCGAATGAATAACCGGAAAGCCATACTCTTTTGCGGCCCGGAGCAACTCTTCGATGTGATCGGGCACCTTGTGCTCCCTCAGGCTGTGCTCGATCATCGGGTAATAGCTGCCGCCTTCGGTGAGGAAATCATTCTGGATGTCCGCGAGCACCAAGGCGGTGTGGTGTCGGTCGAGCTGCATTTCCGGATTGCGATGCGTGAATGTGAACATGACGAGGTCCTCAAGAGATTCAAGGTCAACCGTTAAACAGGCAGTTAAAGAAAGTCGGGCAGAGACAGCTTCTAGACAGATTCGACTGAGAGGCGCACCTGTCCGCTACTAAACGAAATCGAATCGAAAGCGTTCCGTGCGGTACGGCCAATCGAGCGTCGCCTTCGTTTGGCCATTTAGCGAAGAACACTTCGCTAAATGAGAAAGTTAAGAGGTCTTCGCTAAATTGTCAAGATTTTTTGTCATGGGCCATCGACAAGCCAGTGTGCCGACGCTGGTTGATCGGGCCCGGAGGTCGAGTCGTCCCGCCGGTAGTCCGGCGGTAGGGCACAGTCGTGTGGAGGCAGAAGATGGGGCGACCACCTGATGCGATTAGGCCAAGCCTCCGGTCTGGGCGCAATTGCACTAAGGTATCGTTCGCAGCGAATGTCGGGCACAGCAAACGAGCACGGTCGTTCATGGCTTGGGATCGCCACGGAAGTGCGATCTGCGAGCCGCCCTGACTGTTCGCAACGCGAGACGAGACCGGCGAGCGCGTTGACTCGATACCTTCGTGCAATTGCATCGGCTTCAAGAACTCGGCCTAATGCCACCAGGCCGGATGCTGCACATTTGCGAGTGCATGAGTCCGGGACTGGGCCGCATCGGCTTCGTTCAAGCTTGGACAGATTTTCAGGGTGGCGCGCCTGTGCAGTGGTCGTTTGAAACTGGCGACAAGCGTGCTCCCCTTCGATATCTGGAGATACGAGTGAACAAGTTGCTTCTTGTTGCGTCATCCACAAGCGATCGCGCGTCTGCGTTACTCGCCGATACTTATGTCGATGCATTGAGGGAATTCGATCTTGAACTCCAGATCGACAGGCTCGATCTTTGGCAAGAGGCGCTCCCTACCGTGCAAGGCGAGACCGGGTCCGCGAAAGCCCGCGGTCTTGGCGAACGGCAAGGCGGCAAATTCGAGCAAACAGCGTGGGATTCGATCGTTTCGATCGCAAACCGTGTCCGCTCGGCAGATCGATATGTCATTGCCGCACCAGCCTGGGATGCAGGGGTGCCGTATCGTCTCAAAGAATACCTTGGTGTTATCTATCAACCCGGCGTAATGGTCGGGCTGATTCCCGACTTCGGCTGTGGCGGACCCTATCACAACAAGCAAGCGACGCTGTTTCTGACTTCGATTGAGAGAGTGGAGCGGTCGGCGGCTCCTCATTTCGGAATCGATCACCAGTCCGCCTATCTGAGGGATTGTTTGACGCAGGCCGGTATCCGATCCATCGATGAAGTTCGATTCGAGCAGAGAAATCAGGATCGAGACGGCAGTCCGGGCCTGGACGACGCGATGCAGCGCGCCATCCGGTTGCCCGCGCGCATGGAGGCAGCCGGCAGACGCATTGAATCCGTTCGAGTCCTGTGGACCACACACGGATTGTCCGTGCGTTTCCAGACTGGCGTTCGGAAGCGGTCTCTTGGATTTGGCCCGGCTGCACTCAACAGAACTAGCGCTGCTCAGTGTGCAGCACGAGGCGACGGGTTCACGGTGCAACGGACGGGGCCCGATGCAACTTCGCGGAGCGAGACATGGGAACATTGATTGAGATGCTCACAATCGACATGCTTGAGCGTGAGACAGAGAGAGTCCTCAACGCACGGCGAATGAAAGGCCGCGCACTCGGAGCAACCTATGCGCTCGCGGTCGCGAATGCCGATCAGATCAGACGCATCGCAGATCTCGGTCGATCTGGCGTTCTCGTCGAGCGTGCCAGCGAGCCGGTCGAGTGCCTCGATCTGATCGTCGCAGCGTGGCAAGGCTGCGAGCCCTCCGACATCGAGAATGACGTTTTGAAGGAGTTCCTGGAAGGTTATTTAGGCTTCGACAGCCCGTTTCCGGGCGCTGTACTGGCGGGCTTCGTTGAAGGCGTGACGGCCTTCGAAAGACACGTCTAGCACGACCGGGTCATGAACAGACCCGAACGGCGCCTGCGTCATTTATGCGACTCGCACGGCGTAGCAATCGGTCAACGCCAAGTCATCCAGCGGGCATTTGCAAGTCGCGATAGCAACGAAATGCCAGACTGATCCTGGGGCCACATCTCCGCGTCTGCTTCGGGATCCCGTGCTCATGCGTCAGCTGTGATTCGTAGCTCATGATGAGCACACTTCCGGGTTCGAGTTGCAAGTT
This sequence comes from Caballeronia insecticola, assembly GCF_000402035.1. Lineage (GTDB taxonomy): Bacteria > Pseudomonadota > Gammaproteobacteria > Burkholderiales > Burkholderiaceae > Caballeronia > Caballeronia insecticola. Next base: position 67,248 of record NC_021295.1, read on the forward strand.
CCTGGCGTGCGCGGGCTCTCGCCGCGTCCGAATCGACATGCGACGCGCCTCACCGAGCGACAAGATGCCGATCGGTTGGCCCTCGACGAGTCTGGCGACACTGTCACCGTGCGGCGCCACGCTGTCGTTCTCGTCCCGATACAGATTCAGGCTCACATGATTGAACGGAGCGTCGACCAGTGAGCGCATCAAGCCGAAGGCGTCCGCCAGTGGTCAGGGAAGTTTTTCAGCGTCCTTCATGTAACCTGAAATCAGCCTTGGGACCGCAACTTCCCGGTCGTACATCGTTCGACGGTAAGCGCCCCAGGCGCAGTTCTTCAGCAAGAATTCGAACCAGCAATTCGCAAGGGATGACTCAATACAGCCGGGCAAATACCGGATTCCGCCGTCTCCGTCCGCGGCGATCGTCACGGGAGTCGAACCGAAGAGCTCTTGCTGAAGCACAATCTTGCGTCCCTGAATATCGAAGCACATCCGCCTGTCGCGACCTCGCTTTAGGCCGGTACTTGTATGAATATACAGCATACGGTCACAGCGTGCTTCTCGTCGACCGGTCCCTGAAGCCTGCGAACAATGTGCCCGGGCTCCGCCATCAAATGCTGCGCAAATCCGAATCAGGATTATGATTACAAGCTCGCGGACATGACGAAAACTGAGGCAGATGTAAGGCATGGGATCGCGGAGGGTCAAGCCGGAAGATGCTCCGCGATAGGTACATGTGCGACGAGACGCGTTCTCCGATATCGTTGAGGTGAATACGCATGAGGTGGGCAAACCGCATGGTGATGATTCACGCACTGTGCGTCTGCACAGGAGCGACTCATGCTCAGGAGAGTATTCAGAACTGGGGGCATGACCCGTTCTTCCAGATTTCCAATGCGCTTCCGGCTTGCCCCGAACCGGCCGGACCGAGAGTCAGCGAACAGGAGTGGATGGGGGAGTCGCATCACCGTATCGAGCACGGGAATCATTGTTGGATCGAAGGTCGATGCAGGTTGCCTAACGCCTTCGAGTACGACGGAGAGATCGCCGAAAGCACCCGCCGAAGACTGCAATGGCTTAGCACGATTCTGCCCGGGTGGAAAAACAGTACGCTCTGGGTGACCGTGTACGAACGCTGAATTTTGGTGCAGGGATGCGTGACGAACAGCTTTCCTCAGAAGCGCTTTTTTGACGCGATACGCGAGGTGCCGGATGCTGAACGCGTGATCGATCAGACCACGATTGATACGCGCAAAGTGCCTCCTTACCGTACGCTTCGATGACGAACACGGGCCGAGGCATCCGCAGACAACCATTGAATGACCCTTGCGTCCGACGGCGGATGCGGAATTTCCAGAGAAAAGTTTTTCTAGTACGACGTTTCTAAAGGGCCTGGTTAGCGGAAGATAACCGGGGGATCGGAGACATGCGGAGTCAGAATCCATGATGTATATCCACGAATCACGGTACGAGGCGCCAACGTCTCGTGCCGCTTCAGACACGCTGTCAGGGTGCAGATGAATGCCTTAAAGCCACATCGAAAAATCGATATGTCGCATGACGCAGAGCGTATCGTTACCCCTTTCTACGGATGGTACGTCGTCCTGGGCGCCTTTGCGGTCACGCTCGTCGGGTTCGGAAGCGCCTACACATTCGGCGCCTTTATCGGCTCGCTCGAACACGATTTCCACGCATCCCGAGGATCGGTATCGCTGGTCTTTTCACTTGCAGGATTTCTGTACTTCGGGTTCGGCATCTTCAGTGGTCCGCTTGCTGATCGTTTTGGCGCGCGAATGCTTGCCTTTCTCGGCATGCTGGTGACCGGTGCCGGTCTGATCCTCGCCGGATTGGCGCAAAGCCTGACGGGCGTTTATGCCGCCTACAGCCTGGGGATCGGACTAGGCGTGGGCCTGTCGTATGTGCCCGTGCTGGGTGCGGTCCAACGATGGTTTGTGCGCCGTCGAGGACTCGCGTCAGGACTCGCGGTGAGCGGGATTGGAATCGGTACGCTCGTCATGCCGCCGTTGGCCACGTTTCTGGTCAGCTCGATAGGCTGGCGTCACGCGTATTTCGTGCTCGGCATTCTGGCCGCCGTCGTCGGGGGAGGATTTGCGTTACTTCTGGCAAACGATCCGCAAGAGCGAGGCCAGGCGCCAGACGGCGATGCCATTGCCGATAGGTCCGAACGGCGCCCCGCATCAGGTGTTTCCATTCGTACCGCAGTGACCTCCCGGCGGTTTATCGGCTTATACATCGCCTGCCTTATAGGCTCGTTCGGCTTGTTCGTCCCATTCGTTCATCTGGTGCCGTTCGCACTCGACCACGGTATCGCTCCTTCCACCGCTGCGCTTCTGCTCGGAGTCGTCGGGATTGGAAGTACCGGAGGACGGTTCATCCTCGGTGGGATCGCGGACAAGATGGAGCGCTTGATGACGATCCTTGTGATGTTCGCCGGGATAGCGGGTTCGATGGTCATCTGGATACTGTCCAAGAATGTCTGGACGCTTGGATTGTTCTCGTTGGTCTTTGGTGTTTTTTACGGAGGCTATGTCGCGCTTCTTCCCGCGGTCGTGATGGACAGCTTTGGCGGAAAGAATGTCAGCGCGCTAATCGGCATTCTCTATACGAGCGTGGCGTTCGGCACGCTTATCGGTCCGAGTGTCGCGGGGTTCGCGTTCGATCTCACGCACAGCTACACCGCCCCGATTCTCGCCTGTGCGCTGACGAGTCTCATGGCAGTGGCGATTCTCGCGCTCACATCCCGCGCGAGCATTCCCTTGCATGAAATGGAAACGACATGATTTCGGGGAAAGCCGTAACGTGGCGGAAAGTCAAGACGCGAGATCTTCCTGATCGCGCTTGACGCGATGCAACGGTGTGTACGGCGTTCGTATATTCGAAAGTGTGTAACTGCATTCAAGCGAAGATGGCTTGAATTTGGAAGAAGTTGCAGGCATTCTTTGCGCTTTGCAGGTGGAGTGCGTCCGACATCTTCATGTCGTTGATGTTCACGTGCAACTATTCTGTGTATATCCGGAGAAGGCCATGAGTGAACGACCAACGATGCGGGCAATCCAGCAGACAGAATGGGGCTCGCTCGACAGCATGAAACTTGTTGATGTGCCTCGGCCGACTCTGCTGCCGACCGAGGTACTCGTCCGGGTGAAAGCGGTGGGTGTGAATCCGATCGACTATCACACGGCGATGAGCCGGGGGTACATGAACGCACTGTCGTTGCCCCATATCCCGGGATGGGACATCGCAGGCATCGTGGAAGAAGTCGGATTCGGTACGAATCGCTTCAAGGTCGGCGATGAGGTCTTTGGTTTTCCACGCTTCCCGCGCGCAGCCGGCGGATTCGCCGAGTATGCCGCCGTGCCGTCGCGGCAAGTCGCCTTGAAGCCTCCGAACATCAGTTTCGAGGGAGCATCCGCGGTGGCGCTTGCGGGTCTTACGGCGTGGCAGATGCTCGTCGACGTTGCCGACGTTGGCCCGGGTTCGAAAGTTCTGGTCAATGGGGCGGCGGGCGGCGTGGGCCATCTTGCTGTCCAGATCGCCAAGGCTCGAGGCGCACACGTTACCGCGGTCGCGCGAAAAGAGAAGCACGATTTCGTGCGGGGGCTGGGTGCGGACCGACTCATCGACTACACGACTTCTGTCGTCACGGACGAGATCCGCGACGCAGACGTAGTGATCGAGTTGGCTGGAGGGAGCGCGACCATTCCGATGCTCAAGGCGCTTCGCCGGGACGGATTGCTGATCAGCGCGAGAAAGCTTCCGGACATTTCAGAGATCCAGGCGGAAGCCGCCACACTAGGCGTGAGAGCCGCTTCGTTTGTGGCCGAGCCGGACCATTCGGGGTTACAGCATCTCGCGGCGTTGATCAACCGCGGCGCGCTCAAAGTGGAAGTGTCGTCGGTCATGCCGTTCGAGAAGGCAGTCGAGGCGTTGGAGCGAATCCCGCAGGGGCATGCCGTCGGGAAGACCGTTCTCAGGATCGGATGAGACCGACGAGGCGGCTTGACGTTGCTTAGGCCATTTAATAGGCTAGTCATACGGGCATCGAAGATTCACGCCTGTTTGCTAACAGCGTCACTATCGGGACGGAAGCAATGCCTACTTACCATGTGTCGGCTACAGAGGGTTTGCTCGACGACAAAGCGCGGGCGCGGCTCGCGAATGAAATCACTCGGGCTCATAGTCTTGCGACGGGAGCACAAAGTTTTTTCGCACAGGTCCTCTTCCACGAGACGCCGAAGCGATTTCACTTTATGGGTGGAAAGCCGGTCGATTCCGAACAGGTCTTCGTGCATGGACATATCCGATCCGGACGGACCACCGATCAGAAAGTTAAGCTCCTCGGCGATATTCTCGGCTCGGTTCGACAAGTTACAGGCCTCGATTCCAGATACGTCTGGATTTACCTGTCCGAATTACCCCCATCGGACATGATCGAGTACGGGCAAGTGTTACCCCAGCCCGGCGCCGAATCAGCGTGGTTGCAAGCGCTGTCTGAAGAGGACCGCGCTTATCTGAACCGGTTGGCTGAGCGCGCGGAGTGAGTCAGGGCTCGGCATCTGCCCGTCCGTGGTACGCCGCGAACCTTCACGTCGTACGCTGGCCGGGCGCCGGTGAGCCGCCCCGCAGTCAACTCTGCGTGGCAAAGGATGAGACCTTCACTGGCTCGCCGAGGAAGCGTCGTGCCTCGGAGACCAGGATCATCTGATTGCAGTTGAAGGGAATCTTTCCCTGCGAGACAGGCTTGAAGACCTCGTCGCGAGGGTGAATCGGAAGGCCTGTCAGCGAACAGAACGACGGCCATCGCGCCTTTGCCGTTCGCCATATCTGCTCGTCGTACCGCCCGGTCATGGGGTCGCTCCAGCGGACGGTCATCGTGCACGATGTGATGCGTTCAATGATCGCCACATGAATGTCGCGCGAGCTTGGGGCGACGTGAGCGGGGGGCTTTCTCGATGTCGAACGGCGGCGGACGGGGCCGCCCGTTTTGAACGACGCTAGCTGATCACGCCGCGCAACGGCGGCCATGGGAAATATCAAATCAAGCAGGGCACGGCTTACCACCAGGTCATCGGCAACTTTACTCATCGCGGAAGTTTCCCATCTTCGGTTCAAAGATTCGATTCGCTCACGCACTGGAATCACACGCCTCGCTTGAAGGGCGCATGGAAAGCGGATTCCGATTCAACCACCAACCGTACCTGGCCAGCTAAATTCGGTTCGAGCGGTCGATGGCAGGCAGGAGCGAAAGCTTTGGCCAACTCGCGAGGCTTCGCTCAACGTCAGTGGAACAGAATCGAAGATGGCCAACAATTGCACGAAGGTATTGCCCACGGTTCGTGCCATGGATCCGATGAACAGGCCGTCGTGATGCTACGCAACTGTGTCGATAACTCAGGACCGTTTTGCAGCGACATCGCCATCGAGCGCTGCATTCGTCTGATCGATTCGTCCGGCTCGAGTCAACGCGCCTGAGCACCGTGTTCAGAGCGAAGCGGATATGTCGTTGCCGGATGCACTGCTGTCGCCCTCTGGAACGAGCGCGTACGCGGGGCCGTGTTGAAGGCTGAAATCGATCATGATGGCGCGGGCCAATCGTGCGATCGATTCGGGCAGGAAACTGTCGGGGCTTCGACGGTAGGAGACCACGATCGGGAAAGTGGGGATCCGATGGGCGACCTGCAGGACATGAAGCTGACCGTTCTCGATCTCGTGTTGCACGAAGGCGGTCGGTACCGCGGCGATCCCGAAGCCGTCTACGACAAGCTTGCTGATCGCCGCTGCCGATGAGAAGCAGTTGATTTGCACCTGGTTCTCGCCGGCGGCTGAAAACAGCCCCGTGATGTAGGCATGGGGTCTTGAATGTCTGGGAAAGCTGACGATCTGAAACGCAGCAAGCTGCGCCTCCGTCAGTATTTGCGTCGAAATTCCCAAGCCTGGACTGCCGATCCAGGACATCGGGAAACTACCGAGCATGGCGTTATCCACGTCCGCGCCGTTGACCGGTGTGCTTAGCAGCGCGGCGTCCAGATGTCCGCTTGAAACCTGGGCCGAGAGATTGGCCGACGTATCACTGGTCAGTTCGAGCGTCAGGCTTGGATACTCCTCACGAATGCGCTTGAGCAGTTCCAAAAGCCACGTATGGATGACGACTTCGATCGCGCCCAGACGCAGGATGCCACCGATTTTCTTCCTGTCCCCCACGCTTTCCAGCATGGTCCGAGAAATTTGAACGATTTGCTCCGCGTACGGTAGTGCTTTTGTTCCGTCCTGTGTGAGCGTGATATCGCGCGGCCCTCGTTCAAAGAGCTTCACGCCCAGTTCCAATTCGAGTGCGGAAATTCGGCTGGAGATGGCGGCCTGAGTCGCGTGCATCCGTTCGGCCGTCAGCCGGAAGTTCCGAAGCCGTGCTAACCATACAAACGTCTCGAGGAAACGGACATTCATTCCGCACGACTCGCAAGCGATGAACCCTGAAGGAGCGCTTATTTTAGCGTCTGACGAGCCATATCGTCGGACCAGCTGCACGCCAACAAGAAAAAGTATGGGTAGCCATCAAGATTTATTTGTTGGACACCCGGCGCGTCTTGAGGAAAAACTGTTCTCATCGCCACCTTCTGTCCTACCGATCATGTCCACGCATCGATTCTCGATACAGGATGGCCCCGAAGTTTTCTTCAAGGCGACCCGCCTGGTGATTGCCAGCTGGTGTGGTCGAAGCGCCGAGGAGGTCGAGCGCCACATCGAAGAACTGGTGGCGATCGGCGTGAGGCGTCCCTCCAGAATTCCCGGCTTTCATGAGCTCTCCCCGTCGCTTGTCACCCTGAACGAGACAATCGATGTGGTGGGCGATCACTCGTCAGGGGAAGTCGAGGCGGTCTTGTTGTACGACGAGGATCATGGGCTGCTGGTAGGCATCGGCTCCGACCACACTGACCGGAAAACCGAGAGCTATGACCTGGTGGTCTCGAAACAGATGTGCGCGAAACCCTTGGGCTCATCGGTATGGCGCTACGACGAAGTTGCAGGACACTGGGACGACATAGTCGCACGAAGTTGGTGCATCGACGAACAAGGTGAGCGGATGCTCTACCAGCAAGGGGAGCTGGCTCGATTGTTATCTGCGGACGAGGTCCTGGATCAGGTCAGCGCAACCCGGCTCGTGCGTCCGGGCACGGTTATTTTCTGCGGGACTCAACCGCTGCTAAGAGCATTCACGTCGTCGATTCGCTTCGAGATGGAGCTGTTCGACCCGATCCTGCAGCGCACCCTCAGGCATACCTATGCGGTCAATGCACTTGCGCATGTAGAATGACGGGAACATAGATGATAAAAGCACTCCAGAACGTGCTTTCATCGGGTCACGTCACTGCGTCTGGCTTGCTCGATGATTCGCTGGAAAGAATTGCGCGGGACAGGCGTGATCATGATGCGGTCTATGTGAGCGTGAATCGCGAGTCCGCTCGTAAGGCCGCTAAGACGAGCGACGCGCTGCGTGATCGGGGCTATGTGCCCTCGTCGATCGCCGGGCTGCCGGTCTCGATCAAGGACTTGTTCGACGTCAAGGGAGAAGTGACATCGGCGGGGTCGCGTGTATTGCGAGAGGCTCGGCCGGCCACGCGTGACGCAGTCGTGATATCCCGCCTTCGAGACGCCGGTGCGGTATTTGTGGGAAGAACGAACATGAGCGAGTTCGCCTATTCGGGACTCGGCCTGAATCCATATTGCGGAACCGCGCGTAATCCGAGTGATCCGCGACGTGTCGCGGGCGGCTCGAGTTCGGGCGCAGCCGTTTCAGTGGCGCTTGGTCACGTAGCCTGGAGTCTGGGCACCGACACGGGCGGTTCGTTGCGGATCCCTGCCGCTTTCTGCGGCTTGACGGCGTTCAAGCCAACCGCGCGTCGTGTTCCATTGGACGGTGTGTTGCCGCTTGCTGCCGCGTTCGATTCGGTCGGCGCGATTGCGCAAAGCGTCGACTGTTGTGTCGCCGCGGACAGTGTCATCTCGTCTCACGTCCTCGACACTTCGCCGCGTGCCCTGGAGTCGCTGCGGATTGGCGTACTTTTTGGAGGCGTGGTCGACGAGACAGATGATCAAACGCACGCGGCCTTCTACGAAGTCATTCGTCGGCTCATTGATGCGGGCGTGTCGATCGTGGCGTTCGATTTTCCCGAATTGAATGAAGTCCTCGCACTTGCTCCTCAGGCCGGAATTACGGCCGCGCAAGCGTGGGGATGGCACCGGCATCATATCAAGGAGAGCGCTCATCTCTATGACCCGCGGGTTCTGGCGCGCATTCGGAAGGGCGAACATCTCCTTGCCGCCGACTACATCGAACTTCTGAAGACGCGGGAGTTTTTTATTGGCGCATCGCAGCGCCGTCTCTCTGATTTTGACGCGTGGATAATGCCAACCGTAGCGACTGTCGCACCGCTGGCGGAGCCGCTACTCGAGGACGATGATGCTTTTTTCTCCACGAACGCCCGCGTCCTGCGCAATCCCGGCATCGTGAATCTCATGGACGGGTGCGCGCTCACGCTGCCGTGTCATCGAGAGGGCGCATTGCCGGTGGGGGTATCGATCGTCGGGACGTCCATGGCCGACGCGAGCGTGTTGGCGGTCGGACGCAGCATCGAGTCGCTTCTCAGGCAGTGCGGGCTGGGCAAGTCGGCGATCGAAGACAGTCTGCCGGGAGGCGCACACGGCTAGAGGCTGGATGCCGGCCGCTGCCCGGTCGAAGTACGGTTCTTCATCTTTCTAAGGGCTGCAAGGTGAAACACGTCTTGGTGAAGTGCTTGAACGCGTGTCTGTCCGTGACGTTCGCGTCGGGTATCCTTGGCGCGTCGCATGGCGCCCACGCGGCGGCGGACGCAACGGTCATCATTGGGCACGCGGCACCTCTCACGGGTCAACTGGCCGCGATCGGCAAGGACAGCGAGAACGCGGCGCAAATGGCGGTCGATGAAATCAATGCGCAGGGACTGCTGATCGGCGGAAAGCAGGTGACGCTCAAACTCGAGTCGCAGGACGATGCGGCGGATCCCCGCACCGGAACTCAGGTTGCGCAGAAGCTCGTGGATGACGGCGTGGTCGCTATCGTCGGAGATATCAATTCAGGCGTATCGATCCCGGCGTCGCGGATTTACAGCGATGCGGGCGTGGTTCAGGTGAGTCCGGCCACCACCAATCCCGCCTACACGCAACAAGGCTACAAGACCACCTATCGTCTGGTCGCAACCGATGCAATGCAGGGACCGGCGCTGGCGCGATACGCCATACAGTCGCTGCGCGCCAAGCGCGTTGCCGTGATCGACGATTCCACCGCATACGGTCAAGGCCTTGCGCAAGCGTTTTCGAAGGCCGTGGCAGCGAGTGGGGGATCGGTTGTCGCGCATGAGGCGACCACCGACAAGGCGACAGACTTCCGCGGCGTCCTGACCAGGATCAAAGGCACGCGTCCGGACGTCATCATGTATGGCGGCTCGGACGCGACTGCCGGACCACTCGTCAAGCAGGCGGCGAACCTCGGTATCAACGCTCCGATACTCGCGGGCGACGGTGCCTGTACCGACAAGATGACTTCGCTCGCTGGAAATGCGATCGTCAATCTGGTGTGTTCGGAGGCGGGAATGCCTTTGAGCCGCATGCCGCGTGGAGCGGAGTTCGAAAAGCGCTTTGTCGACCGGTTCAAGGTGCCGATCAATGCCTACGCCCCGTTCGCGTACGACGCCGTGTACATCATCGTGGACGCCATGAAACGTTCGAATTCCACTGACCGCGCCAAGATTCTCGCGGCCATGCCGGCCACGAAGTTCGACGGTGTCACTGGCGATATTTCCTTTGATCCGCACGGGGACCTTACCCGCGCAGCGGTCACCGTGTATCAATTCAAGGACGACAAGAAGATCGTTGCTGAAGTCGTCAAGGACTGACATGACACGACCAACGGTATCCACGATCACCCTGACGCGGCGCCAACGCGTCGTGGAGAAACTCGGAGACGCGCAGGCGGATGTTCTCGTCATCTACGCTCAGGGCAGCGCAGCGGGCATCGCGACGCGCTCTCACGCGTATGCGCGCTATCTGACCGATTGGGATAGCGGCATCTATCCCTCGGCGATCGTGCTGGTACCCGATGCGAAGCCCACGGTATTCGTTCCGAACATTTTCCTGGAGCAATTTGGTCGGCACTATGCGCCGGATCTGGAGGTGCGCTTCGTCAAGCCGAATGTGTTCGCTGACGAGGTGGCCAGGCAAGTACTGGCAAACGCGCGCGCCGGAGGAAAGATTGCCTACATTGGCCGGGCCGAAACACCACAGCCGTTCTGGGAACGAGTACGGGCAACGTGGCACGGCCATGAGCTCGTCGATTTCGAGGCAGGGGTAGACTGCCTGCGCGTCGTGCGGAGCGACGCGGAGATTGATACGCATCGGGAAGCCGCACGGATTTGCGACGGGCTGTTCGACAGCGCATTTCGATCTGCACGGAGCGGCAAGCCGGTATTCCAGATCAGGGCGGACCTGCAATGTCAGGCGCTCCATGCCGGCTGTGACTATGCATCGACGTGGCTCACGTCCAGGCCCGCGGCAGACTACTCTCGCTCCCTGCTCGCCGAGACCAGAAACGTTCCGCAAACAGGAGATCAGTATCTCGTCGGCCTGATGGTGTTGTTCGAGGGTTGTTGGGGCCATGGAATCCGCATGGCCAATCTGGGTGCACCGACTCGTGCTCAACAGCAGGCGTACGATGCGGTGTCCGCGATGCATCAGGCGATGCTCGAACAAATGAAACCCGGTGTGGAGATCGGGACGCTTCAGGCAGCGGCAAAAGCTATTCGAGAGCAAAGATACCCGCAGATCGATACATTCGAGTTTCGCTACGGACATGCGCTCGGGTACGCCTATGACGACCCGCTTCCACAAGGCGCCATGCCGTTCCCACAGCGCTATGAAAACGAGCCATCGTATCGGGGCGAGGTCCGGCTCGAACGCAACCAATTGTTCGAACTGCATCCGAACGTTTTCGTTCCCGATCTCGCCGGCGCCGCACTGGGAGACATGGCGCTTGTCACGAATGACGGATACGAACTCTTGACGCGCTTTCCACGTGAGCTGGGGGTATTGTAGGAGCGACTAAGCGACTAAGCGACTAAGCGACTAAGCGACTAAGCGACTAAGCGACTGGCGCAGGCTGTCCTACGGTTTCAAGATGGCTTTGCCGTTATAGTTCGACGCGACCGCAATAGCCTCCTGAACCCGATCGAAGCCGAATTCGGCAGTGACGGGCAATGAAAGCGTTCCGTCCGACACCAGCGAGGCCAACTCGTCGAACATGGCCTCGACCTTCTTCGTGTCGGGCGTCCGGAACCAATTGAAGATCCAGAATCCTCGAATCGACTGGCTCTTGAAAATCAGGAAGGGACTGAACACCTTTGCAGTCTGACCGCTCATCCCGCTATATATCAGAAGCGTGCCGTACAAGGGCAGACAATCGAGCAGGTTCTGCGTTGCAGAGTCTCCGACGCCATCCAGTGCGAGCGCGATGGGGCGCCTTGTCAGACTCGATTGCTACGCGTTGTGGCAGGTCCGGTCCGTCGACCAGAGCCACATCCGCGCCCAGCGCCTTCATCTCGGCGATGAGTTCTGGTCGGCGCACCACGCAGATCGTCCTGACGCCGCGCGCTTTTGCAAGCGGAATGATCGAGCGTCCAACCGATGAGTTGGCCGCGTTACAGATAATCCAGTCGCCGCGATTCAGTTCGACGAATTCGGTCAGCAGCAAATAGGCTGTCGCCGGGTTGCAGCCGATCATCGCCAACTGATTGACATCGGCGTTCGGCAGCGGACGTAGATAAGGCGCGTTCGTCTTGAGTCGTTCGACCCACGACGGGGCAAAAGGCGGAGTGACTACGCGGTCACCTTCCTTGAGACGTTTGACGTCCCGGCCCACCGCTGAGACCCGACCGACCCCTTGAATGCCGAGAGCATGGGGAAGCGAAGGGAGGTTGCCGTAGACGCCGGCAATCATGTAGAGATCCGACGGTTCGACGGGAGCCGCCTCAACGTCAATCACGATTTCGTCCGGAGCAGGCGCCCCGACATCCGGCACGTCGACAAGCTTCACCACTTCGGCGGGCTCGCCATAGGCGGTGAGATGGATGGCTTTCATGGTGAAGCTCCTGTCCCTATCGACGAAATGCCGCGGCCTCGACGGCTTACGAACGAGGACCGCATGGCGGACGACAGCCTCACGATTACGTCACAAAGCGAAGCCGCTTGCAATTGGACCAAAGTATCGGTTTCGCAATCGTGGCACGCCCGACGTCACAAGCGCCGTCTGCCGGATCCAGGAAGTGCCGTTCAGGCTCGGTCACAAGACAAACGTAGATCAAGAATACCCTATTCTGGAGTGTGAATATAATCGACAATGCACATGCCCCGATAGAGCTGAACGTCAGGCACTTGTAAGCGGCTTTACGTGCCAACCAGGAACGCTTGCGCGGACCGCTTTTCGTTACCTAACCCCGGACCATAATCAGACGGATGACTTCCCTCCAACTCCGCACGTTTGCCGTATTCACACTAGGCTACTTTTTCTCGTATCTGTTTCGAGGCGTGAATCTCGGATTCGCTCCATTTCTTCTCAGCGACGTGAAGCTGACGGCGACCGACCTTGGCGTGCTGACTAGCGTCTACTTCCTTGGATTCGCCGGGGCCCAGATTCCGGGTGGCGTCCTCCTCGACCGCTTCGGCCCTCGACGCGTAACCGCCTACGTACTGCTGGTGGCGGGCTTCGGGTCTCTGATCTTCGGAATCTCGCAAAGCCTCATGTCCCTGATGATCGCCAGATTCCTGATAGGCGTGGGTTCGTCGGTGTGTCTTGGCGGCGCTTTCAAGGCTACCGCTCAACATTTCTCGAGCGCGCGACTGACGCTGATGAACGGCCTTGTGATGGCGATCGGCGCCCTTGGAGGCGTTGTCATTGGAGCGCCCCTGGCCTGGCTTCTGACCTTGGCGTCGTGGAGGACGTTGAGCTTCTGGATCGCTGCTGCCACGGTCTGTGTTTCCGCAATCATTCTGTTGGCCGGCCCCGGGTCTGAACGGAGTGGCGCAAGGGTGGGAATGCTCGAACAATTTCGAGGCACCTGGCACGTCCTTGGAAGCCTCAAGTTCTGGCACACCGCGACACTATCCGCGATGACGCTTGCCGTCTTTTTCACCATGCAATCCTTGTGGGTGAGCCCATTTCTCCGCGATGTCGTTCCGCAAGGCGCGGAGCACGACAGTGCGCGAGTCGCGACACTTGTATCGGTGCTCGGTGCGGGCTTCATTGTTGGCAATATCGGCTTCGGAGCGTTGGCTGAATCGCTGAAGCGGCGCGGGATCAGCGTGCGCTGGTTCTCCGGCGTGACGATGTTGCTCTTCATCATCGTCCAGATTCTGCTGACCCTTCGTGTCGCGCTTCCCGAGACTTTCATATGGGCGGCGTATGGCGCGCTTGGCGGAACGGGCGTTCTGACTTACTCGGTCCTGGCTGATATGTTTCCCTCCCATTTGATCGGCAGAGTCAATACCACGTTCAATCTGGTGCTTTTCGCCACGGTGTTCGTCGCCCAGGCGGCGATCGGTCTGGCGCTCGGCCGTTGGTCGCTGGATGGCGGCCGTTGGCCGGAGGTCGCTCATCAGGCGATCTGGACCGTTTTGATCGTCGTTCAGAGCGCGGCAGCCCTGTGGTACTTCGCGCCGTTGCGATCGTCACGCCGCGATACCGCTGTTCTTTGATCGGGATCGAAGGAATACTTCGTTTCGGCCATCATGGATTGGCTCGTTGCTGGTCGGTCGCCTGTCACCCCGGACGCGGACGGGGTGTTGAATCTCCATACTGGCCCGCATTTCCGCTGACGCCAAAATGTCAGAGCCACACAGGCCCTGAAGCATATTTCGGAAAATTGCTGCCTTTGGTGTCGGACTTCCGTCATTCTAATTTCCGCCATGTCGGCCTTCAGCGGCTCTGCTTTCCAAAGCAATTAGCGATATTTCGGGCGTGAAGGATTTGCTGAAATCGTAATCGGGAAATCGATGACATCGATTTGATCGTTTGTTCGCTACTCCCAGCATGTGGGCAAGCGATATCGACGAATCGTTTCTCGAAGATATTCATCGCTGTGCAAGCCAGCAACGCATGCTTGTCCGTACTCGTGCTAAGTTAGTATTTTCCGCGCCAGGCCTCGGTGCTTCGTGCGTGACTGCTTTCGGCAGATGTTCATGACGAACCTTCGCATTTGCTAACGAGTTTCGGGGGGTGCTCTCATGGGTAGCAACCTCGAAGTCCTGACCCAAGACGGCGACCATGTATTTTTCCGAACGGAGCGTGAGTCTGCCGGCGGGCGCCTGACGACCGTTTTGGGCATGCGTCCGGCGAGAGAGCCACCCACCGCTCACATTCTCAAGCGGATGTCGCATGAGTTTGGTTTGAGAGATTCGCTTGATCGCTCCTGGGCCGTGATGCCGCTCGAACTGGCCTGGCAAGGCGAAGCAACCACGCTTTTCTTTGAGGATTTCAGCGGTAAGCCTCTCGATAATCTCCTCGTTAAGCCCTTTAAGCCTGATCATTTTCTTGAAGTTGCGATCGGCATTGCATCGGCGGTCAGCAAACTTCACCAGTCCGGTCTCGTTCACAAGGACCTCAAACCTGCGCATATTCTCGTCAACACAACCGACAAGTCGGTTCGGCTAAGAGGTCTCGGACTCGCGACGCTCAATCCGCGGGAGCGTCAGCCGTTCGTGCCTCCAGAGACGATCGACGGAACGCTCGCCTATATGGCGCCCGAGCAAACGGGCCACATGAACCGTTCTGTCGATACGCGCAGCGATCTTTATTCCTTGGGCATCGTGTTCTATCAGATGCTTACGGGTGTGCTGCCATTCGCAGCAGACGAGCCGATGGAATGGGTGCATTGTCACGTTGCGCGTAATCCGATTCCTCTTGAGAAGCATATCGACGTGCCGTCTCAAATCGCGCGCATTGTGCAGAAGCTGCTCGCCAAGGCGGCAGAGGACCGGTATCAGACCGCGGCCGGTCTCGAGCGCGATCTCCGACGCTGCCACGTGGGTGCTTACTCGCCATTCGACATCGAAACGTTTCCGCTAGGTGCGCGAGATACGCCGAGCCGGCTATTCATCCCGGAAAAACTCTACGGAAGAGAAACCGACCTCCGCACGCTGCATGCCGCCTTCGATCATGTCGTGTCGGCCGGTTCGCCGAAGCTCGTGCTGGTCTCCGGATACTCGGGAATTGGTAAGTCGTCGGTCGTCAATGAGCTGCACAAATCGCTCGTGCCGCCGCGGGGATTGTTCGCATCGGGCAAGTTCGACGAGTACAAACGCGGCATCCCGTACGCCACGATCGCGCAGGCGCTTCAAAGCCTGATTTCGCAATTGCTCGGCAAGAGCGACGATGAAATGTCGCGATGGCGCACCGCGCTTCAGGACGCCGTCGGCCAGAATGGGCAACTGATGACGACGATCGTGCCAAACCTGGCCGTCATCATGGGTGAACAGCCCGTGCCGCCTGAGGTGCCATCGCAAGATCAGCAGGCCCGGTTCCAGATGGTGCTGCGCCGCTTTCTCGGCGTCTTCGCCCGGCCCGAGCATCCGCTCACGCTCTTTCTCGACGATCTCCAGTGGCTCGATACCGGTACGCTCGATCTCATCGAACATCTGATCACGCATGCGGACGTACGTCATCTGCTGATCGTCGGGGCCTATCGCGACAACGAGGTCGGGCCGGGGCATCCGCTCGAGACACGATTGGCCCGTCTGCGCCGCCTCGGCGATGGCGTGAAAGAGATCGAGCTCGCGCCGCTGCGCAAGGTCGATATCACACGTCTGCTCATGGACACGCTGCACATGCCATCGGGCGCGGTTGCGTCGCTGGCGGCGTTGATTTTCGAAAAGACGGCGGGGAATCCGTTCTTTTCGATTCAGTTCGTCACGGCGCTCGCGGAGCAGGGGCTGCTGGCGTTCGACGCTGACACGTCGATCTGGAAGTGGGATCTTCCGGGGCTCCGCGGTCAGGGTTTCACCGACAACGTCGCGGACCTCATGGCCGCCAAACTCAGGAGATTGCCACTGGCGACCCGCCGTGCGCTCGGTGAGCTGGCCTGTCTGGGGAGCGTGGTATCCACGCTGGACTTCGCTCTTACACAGTCGCAGCCGGAGACCGATTGGCGCGCGGCGCTCTCGGTGGCGGTGCGGGCGGGACTGCTGCACGAATCTCCCGAAACATATACCTTTCTCCACGATCGTATTCGAGAAGCCGCATATGCACTCATTCCTGAGGACGCGCGAGCGTCGACGCATCTGACGATGGGGCGGGCATTGGCAACCCGCGCGACGGCCGAGTCGCTGAGGGAAAGCATCTTCGAAATCGTGAACCAGTTCGGGCACGGCGTGCAGTTGATCAGCGAGCCATCCGAGCGCGAGCAGGTCGCGCGCCTGGAGCTGATTGCAGGCGATCGGGCAAAGGCGTCCGCTGCCTATGAGACCGCCGCGCAGTATTACGCGACGGGTCGCGCCCTGCTGCCAGAGCGTGCCTGGGAAAACTGCTACCCGCTTGTATTCGATCTCGAACTCAACGAGGCGGAGAGCCTGTATCTCGCCGGCGAGATGAGTCTGGCGGAGACGAAACTGGCCGCTCTCGTACCGCGCGCGCGAACGCTCGTCGATGCCGCCGCGGTCGCGTGCGCGCGCATCAACCTCTTCACCATCCTCGATCAAAGCGGTCACGCGGTCGCGGCTGGTCTGGAATACTTGCGTCAGACGGGTGAAAACTGGTCGTCGGCGCCCACCGCGGACGACGTGGCGAACGCATACGGCGATATCTGGAAACAGATCGAACAGCAACCGATAGAAGCGCTATCGGGGCTACCCTTCATGCAAAGCGAGGAACGTAGCGCAACGATGAATGTGCTGACGGTCCTCACGACGCCTGCCCTGTTCACGAACTCGAATCTGTTCCGGCTGACGGTCGTGCGCATGGCCACCCTGAGTTTCGCCTATGGCAACACGCATGGATCTTCGCTTGCCTATGCCTGGCTGGGCAGCATTCTCGGCTCGTACTTCAATGACTATCAGGCGGGTTTTCGCTTCGGCGCTCTCGGTCTGAATCTGGTCGACCGCCTTGGGCTCGACCGATTCCGCGCCCGCGTCTATCTCGTGTTCGGGGTGCACATCGCCCACTGGTCGCGTCCGCTCGATCTCTCCCTGGGCTATATCAGGCAGGCATTCGATGCCGCGATGCGCACAGGCGATATCTCTTTTGCCAGTTACGCCTGTGCCGACAGCCTGGCACATCGGATTGCCCGGAGTGATGCTCTTGAAGAAGTGGAGCAGGAGGCAGAGCGCAATCTGGAGTTCGCGCGAAGGGCACAGTTCGGCTTTATCGTCGACGTCATTCACGCACAACGTGCCCTTGTCCGATTTCTACGCGGATCGGCCAAGGATGCGCGCATGATCGAAGCGGAGTTCAACGAAAGCGGGTTCGAGCAACGCGCAAAGGATCAGCCTCAGCTCGCGTTGCCTGCGTGCTATTACTGGATACGTCGTCTTCAGGGCAGTGTCTTCGCCGGCGATATCCCGTCAGCGATTCGCTCCATCAGAAGGATACGACCTGTTCTATGGACTACGCCGACTCAGTTCGAACACGCCGAATATTATTTTTATGGCGCGCTGGCGTGGGCGATGCGATGCGAGCAAGTCGCGCCAGACCGGGCCCGGCGTTGCGTTGCCCGACTTCTGGCTCACCATGCTCAACTGCTCCGCTGGGTGGAGCATTGTCCGACGACCTTCGCCAGCCGGGTCGCCCTCACCACAGCCGAGATTGCCCGCGCGCAAGGCCGCGGGCTGGATGTGCTGCAACTTTACGAAGAAGCCATTGCGCGCGCTGGTCGTGACCGCCTTCTTTATGTAGAGGCGCTGGCGTACGAACGTGCTGCCGGATTCTGCCTGAAGCAAGGCTTGCACACCGTGGCACAGGCGTATCTGCACAGCGCGACGGAGTGTTATCTGCGCTGGGGCGCGCACGGGAAGGCCCGCCAGTTGCTCGAGCACGTGATCCGCAGGCCCGACGGACTCGCAATGCACGACTCGACCAGTACCATCCAGACGTCGATCGAGCATCTGGATCTGGCGACGGTGCTGAAAGTCTCGCAGGCCGTGTCGCGGGAAATGATATCCGGACGACTGATCGACGTGCTCTTGCGAACCGTGATGGAGCGAGCGGGAGCAGAGCGGAGCGTTCTCGTCCTGGAGCAGGGCCAGGAGCAGCGGATTGTCGCGGACGCGACGATCGACAATGGCAGGGTGCGCATCAATCAGAATGACAGGCCAGTGACGTCGAAGGAACTGCCTCTCAGCGTGCTGCTCACGGTAACCCGACTGCGCGAGACGATGGTCGTGCGTGACGCGCGGGCCGACCTGTCGCTCGCCGGCGATCCCTATCTGCGCGACAGCGGCAGTCGCTCCATACTCTGCTTGCCCATGATCAACCAGGGAAAGCTGCTGGGTTTTCTATATCTGGAAAACAATCACGTCCAGGATATATTCACGTCTGCGCAGATCGGCATCCTGCGGTTTCTCGCCTCGCAGGCGGCAGTGGCCCTGGATAACAGCCGCCTTTATCTGGACCTGGCCAGGCGTGAGGCAAAGATCAGAAGGCTGGTGGACGCGAACATCGTTGGGGTCACGTTCTGGCACCGGGATGGGCTCATCATCGACGCGAACGATGCGTTTCTCAGGATCGTGGGATACGACCGCGACGATCTTTGCGCTGGTCGATTGAATTGGCAGACCCTGACACCGGATCAACATGTCGAGCACATCGGTGCCTGGACAACGGCCGGTTCGGCAGACAGCGGACAAGCGGGTGCGTACGAAAAGGAATACATCCGCAAGGATGGAAGCCGGGCGCCCGTGCTGGTTGTGTTCGCCGGGGCGAAAGAGGAATCCGATGAAGGGATTTCATTCGTGCTGGATCTGACCGACCGCAAACGTAACGAAGAGGCGTTGCGGATGATGCGCATCGGTCTTGAGCATGGCAATCGCGTCGCCATGATGGGACAGCTTGCGGCGTCGGTGGCGCATGAGGTCAAGCAGCCGATGACGGGTCTCATGAATAACGCAAATCTCCTGCTGCGTCAGCTGGAGCATGAGAATCCCGAACTTTCAAAGCTGCGGAAAACCGCTTCGCGAATCGTGAGAGACACACGACGCGCGAGCGATGTCATCGATCGCACGAGTGCACTTGTTCACAAGACGACGCCTCCAAAAGAACTACTGGATTTGAATGACGTGATTCGCGTCGTCACGAGGTTCGTCCGCGCGGAGGCAATCAGACAATCCATACAACTGAATCTGCACCTCGCGGATCCGCTGCCGGGCGTGTACGGAGATCGAATTCAGCTGCAGCAGTTGGTCTTGAACTTGATGATGAACAGCATTGAGGCGGTGTCGAACATCGTCGGGCGGGTACGTACACTGTGGATCGAAAGCCGTGTCGACCGAGCCGGGTTTGTCTGCGGCGTGGTACGTGACAACGGGCCCGGAATTCCAGTCGAAGACATGGAGCCTATATTCGATGCCTTTCATACGAGCAAGGCGAGCGGTATGGGAATGGGACTTGCGATTTGTCGATCGATCGTCGAAGCGCATGGAGGCCACCTGACTGCCGGCTCGAATGCATGGGTTGAATCGGGCGCTCAATCAAGTGAGCTGTGCGGCGCCGTTTTTTGCTTTAGCTTGCCGCCCGCGACGCGCGAAACCTAGTTGATTCAAATGGCGCCTTGGCGGGAATCGGTTCGGAGCTGCGAAAGAGTTCGCAGATGCGTCCGTCGCGGCATCGTTACTCGTCATATACGCCACCCATAGTCAGAGCGCGGACAAGCGAGCCTGGAGTCGCGGGCGCGCGAAATCGAAAAATGCTCTCAGCTTGAGCGGCACAGGCAATTGTCCGGCATGGACCAGGCTGATGGGAAGCGGTGGCGGTTCGAACGCTTCCAGCACCAGCTTCAGCTTCCCGTCACTTAAGGCCGCTGCGGCTTGATAGGACAAGACGCGTGTCACGCCGAGCCCGAATGCCGCGGTATCGACCGCGGACTCCGCGGTGTTCGTCACGAGGCGTGGACGGATCTGCACCGGATTTTCAAGTTTTCCAGCAGGAAAGTTCCAGGCACGAGTCGATGTGAGTCCCTCGAAGGCGATGCATGCATGCCCGGTGAGTTCTTCCGGCGTGGCGGGCGTGCCGCGATCCGTCAGATAACCGGGGCTCGCACAGGTAACGAGGCGCACCCAGCCAACATTCACGGCCACCAGCGCACTGTCGGGCAGAGATCCGACACGCACTGCCACGTCGATATGTTCATCGAGCAGATGCGTGTTTCGATCCGTCAGAAAGAGGCGCGCGTCGATCTCGGGATAGTGCACAAGGAAGTCGGCCAGAACCGGAACGACGTGCAGCCGTCCGAAGACGACGGGTGCCGTGATGACGAGCGATCCTCTCGGTGCCGCGTATTCACCGCTCGCAGCCCGTTCGACTTCTCCGATCTCCTCGAGGATACGGCGACAGGACGCGACGTAAGCCGTGCCTGCCTCGGTCAGGGAGAGCTGACGTGTGGTCCGGTTCAGCAGACGTGTCTTCAGATGCGCCTCCAGTTCCGCAACCTTGCGGCTGACTGTCGCCAGAGGAATATCGAGCCGACGATGCGCCCGAGAGGCTGCCTGCGTCCACCACTTCGATCAGGATGGACATCGCGTCCAGTCGATCCATTGTCCTCTCGCTTTTTGGAAGAAAGATGCCCGATACTAAGGGATTCTCTTTGAATCGTGAACTCCGTAGTATGACCTTCAGTTGCTCGGTGCAACACATTTTCCAAGGAGCTTTATCATGACTTCACGTATTCATACCCCCGCAACGATCGCTGACGCGCCGGCCGGATCTCACGACCTGCTGGAAGCGGTCAACAAGCAACTCGGCGTCGTGCCGAATCTGTTTCGCATGGTTGGCAATAGTCCGGCGGCGCTTGAAGGCTATCTGAACCTGATGGGCGCTCTCGGCAAAGGTGAACTGCCGGCCCAGACCCGCGAGCGTATCGCACTGACCGTGGCCGAAATCAACGCATGTGACTACTGCTTGTCGGCGCACACGTATCTCGGGAAGAATGTCGCGAAACTCGACGACGCAGAAATGACCGCGAATCGCAATGGCGGTTCGAACGATCCGAAGGCTGCTGCGGCGGTGCGGTTCGCCAAGCAGGTGACGGACGCACGCGGCCGTGTGTCGGATGCCGATCTGAAGGCTGTCAAGGCCGCAGGCTACAGCGACGGTGCCGTGATCGAGATCGTGCTGAACGTGGCGCTCAACATCTGGACGAACTACGTCAATACGGTTGCCGGCACCGAAGTCGACTTCCCGGTCGTGCACCCTCAAAAGGCGTAATCCATAAGGTGCAATCGAAGCCGCCGATGTCAGCAGCGTCGGCGGCATTTGCTCGAATGCGAGTGTAGAGGTGGCCTTCATGGTGTTCGAGGCCCGCGTCACCTTCTCGAAGGTATCGCGGCTGACGAACGCGCCGGGCGGGAGACCGGATGTTCAACGGGCGCACGCCGACGAGTCGTATGTACGAGGCGTTGCGGGCAGGTGGACAGCTCGCGTCCATTATGCGAGCGATTGGCTGCGCCTGAAGCGGAATTCGCATCTTGCGGGTGCATCATCTCCGGGTTCGTCCGCCCGCGTTTCTTAAGCCAGGATCGAGGCATATGGGAGCGTGCCCGGGACTGTTAAAGCAAGTAGAATGCCGGAAAATAACGATCACTGGAGTTATCATCGTGGACCGCCTGGAAGCGATGGCTCTGCTTATCTCGGCTGCGGAAACAGGAAGCTTATCCGCCGCGGCACGCGCTCAAAATACGCCGGTCTCCACGCTCACACGCAAGATCACGGATCTCGAGGAACTGCTCGGAACCAAGCTTCTGATCCGGACCACGCGCAAGCTCACTCTGACGGACACGGGCATTGCCTTCGTCGCAGCTGCAAGGGCTATTCTGGAGCAGGTAGACGCCCTTGAACGCGAGGCAAAAGGGGAATTCACCACGCCCCGTGGCGAGCTCGTGGTCGCAACCCCGGTGCGATTCGGTCGGCTACATTTACTACCCATCATTGAGGAATTCCTGACTGAATATCCTCAGATCAGGATCAAGCTTCTTCAGTCGGACCGCAACGTGGACCTGGTCGACGTGCACGCCGACCTGGCCGTGCGCATCGGCCCTTTACCCGATAGCAGCATGGTCGCAACGCGGGTGGGTGCTTTGCGGGCCGTCTTGTGTGCGAGTCCATCATTACTCGATAAGTGCGGCACGCCGAATACGCCACAGGACTTGATTACCATGCCGTCGGTTATTTTCAATAGCCCTTATCTGTGGCCGTGGCGATTCCGGCTATCGCCGGGCACGGAGGCGACAACGCTTGCAGTGGAGCCGCGGCTGGAGGTGTTGGCTCCCGACGCAGCGACTGACGCCGCTGCCGCCGGGATAGGCGTCACGCTGGTTCTCGAGCATGATGCGGACAAGGATCTTCGCTCCGGGAGGCTGGTCGTTCTGCTTCCTCAATACGAGGTAAGCCCGATCCCGGTGCATCTGTTGCACGTCTCCCGGAACGTGATGCCGCTGAAGCTTCGACGCTTCCTGGACTTCGCAGCGCCGAAGCTAAGAGACTCATTGGGACGATTTGGGCAATCGCAGCGATGACAACCCAGGGCTTCGCGATGGCCTCTTCTCCCCGCACTGCAGGAAGAAGAGGCGCTGCGCTCAGAACTCCGTCAGGCCTCCGTCGACAACCAGCTCAGTTCCGGTAACGTAAGAAGAGTCATCGCTCGCCAGGTACAGAACTGCCTTCGCCAATTCGGTTGCGTTGCCGAATCGCTTCATCGGAATCTGTTCTTGCAGGCCGGCAGCGACTGCCGAAAGCTGCTCCTCGTTCAGGCCGATCTTGCCGAAGAACGGCGTGGCGATTGCGCCCGGGCTGACCGCGTTCACGCGGATGCCGCGTGGAGCGAGCTCGGCTCCAAGCGTGCGAACCAGAGAGCGCGCTCCCGCCTTCATCGCTCCCAGCACAGACAGGCCGGGCTTGCCGATCGCGGTGAGAAAGGAAGTCGTGACGACGATGCTTCCACCTTCTGAAATGTGAGGTGCCGTCTTCTGTATCGTGAAGAACGTACCAGCAAGATTCAACGCGACGTTGTCATTGAAGTACTCGGGCGTCACTGCTTCGAGTGGTGCCACGGTGCTCGCGCCTGCGTTTGCGAACACGACATCGAGGCGGCCGAACTTATCAACGGCCTCTCTGACCGCGCGCTCGATTTCCTCTACCTTCCGCACATCCGCGTTGATCAGGAGGACATCGTCGCCGAGCT
This sequence comes from Caballeronia insecticola, assembly GCF_000402035.1. GTDB lineage: Bacteria > Pseudomonadota > Gammaproteobacteria > Burkholderiales > Burkholderiaceae > Caballeronia > Caballeronia insecticola. Next base: position 90,713 of record NC_021295.1, read on the forward strand.
CCTTCCCGGCTGCCGACAGTCTCTCTGTATTAGAGCCCACCACTGCAACCCTGGCTCCTTCTGCGCGGAACAGTCGAGCACTCTCGAGGCCGATACCCGATGTTCCACCTGTCACGAATGCAACCTTGTCCTTAAGCTTCATGATGAGACTCCTGAAAGTTCAGATCAACAGTGTTAGAAGCACTCGACGCCTTTACGCCGAGTTACCGTGTCATGCAACTTCTGAAAGCGATGCTGCATGGGATAGATACTGCTCTTTGGCGCTCAATAGGAGAATCACATGGATCATGGGAACATCTCTCCGTAAAGTGGAGGGATAGTGGCAAAGCGCTTTTCAAGCCGGAGGTGACGGAGAAACCGCGCCTGCAGGCGGAACTCGCTGTCCGGATATAGGTATCGCAGGCAGGACACGATCGTGACGTTCGGCCAATGCCGCCGCCCGAGTCTCGCGACCTGTTCGGATGCTTCGCGTCGATGTCCCTCCATGCATTGGAAGAACGCGCCACTCGAGTTTCGTGCAAGCTCAATTGCAACTCTGCCTTAGAAATCTCGTGCTCGTACTGACGTAAGATTTGTTAGAAGACTTTTTATCGCAAATCACCGCGAGATAGAGAAACACATCCTCGCTGATGCGTGACACGAGGGATTTGTGCAGTTACTCAATTAGTCTTCGACAGTGAGATTTTCCAACGCGATTCCGCTTCGTTTAGCGCGTAGGGTTCTGGGTGGCTTTTGAAAGCGCTTGCGTGAATGCGCGCTCATAGGATGGCGTCAGGAGCGCGAATTGCCGAAGACATGGCAGTTGCGTCATCTCGCCGCTCGGAATGCGAGCGGCGCATGGTTGAATGACTTCAAGGGGAAAGGTATCGCGGTACTCGCGCCAGACGTTCAGCAACGACGACGGTCTAGCCGACATGAGGGCGCCGCATTCCATCCTTAAAGGCGAAGCGGGATTTATAAGGAAACTCAGGCACGCGGGAAAAGGCACTCGCAAGCGAGTCGAGAGAAACTGTTGGGCATGAGCGGTTCATTCGCTCGGAGTGTCTGTCAACTGGACTGGAACCGTCGAATGGCGGAGTCACAGACAAGTGTCCCCGCCAGCGCCACGTTCAGGCTTCGGTCAGTTCTTCTTCGTCTTGATGGAACGGATAGTCGGTGTAGCCGACGTCCGAGCCGCCATAGAAAGTAGAGCGATCGTAACGATTGAGCGGCAGGTTGCGGCGCAGTCTCTTCGGCAGATCAGGATTGGCAACGAAATGACGTCCAAAGGCGATCAGATCGGCGTCTCCTTCCTCGACAAGGGCTTGGGCCGATCGACCCTCGAAGCCACCGGCAGCGATGACCACGCCGGAATAATGGTGTCGCAACTCTCGTGTCACCACGGGTTTCTGTTCTTCACCTCCGTCCTCTGCAAGCCAACGCGGTTCAATCAGATGCAGATAAGCCAGATTCAGCTTGTCGAGGTCTTTCACCACATACTCGAACAATGGGTGCGGGTTACTGTCCACCATTTCGCCGAAGCTGCTGCCCGGGCTCAGACGTACGGCGACACGCTGGCTGCCCCATACGGAGATCACGGCACGAGTGGCTTCCAAAAGCAGCCTTGCGCGATTCGCAATGGATCCGCCGTAGCTATCCGTACGCTTGTTGCTGCCGTCCTGCAGGAACTGGTCCAGAAGATAGCCATTCGCGCCGTGCAGTTCGACGCCGTCGAAGCCTGCCGCCATTGCGCGCTGCGCCGCTGCACGGAAGCCTTCGACAATCGCGGGCAGTTCCTCGATTTCAAGAGCGCGATTCGGCGTAGCTGGCGCCCAGCCGCTCGACGTATGAGCCAACGTGTTATGCGGGACTTCGGACGGGCCGACGGGCCGATCGTGCTTCGGTCGCAGATCCTCATGTGATTGCCGGCCCGCATGATAGATCTGAGCGAACACCTTGCCGCCCTTGGCGTGAACCGCATCCGTCACCAGACGCCATCCGGCAACCTGGCGGTCGTCGTACATGCCGGGGGAGCCCAGATATCCATTTCCGTCTGCCAACACGGCCGACGACTCGGTGATCAAAAATCCACCCTGGGACGCCCGCTGCGAGTAGTACTCGGCCATTAGCGCGCCGGGAATGCCTCCTTCCTCCGCGCGCAGCCGTGACAAGGGTGCAAGGACAACGCGATGCGAAAATTCGTACGGGCCGACCTGAACATTTGCGAAGGGCTTCGACATGATGCTTTCCTTAAGAAGTTTGTGGGCGCAATGAACGCTGTTAGCGTGAATTCGGGTTCACACATATGAGTGGTTAGCAGCAGATCGCGATCGAAAATCCGACTAAACCTGCCGCGAACTCAATGGAACCCAGTTTAAATTCGCGCTTTTTAAAACAGAATCCGGCCTTCGTTGCGAACACCTCACCACCTGGTGGTGATAATAGGGAAACGGCCTCGCCGCGCTGCCGACGGGACAGCCACGCGAGACGGACGGTGTCGTGCCGGAGATATGCCCGAACCTCTGGAAGGTCTGGATGTGTCGGCTGGAGCGCGGGCGGCGCCGTGCGCAAGCACGTCGTGCTCGATTGGAAAGAATCAGGGCATACCGCATGCGCTCGCGCCCATGTGGACTGGGCCCGAATCGGCGAACCCGAGGTTGCCGAAGGCCGCATCACGTTGCGATGCTGCTAGGAATGGAGCAGCCGAAGCGAATTTCCACGCAATTCCTGGCTGAGGATGCGTGCTTGAACGTATGCGAGAACGCGATCCTCATGCATGGTGGAGGGAGATTCGCGCAGAAATATCACGTCGAGCGCTTCACGCGTGAAGCGAGGTTCTCGTGGCTTGTGCCCGTGAGCCCTTGTTTCATTGCCGAGAGAGCGTTCGGGGTGGCCCACGGCTTATCGAACGCGAGGAGCTATCCAATGGCCGAAACAGCATCCCGGTTGTGCGTGATCCATTCACTGAAGAGCTTCACCTTCGGCTGATTCGCGACGCAATCCGGATAGACGAAGTAATAGCGCGCCCCCGTTTCGAGCACGGTATCGAACGGCATGACGAGCCGCCGGGCGGCCACGTCTTCGCTGACCAGGGTTCGGTCGCTGATCGCAACGCCGAAGCCCTGCATGGCGGCATTCGTCGCCAGATCGAGTGTTTCGAACGTCGGGCCGAGGGTCGCGTCGATCTCGCTCGCACCGGCGCGGTCGAGCCATCGCTTCCAGTCGCGGTGATCTCGCGTCGGATGCAGCAGCGCATGATGCGCGAGATCCGCCGTGGCGGCGAGCGGCCTCTTACTGAGCAGATCCGGTGAGCACACGGGCGTAAGCTGCTCGTCGAAGAGCGGCAAGGCATGCACGTCCGCACCGGGCGACGAACCATAGATGATCGCCGCATCGAACGACTCCACCTGAAAGTCGACGTCGTGTTGCCAGGTCGTCGTGATCTGCAGTTGCAACTCGGGATGCTCGCTCTGAAAACGCATGATCCTCGGCAGCATCCAGCGCATCACGCAGGTCGGGACTTTCAGCGCGAGATCGGTGCGCTGGCGCGTGAGACGCAGCGATACCTCCTCGATACGCGCGAACCCCTCTCTGACAACGGGCAGCAGCACATCGCCTTCAGCGGTCAAGGTCAGTCCCTTTGGGCCCCGTAAGAAAAGAGGAAATCCGAAATACTCCTCCAGCGCAAGAATCTGCCGGCTGATCGCCCCTTGCGTGAGACACAGATGTTCAGCCGCGCGCGTGAAACTGCGATGACGCGCGACCGTCTCGAAGATCTGCAAGGCATTGAGCGGAGGAAGTCGTCGCATGGGGCGTGTCTCCGGTCACGGGAATCGTATGCTGCGGAAAGAGTGTAGCAAGCCGGACGCGGCGCGATGACGACGGCGGCACGTTATCAATGAAGTATCTTGCCCAGAAATTCCCTCGCACGTTCGGAGCGCGGATGAGCGAAGAACGCGTCCTTGTCGTCGTCTTCGACGATGCGCCCGTGATCCATGAAGATCACCCGGTGCGCGACCTTTCTGGCGAAGCCCATTTCATGCGTGACGCACATCATCGTCATGCCTTCCTGGGCCAGTTCGACCATCACATCCAGCACTTCGTTGATCATCTCGGGATCGAGCGCGGAAGTCGGTTCGTCGAACAGCATCGCGACCGGATCCATCGACAACGCGCGCGCGATCGCCACGCGCTGCTGCTGGCCGCCGGAAAGCTGCCCGGGATATTTGTCCGCGTGCGCGCGCAGGCCGACTCTCTGGAGCAGGCGCAGCGCCTTGTCGGACGCCTCGTCTTTCGAGCGGCCCAGCACTTTCGTCTGCGCGAGCGTGAGGTTTTCCGTGATCGACATATGCGGGAACAGCTCGAAATGCTGAAACACCATCCCGACCTTCGAGCGCAGTTTCGACAGATTGGTCCGCTTGTCGTGGACGGACTCGCCGTTGATCGTGATGCTCCCGCTCTGGAACGGTTCGAGTCCGTTGACCGTCTTGATGAGCGTCGATTTGCCGGACCCGGACGGCCCGCAGACCACGACTACTTCGCCTTTGCTGACGCTGGTGGTGCAATCGGTCAGAACCTGGAACTGGCCGTACCACTTCGACACGTTACCGATGGATATCATGCGCAAACCCGTTTTGAAAGAACGTTGGACACTGCATCGAGCTTCAGCGATGCCGGCCGACCCGATACCGGCGTTCGAGCGCGCGCGCATACCAGGTCAGCGGAAAGCACATCGCGAAGTACAGCAAGGCGACGAGGGCATAAATCGGGAAAGGGCGAAACACCGCGTTGGTGATCATGGTTCCGGTCTTGGTCAGTTCCGTGAGCCCGATGATCGACGTGAGCGCGGTGCTCTTCACGACCTGCACCAGGAAGCCGACGGTGGGCGGCACGGCGATCTTCCATGCCTGCGGCCACACCACATAGCGGAACTGCTGCGTCCATGTCATGCCGAGGCTCGCTGCCGCGCTCCATTGACCGCGCGGCACCGCCTCGACGCAGCCGCGCCAGATGTCGGAGAGATAGGCGCCCGTATAGAGCGTGAGCGTGACCGTTGCCGCGGCCCAGGGCGACACCTCGACGCCCAGCATCGGCAAGCCGAAGAAGCCGAGGAAGAGCTGCATCAGCAGCGGCGTGCCCTGGAACACTTCGACGTACAGCATCACGAACCTGCGCAGCCACGGCAGCGGCGACATGCGCATGACGAGCAACATCAGCCCGGCCAGCCCGCCGCCGACGAACGCGATCAACGAAAGCAGAACGGTCCAGCGCGCGGCGAGCATCAGATTGCGCGCGATATCCCATAGCGTGAACTCGATCATCGTGAACGCTCCTTCGGAAGGCCGGGATCAGCCACGGCGGCACGTACGGAAAAAAGGCCGCGCAACCCGCGCCGGGGCGCGATCGTGATGCCGTGGGCCGCGCGCCCCGCGAACAGCCGCCGGCCGAGACGGTTGATCAGAAGGCGCAGCACGATCGACAGCAGCAGATAGATCGCGGTGACGATCACGTAGCATTCGAACGAACGGAAGTTGCGCGACTGAATGAAACTCGCGGCATGGGTCAGGTCCGGCACCGAGATCTGCGATACGACCGCGGAGCCGAGCATCACGATCAGCACCTGACCGAGCAACGCCGGAAATACGTTGGCGAGCGCCTGCGGCAACACGACGTGGCGAAAGACATGCGGGCCCCGCAAGCCGAGCGCCATCGCGGCCTGGACCTGCCCGCGCGGAATCGAGTCGATGCCCGCCCGAACTATTTCTGTCGCATACGCACCGAGGTTGACCGTCATCGCGAGCACGGCGGCTTCGATTTCGCCGATGTGCACGCCGAGGCTCGGCAGCCCGAAGAACACGAAGAACAGCTGCACGAGAAACGGCGTATTGCGAATGAGCTCGACATACGTGGCCACGACGGCGCGAACCGGCTTCGACCCCGTCACGGCGAGGCACGCTCCGCCGATACCGACCAGACCGCCCAGGAGCGTCGATACGGCGGTGAGGCCGAGCGTGACCGCCACGCCGTGCGCGAGCACATCCACGTAGAGGCCGAAGTCGCTGAAATCGAACGTGTAGGTCATCGAGGTATCCCCAGCGTGCGACTGAACGAGAAAGCGAAGCGCATCACAGGTCGGCCGGCAGCGGTGCGCGCAGCCATTTCTGCGAGATCGCGTTCATCGTGCCGTCCTTCTTCGCGGCGGCGATGGCCTCGTCCACCTTCTGCTTGAGGCGCGGTTCGTTCTTGTTCAGGCCGACGTGATCGGGCGAGCTGAAGAGGGAAAATTTCTGCTCGGGATCGTTCGAGGGATGACGGGCGATGATGGTCGCGCCCACGTCGTTGCCGACCACGAGCAATTGCGTCTGCCCGGCCAGAAACGCGGAGATTGCGCCATTCGGGTCATCGAAGCGCTTGATGGTCGCGGACGGCGGCGCGACCTTGCTCACGCTCAGGTCTTCGAGCGTGCCGCGCGCAACCGCAATGCTCTTGCCGGCCAGATCGGCCGCGTTCTTCACGGCCAGCGTCTTCGGCCCGAACACCGCGAGGTTGTACGGCGCATACGCCTGCGAGAAGTCGATCACCTTTTCGCGTTCCGGCGTCTTGCCGACCGAGAGCAGCATGTCGGCCTTATGATCGACGAGGTACGCCATGCGGTTGTCGCCCGTGACCTGAATCAGTTCGACCTTCGCGTTGAGCGTCTTGCCGATCAGATTCGACACATCGATGTCGTAGCCTTGCGGCTTCATGTCCGGCCCGATCGAGCCGAACGGCGGATAGTCCTCGAAGACGCCGATTCGCACCACCCCGGATTTGCTGATCGAGTCGAGCGCATCGGCCTGCGCGAGCGGCGCGAATGCGCAAAGGCCCACGACGCCCGAGAGGGCCAGCGTGGCGGTCGCGCGCTTGAAGAAGCGCTGCACGGAAGTCGTCGTGTTCATGGGGTGTCTCCTGTGACTATGTCTTGGTCGGTGTGAATCAATGGGCGGTACGTGCCGCGATGAGCTTGCAGGCATGCGGAGGCAATTCAGCGAAGATGGGCATGCCAACGCGAAGATCCGGTGTTTCGCGCGGGGTCGTGGCCGCGGTGAGCGTGAAGCCGGCGCATTCGATGGTGGCTTCGAGCGACGAGCCGACATCCCGGATGAACGCCACTTTGCCCGCCAGCACGTTGGGTCCCGGATTGCCCATGACCGCTCGCATCGAGACGTCCTCGGGGCGGATCAGCAAGCGGACATCGCCTGTCGTGCCCGTCGTGCCTGTCGTGCCTGTTGCGCGCTGCACGGCATCGACGAGGATCTGCTGGCCGCCGGGAAGCGCGATGCGGTCGGTGCCGTCGAGTGTCACCGGCAGGATGTTGCCCAGGCCGATGAAATCGGCGACGAACTCGCTGACGGGATTGCGATAGATGTCGAGCGGCTTGCCGACCTGCGCGATGCGTCCTTTCTCCATCACCACGATTTCGTCGGCCATCGTCATGGCCTCGCGCTGGTCATGTGTCACCATGATCGTGGTGATGCCGAGGCGTTGCTGCAGCAGACGGATCTCGACCTGCATGGCCTCGCGCAGCTTGGCGTCGAGCGCGGAGAGCGGTTCGTCGAGCAGCAGCAGTTTCGGCGACGACGCGATCGCGCGGGCGATGGCCACGCGCTGACGCTGCCCGCCCGAGAGCCGCGAGATCGGCCGGTCCGCCATGTGCGGCAACTGGATCAGTTCGAGCAGTTCGGCGACCCGCGCCGCCTGCGCGTCCTTCGCGACGCGGCGCAGCCGCAGCGGATAGGCGATGTTCTGCGCTACCGTCATGTGAGGAAAGAGCGCGAGCGACTGGAACACCATGCCGAAATCGCGCTGGTTCGCGGGCACGCGCGTCAGGTCGCGCCCGGCAAATGCGACGGTTCCGGAGGTCGCCGTTTCGAGGCCCGCGATGATCCGGAGCAGCGTCGTCTTGCCGCAACCGGAGGGTCCGAGAAAGCACACCAGCTTGCCGTCGGGCACGGCGAGATCGACGTGGTCGACGGCATAGGCGGTGTGAAAGCGCTTCGTCACCGCCTGAAGCGTCAGATGAGTCATGAGCGTTCTCCCCTTACAGCGCGACGCCTGCGTCGCCGACCAGTTTTTCGAGCAGCCAGATCAATGCGAAATCGATCAGCACGATGACGACCGCGAACGAGAACACGGTCGGATCGAGCGATGACACGGTGCGGCTGTACAGCCAGATCGGCAACGTCATCGTATCGATGCCGTACAGAAAGAATGTCACCGTGAATTCGTTGAACGAGATGATGAAGGCGAACAGCATGCCGGCCAGAATGCCCGGCCGCATGAGCGGCAGGATCACATCGACGATCGCGCGGCGCGGGCTCGCGCCCATCAGGCACGCGGCCTCCTCGAACTCGGGGCCGATCGATGCGACCGATGCGGCGCAGTTCTTCACCGTGAACGGCAAGGCGAGAATCACGTGCGCGATGATCAGCCGCAGGATGCCGAGCTCGACCGGCAGCGCGTTGAACACGAGCAGCAGCGAGAGCCCGAGCATCACGAGCGGATAGACGAGCGGCAGGGCGACGAGCTGTTCGATCACGGTCTTGCCGCGAAAGCGGTAGCGTGACAGCGCGTAAGCGGCGGGCACCGAGACGGCGGTGGCGAGGATCATCGTCGAGATCGCGACGATCAGGCTCGTCGTCAGCGCGGCGCCCATCGACAGCACATCGCTGGCGTCCGGCGACAGGAACGTGTGCCACGCGGCGTGATACCAGCGCAGTCCGAAGCTCCGCGGCGGGAATTCGAGCGTATCCGAATCGCCGAACGACATCGTGATCATCGTCAGGATCGGCAGTGCCGCGAGAAACAGCACGATGGTCGCGAGCAGGCTGGTGGCGCGGCTCAGCCGTCCCGGCATGATCGCGGAGAGGCGCGGGGTATTCATGATCCGCTCGCCTCCGTGCGTTGCATGCCGCGTACGAGCCGCTGCGAGACCGACATGACGACGAGCGTCGCCACCATCAGCACCACGCCGGATGCCGATGCCGCCGGCCAGTTCAGGAGCGGCGCCACCTGATCGTGCACCAGCACGGCGAGCATCGGCACGCGCCGCCCGCCGAGCAGCAGCGGCACGGCGAACGCGCTCGCGTTGTAGGCGAAAACGAGCAGGGCGCCGGACACGAGGCCGGGCATCGCGAGCGGCAGGACGATGTGGCGCAGCGTCTGCCAGCGGGTCGCGCCGAGCGTCGCGGCCGCTTCTTCGTAGGCGCGCGAGATGGCGCGCATCGCGCTCGCCAGCGGCAGCACGGCGAGCGGAAACGCGGTCTGGATCAGGCCGAGCAGCACGCCGTTCTCGCGGTACAGCCATTGCAGCGGACGCCGCACGACGCCGGCGGCGAGCAGCGCATGATTGACCATGCCCGCCGGCCCCAGCATCACGAGCCAGCCGTAGCCCTGCAGCAGCAGGTTGACGAGCAGCGGCAGAAGCACGCCTGCGAGAAGGAGCCGCCGCGCCAGCCGCGACTCCGTGCGCGCCATCGCGAGCGCCACCGGAATCGCGAGCAGCACCGCGCAGACCATGCTCTGAAACGCGAGCTTCAGCGTGAGCCAGAGCGAGCGCAGGAAGTACGAATCGGCGAGGTCGGCGTAATTGCGCAGCGTGAATGCATGCCACTCGTTGCCCGACACCCCGAAGCTCATGCGCAGCACCGCGAGCGAAGCCGCGACGAGCACCACCAGAAATGCCAGGATCGGCGCGAGCAGTACCCAGGGTGGCACCCTGGGCAGTGCGGGCGCCGCCGGCTGCCCGATCGGAACGTCCGCCATGGCGGCCGTCCTGCGACGGAAAAGAAGAGCGGACATGGATGTCAGGCCGAGAAGATTTCCGTGTAGCGCTTGATCCAGGCCGGCTGCACCGCCGCCAGCGCCTTGTCGTCGTGCAACACGGCGTTCTCGGCGATCTGTTGGGCAGACGGCACGAACGCGCGGCTTTCGGCGGGGATCACCGCTTTCGAGTTCACTGGTCCATTGAGCACGTCGGCGGCCATGCGGCCCTGCACGCCGGCGTCGAGAGAATGGTTGATGAACGCGTGGATCAGCTCGATGTCGCCCGGATGCGCCTTCGGGATGACGGTGAACATCAGCTGTGTCGCGAAGCCTTCCTTCATGCCGTACGTGACGGCCATCTTGTATTCGGGCTTGCGCAACTGATTGGGGAAGAATGCCGGCGAATAGATACCGCCGATATCCAGCGATCCGGTGCGAAACAGATCGGCGACCTGATTTGGATTCTCGCCGAGCGTGAGCACCCGGTCCTTCAGCTGCGCGAGCTTCACGAAGCCGGGCTCGATGTTCTGCTGCGAGCCACCCGCCATCTTGGCGGCGATGATCGCGAGATCGACCGCTTCGGCCCATTCCGGCGGCGGCAGGAAGATCCGGCCGGCATACTTCGGATCCCAGAGCGCCTCGTAGGTCGACGGCGGCGTCTTCACCGAGGACGTGCTGTAGATGAGGCCGTCCGACCACAGCAGATAGCCGATCCCGAAACCATTGGCGCCGGTGCGGTACTGCGCGGCGACGTCCTTCAGGTTCGGCAGCTGGTTCAGATCGGGCTTCATCAGAAGGCCGGCGTCCGCGAGGCCCGAAGCGCCCACGCCCGCGAGCGTGATCACGTCGTAGGTCGGGCGGTCGCCGGCCGCCTTCACTTTCGCCACCATGCCGGAGGTGCCGTCGGCGCGGTCGGCGACGACCCGCGCGCCGGTCTTCTGACTGAAGGTCGCGGCGATATTGCGCAATGCCGCGGCGCCGGTGTCGTCGGACCATGTCAGCAGGCGCAGCGTCTTGCCGGCGAAGTTCTTTTCCTGCGCGCGCGCCGTGCTGATGAACGGCATCGGCAGGCTCGACGCGGCGAGCGCCGCACCGAGGGTCTTGATGGCCTGCCTTCTGCCTCGTTTGATGTCTTGCATGGCTCGCTCCTCGCTAAAACGGTGCAGCAGTCGGTGAATGCGGTAGGTCGATCAACAACGGCGTCGGTGAGAACACTCTAGGGATGCAAAATTTCGGCAACAATCGAAATCTCGGCATGGTTGCCATGAGCCGAACGCATGGCTCGGGCTTCGAAAAGCCTTTCAGACCGGGCGGGCCGCGCTCAATATCTGTTTGACTTCCTGGAATGCCGCCAGCCCGAATGGCCCCAGCTCGCGGCCGATGCTGCTCTTCTTGTAGCCGCCCCAGGAAGTCTGAGGAAAGATCAGTTGCGGTGTGTTGATCCAGACCACGCCCGCCTGCAGCGCCGCGGCCACGCGCTGGCCGCGTGCCTCGTCGCGCGTGACGACGGTTGCGACCAGGCCGAATTCGGTATCGTTGGCGGTTGCGATCGCTTCGTCTTCGGTCTCGAAGCTGCGCACGCACAGCACGGGCCCAAAAATCTCCTCCCGCCACACCGCGCTGTCTACGGGGAGATCGACGAACATCGTCGGTTGCACGAAAAGGCCGGCGCCTTCCGGCGCTGCGCCCTGCACCACGAGACTCGCGCCGTCCGTCTTGCCGCGCGCGATGAAACGTTGCACGCGTTCGTACTGCGCGCGGTTCGTGAGCGGCCCCATCTGCACGCCGGATGCGAACGGATCGCCGACGACCGTTCGCGCCACGCGGTCGGCCAGACGCGCGATCAGGGCCTCGGCCAGCGGCCGCTCGACGAGCACCCGCGAGGTGGCCGAGCACATCTGTCCGGCATTGAAGAACGCGCCGCCGGTGACGAGATCGACGGCCAGATCGAGGTCGGCGTCCGCGAAAACGACGATCGACGACTTGCCGCCCAGTTCGAGGCTCACGCCCTTGATGGATTGCGCCGCCGCTTTCATGACCTGTTCGCCGACCGCCGTGCTGCCGGTGAAGGACACCTTCGACACCAGTGGATGCGTCGTGAGCGCGGCGCCGACCTCCGTGCCGGTGCCTGTCACGACATTGAACACGCCCGGCGGCAGACCGGCGCGCTCGACGATCGCGGCCAGTTCCAGCTCCGGCAAGGGCGTGAATTCGGAGGGCTTCAGCACGACCGTGCATCCCGCGGCGAGCGCGGGAGCGAGCTTCCACGCCGTCGTGACCATGGGGAAGTTCCAAGGCACGATCAGGGCGGCCACGCCTGCCGGTTCACGGCGGATCACGGCGCGATGGTCGCTGCTCGGAATCGCGACCTCTTGTTCCGCCCGATCCAGTGTTTCGGCGAGGTCCGCGTAGTAGTCGAAGGTCGCGACCACGTCGCCGACGTCGATGCGCGATTCGGCAATCGGCTTGCCGTTGTTGAGCGACTGAAGCGCGGCGAGGCGCTCGCCATGCGCCTCCGCGCCGCGCGCAATCGCACGCAGGAAACCCGCACGCTGCGCGCCCGACGTCTGCTTCCAGGCGCGCAGCGCACGCGATGCCGCGCGCACCGCGCAATCGACATCGGCGGGGCCGCCGACCTCCACTTCGACAATCGTTTCTTCAGTCGATGGATCGACGACGGGCAAGCGCCGCCTCGTCTCGGGCACGCACCAGCAACCATCGATGAAGAGCCGGGTGCGCAGCGGGAAATCGAAACGAGGACGTGTCTGCGCGCTCATGACGCCACCCGGGCAAACCAGTCGGCTTCGCGAATCTCGATCACGGTCGGGATCTCGCGCGAGACCGCCCGCCGCAATTGAGCGTCGAGCGCCTGGGGATCGTCGACGCGCGCGGCCTCGCATCCGAAGGCGCTTGCCAGCGCCATGAAATCGGGCGTGTAGATATCGACACCGACGGGCGAGATATCGCGCTGGCCCATATATTTCCGGATCTCGCCGTAGCCGAAATTGTTCCAGAGCAGCACGATCACCGGCACGCGCGCTTCCACCGCGCTCGCCAGCTCCGGCAGCGTGAACTGAAGGCCGCCGTCGCCGATCAGACACACCACGGGCCGCTCACGCGCGGCGAGCTTCGCGCCGATTGCCGCAGGCAGCCCGTATCCGAGCGTGCCGTAGCCGGTCGAGGAGTTGAACCATGAACGCGGGGCCGGCGCATCGTGGAGGAAATTGCCCGCGTAGACCGGGCTGGTCGAATCGCCTGCAATGATGACCTCGGGCAGCGCGTCGACGATCGTGTCGATCAGGCGCTTCTGCGACCGCATCGCGGCGTCGCAGCCGGCGAAGATGGCGTCGCGCACCGCCGTCACGCGCGCGGCGCCCCAGTCCGGCGAGGCGGGACGCACCGGGCGCTCGTGCAGTCTGATCGACAGTGCGCTCAACGCCTCGCGCGAGTCGCCGACGATCGCCACGTCCGGCCGGGCATTGCGCATGACCTGCTGCGCATCGATATCGACGCGGATGAGCTGTCCGTCGATCGAAAAGCCGCCATCGAAAAGCACGTCATAGTCGGTCTCGCCCAGTTCGGTGCCGACCGCGAGCACGACGTCGGCCTCGCGAATCATCGCGCGGGTGGGCGGCAGCGACTGGGTCGAGCCGATGAGAAGCGGCTCGGCGCACGGCAGAAGTCCTTTCGCGTTGATGGTGAGCGCCACCGGCGCCTGCAGCCGCTCGGCGAGTTCGCGCAATTCGGCCGCTGCGTGTGCCGCACCGCCGCCGGCGAGAATCAGCGGGCGGCGCGCATCGGCGAGCAGATCGGCGGCCGCGGCGAGCGCGGCGGGATGCGCGGCGGGCTTCGCCGCGTGCCCGGCGGGCGCCGCCTTCAGCGCGCTCAGCGGGGACACGATGACATCGAGCGGAATCTCGATATGCACGGGCCGCGGCCGCGCGCTCTCGAATACGGCGAACGCGCGCGCCAGCACCTGAGGCAACTCCGCGGCATCCAGCAAGGTGTGAGAGAACGCGGCGAGTCCGTCGAATACGCCGCGCTGCGAGGGAAGTTCATGCAGACGGCCGTCGCCGTTGCCGAGGTGGCTCCGCGCGTTGACGCTCGAGATCACGAGCATCGGAATGGAGTCGGCATAGGCTTGCGCCATCGCGGTCGCGATGTTGGTCATGCCCGGGCCGGTGATGATGAAGCACACGCCGGGTTTGGCCGTGACACGCGCGTAGCCGTCGGCCATGAAGCCCGCGCCCTGTTCGTGACGAGGCGTCACGTGCCGGATCGACGAGTGCGCCAGCCCGCGATAGAGCTCCACGGTGTGCACACCCGGGATGCCGAAGACGTACTCGACGCCATAGTGTTCGAGCAAGGTGACGAGCGTCTCGCCGCAGGTTCGAAGGCATGGGTCGAAGTGCTTGCTGGATTCGCGAAGGTTCATCGGTCGTCGCATTCCTGGTTGGTTTGAGCACGGACGCGGTCGGCTGCACGCGTCGAGCGTGCGCGCGGGTCTCGCGCATCCGCGCCGACGGCTGGGGTGGAATCATTCTCGACGCGGCCCGGTTGCGACGACAATCGAAAAGAACTCATGAGGCGCATGACTTCCCTGCATGAGGCAGGGAAAGCTCGCATAGGGGATGGCGGCCCGGACCGGGCGGGCAAGGCGGGAAAAGAACGCGCGATGTCTGAAGCAGAATGGCGTGATGCCGCATACTCTGGCATCGCCCCGCCGGGAAGACCGATATGGCTGCCGACCTTGCAGAGCGCATGAACCCGCGGATTCCGGCGATCACGCCGGCGCGCACCGCGCTCATCGTCATGCATTACCAGGCCGATATTCTCGGGCTGTTTCCAGCGGTCGCGCCGGCGCTGGTCGCCAATACGCGCAGACTGTGCGACGCGGCGCGGGCCAGGCGCGTCGGCGTCTATTTCGTCAATCTGCGGTTCAGTCCGGGCTATCCGGAAGTCAGCCCGTTGAACAAGAACGGGCAGGGAATCAGGCGGCTAGGTCTGTTCATCGACGACCAGACCGCGCCGGAGCTGGCCCCGCGGGATGATGAACCGCTCATCGACGCGCACCGGGCCAGCGTGTTCTTCGGCACCGGTCTGGCGGAACGACTCGCCGCACGCGGCGTCGATTCGCTGATCATGGCCGGCATTGCGTCGACCGGTGTCGTGCTGTCGTCGGTCGCGTATGCGAGCGATGCGGACTTCCGCCTGTACACGGTCAAGGATTGCTGTTACGACCCGGATCAGGTGGTGCATGAACATCTGTTTGCCACCGCGTTCGATTCGCGCACGACGGTGCTGTCGCTCGCGGATGCCTTGCGGCTGCTGGCCTAACCGGCATCCGAGGCGTCGCGTAGATCGTCGAGGTCGCGTCCGCGCGTCTCGGGCGTGTAGTACGTCGTCACGACGCCGATCAGGCTCAGGATGGCGACATAGCTGGCGAGCGGAATCCACGCGAGAATGCGGCCTTCGCTGCCGCCCCAGTGCGCGGTCGCCCAGGCGATGATCGACGCGCCGATCAGCGGCGCCACACCGCCCGCGATCACGGCGGACACCTCGCGTCCCACCGCCACGCCCGCATAGCGATGCTGCGCGCCGAACAACTCGGGCAGCAGCGCGCCTTGCGTGGCGAACATGCCCCAGACGCCCGCGAGCGCGACGCACAGCATCGCGATGCTCGCTGCCGCGTGGCCCTGGCTCAACACCCACCATGTCGGATAGGCCAGCAGCAGCTGGTACAGCGCAAAGGCACGGTACACGGGCACCCGTCCGAAGCGGTCGCTGAGCTTGCCGGTGAGCGGAATGATCACCGCGCCCGACACGCCCGCGAGCAGCAGCGCGATCGGCCCGATCGGTCCTTTCAGGCCGGTCGCGGTCGCCATGTAGCTGATCGCGAGCGACTGATAGATCGACGAGCCGCCGTTCTCCGCCATGCGCATGCCGATGACCTTGAGCAGCGTCGGCTTCGAATGCCTGATGAGATGCTTGAGCGGGCTGTCGTTGATCTGATGCCGCGCTTCGAGCTTCGTGAACGACGGCGACTCCTTCAGCTTCAGCCGGATCCACACCGCCACCGCGATGATGAGCACGCTCAGCAGGAACGGCACGCGCCACAACCAGCTTTGCGAGATATCCTCGACCCGCACCAGCGCGAAGTAGATCGCGGCGGCCATCACCGTGCCGAGCAGCACGCCCATGAAGGGCAGGGCGGCAAAGTAGCCGCGCCGCTTCGCGGGCGCGTATTCGGCCATCAGCACGGCGGCGCCAGCCTGTTCGGCGCCTGCGCCGAGACCTTGCAGCAGGCGGCAGCCGACGAGCAGGACCGGCGCCCAGATGCCCGCGCTCGCGTAGGTCGGCAACAGGCCGATGAGCGTGCTGGCGAGGCCCATCAGCAGGATCGTCGCCATCAGCACGAACTTGCGGCCGTAACGGTCGCCGAGCGTGCCGAAGACGATCCCGCCCACCGGCCGGATCGCGAAGCCGAGGAAGTAGGCGCCGAAGCTCGCGATCAGACCGATGGCGGGATCGCTCGACGGGAAGAACAGCGGCCCGAAGATCAGTGCCGACGCGAGGTTATAGAGCGCGAAATCGTAGTATTCGAGCGCGCTGCCGAGCGACGCGGCCCATGCGGCACGATACAGATCGCCCGTCGTGACCTCGTCACGACCCTTGTTGACGTTGCCGTCGGCGTTGCGTGCGAGTCCGCCGTCGGCGGCCGCGATGACTGGCTGATGCTTCATGATGTCTCTCTCCGTTTCTGCAACCGCTGGCGGAGGTCCCGTCCTCGTCTTCGCGCGAGATGCGGGACCGCCGGCTTTTTCCTGATATCCGAGCGGGCCTAGCCCACGCGGGCGATTTCGTCGAGCAGGGCGGCGCTCATCGCCTCCAGTGGCGCTGCCTTGCCCGTGTATAACTCGACCTGACCGCAGAACTGATGCAGCAGCATGCGCGTGCCGTCGATCACGCGGCAGCCGAGCTCGGCGGCGTCGCGGATCAGCTTCGTGCGAACGGGAATGAAGGCCGCGTCCATCACGACGAGATGCGGTGCGAGCTGCCGGGGCCGCAATGGATTCACGTCCGGCGCGCGGAAACCGGCGGCGGTCGCGTTGACGACGATGTCGAACCCATGCGGATCGAACGCGCCCAGCTCGCCGCCGCAGGCGAGGCCGAAGTCGTCGGCGAGCGCCTGAGCGCGCGACGCGGTGCGGTTGAACACGGTGACCCGGCCGCCGGCGCGCCGCACGCCCCACGCGATCGCGCGGGCCGCGCCGCCCGCGCCGAGCAGGGCGACGCGCCGCCCTTCGAGCGGCGTCGCCTCTTCGAGCGCGCGCACGGCGCCGACGCAGTCCGTGTTGTAGCCGGTGAGATGGCCGTCGCGGTTGTCGATGGTGTTGACCGCGCCGATCTCGCGGGCGGTTTCGTCGAGCGCATCGAGATGGGGCATCACCGCCTGCTTGTGCGGCATGGTCACGTTGAGTCCGCGGATGCCGAGCGTGCGCATGGCGTCGATCGCCCCGGCGGCGTCCTCGACGCCGAAGCTGACGAACGTGTAGTCCACGCCGAGCGCCCGGTAGGCCGCATTGTGAACCTTGACGTTGAAGGTGAACGGCTGCCCGGCGAGCGAGCCGCACAGGGATGGAATCGAATGGGGCATGGTCGGGATCGTCCGGTCAGTGCTGC
The DNA here is from genome assembly GCF_000402035.1 of Caballeronia insecticola. GTDB lineage: Bacteria > Pseudomonadota > Gammaproteobacteria > Burkholderiales > Burkholderiaceae > Caballeronia > Caballeronia insecticola. The sequence continues at coordinate 108,179 of NC_021295.1, forward strand.
GAGAGATCGTAAGCGGCGAGGGGCGAAACGCCGTCGAGCGCGCGCAGCAGGTTGTCGGTGGCGAGCTCGGCCATCGCGCGCCGCGTTTCGTGCGTCGCCGATCCGATGTGCGGGAACGGCGTCACTTTCGGATGCGTGCGCAGCGGCGAATCCTGCGCGAGCGGCTCGACCGCGAATACATCGAGTCCGGCGGCGCGCAGATGTCCGCGGTCGAGCGCGGCGAGCAGCGCGTCCTCGCGCACGATCGCGCCGCGCGAGCCATTCACGAAGATCGCGCCGGGCTTCATGGCGGCGAACGCCTGCGCGTCCATCAGGCCGCGCGTTTGGTCGGAGAGCGGCAGCGTCAGCGCGACGATGTCCGCGCGCGCGAGCACCTCGTCGAACGATGCGCGCGCAGCGTGGCCGGCGAGCATCGCGGGAACCGGCACGTCGAAGGGATCGTGGAACAGCACCGGCATGCCGAAGCCGAGCGCCGCGCGCCGGGCGAGCGCCTGGCCGATGCGCCCGAAGCCGAGCACGCCGAGCGTCTTGCCGTGCACGTCCCAGCCGAACCGTTCCTCGCCGATGTTGCGCGTCCAGCGGCCTTCGCGCACATGGTTCGACAACTCGACGAGGCGGCGCGAGCTCGCGATGATCAGCGCGAACACGGTGTCGGCGGTCGTCTCGGTGAGCACGCCGGGCGTGTGGCAAAGCGTGATCTCGCGTTGCCTGAGATGCGCGAGATCGTAGTTGTCGACGCCGACCGAAATGCTCGAAATCACCTTCAGCCGCGCGGCGTGTGCGAGTTCGTCGGCGCCGAGTCTGAAACTCGAACCGATCAGGCCGTCGGCGTGGCCGAGCGCCTCGCGAAAGCGCGGCAGTTCATCGGCGCGTCGCGGGTCGGCGACGGTCACGTCGTGTCTCGCCTGGATCCGCTCGAGCAGATCGTCCGGCAGTTTTCGAAAGACGACCACATTCCTGCGTTCTGCGCGGGGCGTACGCATGCTTCTCTCCTGATGCTCGTTGGGTGAATGACGGGCGCGTCAGCGCGGTGTCGTGCGCAGTGACGAGGGGCCGCCGGTCAATGAAATGCGTTGTCGGGTATCGCGCAGATGGCCGCCGTTCACGGCGTAGAACGCGAGCTGCTTCTCGACGTTGAACTGCACGATCAGATACTTGCTGTCCGCGCTGAAGACGATGCCCTGCGCCGCCTCGCCGCCCGACGCTTCGGCGACCTGGACGGCCCGGCCGTCGCGGATCGCGAACAGCAGCACCTTGCCGCGCGCGTGGCGTCCGCCGTTGTCCGGCGTCAGGTTGGAGCCGTCCATCGCCTGCACGCCGATCCATTTGCCGTCGGGCGAGATCGCCACGCCTTCGGGCAGCGAAGGCACCGTCACGTGCTGGACCGCGCGAAACGGGGTGCGTGAAACGTCGATGAGCGTGACGGTGTCGGCATCGCCCGCGAGTTTGCCGGGGTAGGCGGGCAGACCGGCCAGCCCGACGTCGCTGACGACCGCCCATCTGCCGTCGCTCGATACGTCGATCGTGTAAGGCGCGACGCCGCTCGAAAGACGCGCGCCGCTATCGGTGACGCGACCATCGGCGATGTCGAGCACGGCGACGCCCTGTTCGTCGCGCAGGGCGACGAGCGCGTGCGCGCCGTCGTGCGTGAAGCTCACGCCGGCGAGCCGCTTCTGCGCGATCTTCAGCGTGTCGATGAGGGTCACCCGGTTTCCCGCGATGCCGAGCACCGCGACGCTGCCGTCGACGCACGCGACGAGCGCGAGCCGGCCGCTCCGGTCGATGGCAATGCCCTGCGGGTGGCTGGCGATATCGAGGCGCGTCACGGCGGGCGGTGTCGCCTGCAGATCGACCACCTGAACGAAGGCATCCATCAGCAGCTTTTTCGCCTCACGGTCGTAGCGCGTGGGCGCGCCGACCAGCGCGACGCTCGCATCGGGCGTGATGGCGACTGCCTGAGGCGGCCCCTGAATGCCGTTTTCAACTTCGACCTGCACCTTGACCTGCGGCGGAAAGCGGCTCGCATCGAGGAGCGTCAGCGTGTCGGGTGCGGGATTGTCCGGATACGTGTCGCGGCCTTCGACGCGCTGATACTTGCCGTCGTTGCCCGACACGATCCAGTCGGCCGCGTGCGCTGCGTGCGCTGCGTGCGATGCATACGCCGCGACGGCCATCGTCAGGCCGGCGAGGGCGCGCAGGCGCCCGCGCCGGCTTGTCAGTGAGTCAAGCATGTCGTTGTCTCCTTTTATTGGTTCGATCCGGCTCAGACCACGCTGGTCAATCCGCCATCGACGAAAAGTGTCTGCCCGTTCACGAAATCCGACGCCGCCGACGCAAGAAACACGGCCGCGCCGCACAGCTCCTCGACCCGGCCCCAGCGGCCCGCCGGCGTGCGCTTGCACAGCCACTCGGAGAAGGCCGGATCGTCGACGAGCGCGCGGTTGAGATCGGTCTCGAAGTAGCCGGGCGCGATCGCGTTGGCCTGAATGCCGTGCCGCGCCCATTCCGCGCACATGCCTTTGGTCAGCATGCGGATGGCGCCTTTCGTGGCCGCGTAGGGCGCGATGCCCGGCCGCGCCAGTTCGCTCTGGACCGATCCGATGTTGATGATCTTGCCGCGCCCGCGCGCCAGCATGTGACGCGCGACGGCCTGCGAGACCTGGAACACGCCGTCGAGATTCACGCGCAGCAACTCGCTCCAGTCGCCTTCGTCGAAGCTTTCGAGCGGTGCGCGGCGCTGGATGCCCGCGTTGTTGATCAGAATGTCGATCGCGCCGGCGTCCCGCTCGACCCGTTCGATCGCCGAGACCACCTGCTCGCGGTCGGTCACGTCGAAGACGGCGAAGCCGGCGTCGTGGCCTTCTTCGCACAGGCGCGCGGCGACGTCGGCGGCCTTTTGCTCATTGCGATCGTTGATGACGATGGAGGCGCCCGCGCCCGCGAGGCCTCGCGCGAGCGCCAGTCCGATGCCCCGCCCGGAGCCGGTGATCAGCGCACGCCTGCCGCGCAGGCTGAAGAGTTTGAGTGTCTGGTCCATTTTTTTCGACCCATCCGGTGGTGGATGCGGTCTGTCTCCGAATGCGCCTAGTTCACCCGAAGAACGGCGGACGCGCCAATAGTCTTTCATGACGTTGTTATCATGATCCGTGATGACGGGGCGGATGCGCCCGCGAACGGGGGAAATTCATGGAGCTCAAGCATCTGCGAGCGTTCGTCGCACTCGCCGAGGAACTGCACTTCGGCAAGGCGGCCCAGCGCCTGTGCATCGTGCAGCCGGCGCTCAGCATGCAGATCAAGGCGCTCGAAGCGGACCTGGACGTGCGGCTGTTCGAACGCGACCGCCACAAGGTCGCCCTCAGCGCGACCGGCCGGCTTTTCCTGCCCGAGGCGCGCGCGACGCTCAATCAGGCGGCGCGCGCCGAGCAGACCGCGCGGCTCTCGGCGCGGGGCGAGATCGGCACATTGCGGATCGCGTTCGTGTCGTCGGTGCTGCCGAAACTGCTGCCGGCGCTGATCCGCACGATGCATGCACGCTATCCGCTCATCACGCTCGAATTGAAGGACATGCCGACCCCCAATCAGATCGCCGCGCTTCAGGACAATCAACTCGATTTCGGTCTGATACGGATGCCGGTGAGCGGAAGCGGTCTCGAGATTCGCGTGGTGCTCGAAGAAGCCTTCGTCGTCGCGCTCCCGGAAGACCACGCGCTCGCCACGCTGCCGCTGGTCCGGCCGCCGGACCTTCAGGGATATCCCGCTTTCGTGCTCGCGCGGCGCTATGCGCCAGGTTTCCATGACGACATGCTGGTCGCGTTGAAACGGGAGGGCGCGGTACTGAACATCGCGCAGGAACTCGGCGAGTTCTCGACGATGCTGGCGCTGGTTTCGGCCGGTCTCGGCATCGGCGTGATTCCGGCGGCCGCCGCGGCGGCATTGCCGCCCAGGGTCGTGGCCCGGCCGCTCCAGCTTCACGGCCATACGGCGGGCATCGGACTCGCCTGGTTGCCTCCGGCCAATGCCCTCAAGCGCGCATTGATCGACGTGATTGATCTTTGCGCCGGCGGCGCCTAGCGAACAGCCGTATCGATGCGTGGCGAATCGCTGAAGGCGAATAATCTGTATAGACAAGACTGGTCGATTCATAAGAAGTACAAGAATCGAACTGACCGCGCGGCCTGCGCACGATGATCAAACACCGTTCCACTTGCGCTTCTCCTGCGACCAGAACCCCTGTTCGGCTGGAGATCATCGAAGTAGGTGTTTGCCCGCATGGCTGTGACATCCTCTTGATGAAACAGTCGAGCGGGTTTAGATTGCAAATCTTGTATATACAAGCATGCAATCCATTCGGTGCATGCGTTCGCTGACGCGTCGCGGCATACACCGATTCCAAGGTCCCAAATCACTGGAGCGCAAATGTCTTCCGCCGAATATCTGCAAGGTGCGTGTGTCTGGCATGGCGTCGAAATGCGGGAGAATCAGCGATGGGTCAAGCAATTCCCTCCCGCCGTGCTCGCCGAGATCGACGCGGCCGTCGGCAGAACGGGCAACACCGCCTGGCATGACCTTACGCGAGAGAACTTTCCGCTTCCGAGTGCCGATGCCTTCTTCGACGACGTGCGTGCGGAACTGGAGAACGGTTCCGGGATGGTCAAGATCCGTGGCCTCGACGTCAGTTGCTATGACCCGGAACAACTGCGTCGCATCTGGTACGCATTGGGCCGGCATCTCGGCACGCCGATGTTCCAGAACCGCCGCGGCGAGCTGATGCGCGAGATCAGGGACGAAGGCGCGGGCGTAGGCGCGAAGCTCTATGGCTCGACCGTGGACGCATCGGGAAAGGAGTTTCTTTCGTCGGGTGCGCGGACGCTGTCGCCGGGTGAGCTGCGTTTTCATACGGACCGTTGCGACGTGGTCGGACTGTTGTGCGTGCGCCAGGCGTCGGAAGGCGGCGTGAGCAAGCTCGCGAGCAGCGCGACCATCTACAACGAAATGCTCAGGCGTCGCCCGGACCTGCACGCGCTGCTTTGCAAGCCGATTCCGCGCAGCCGCTTCGGCGAGGAAGCAGGAGGGCAGTACGTTGCCTACGATCTTCCGGTGTTCGGCGTACGCGACGGCAAGCTGACGAGCCACTTTTCGCTGACGTACATCGAGAATGCGCAACTGCTTCCCGGCGTGCGCAAACTGAGCGATGACGAGCACGAAGCGATCCGCTTGCTGCTGCAGCTTGCGCAGGAGCATTGCTTCGAGATGCGCTTCGCTCCCGGCGATATCCAGCTTCTCAACAATCACGTCATCTATCACGGACGCACGGCGTTCAAGGACGACGCGAGCACCGGCCAGGACAGGATGCTGATGCGTCTCTGGCTATCGGTACCTGACTCGCGCGCGCTGCCCGAAGATCATGCGATCCTCTGGGGCGACGTGTCGGGCGGCATGCCTCGCGGCGGCATCGCGCAACCGGCGACGCCGCACATGAACTGAGCACGGGTTCGATCCGTCGCGCAAGGCCGCGGCATCGGGTATCGGGTATCGGCAAGAAGGTTCAGCAGATCGAAGGCGTGCTTCATTCCACCAAGAGGAGACTAACGTGATGCAAAGCAGTATGCCTCGCGCAACAACAGGTGCACTCCGGCTTCAACGGGCGATCGTTTCCATCGCAATGAGCGCGTGCGCTGTCACGGCGAGCGCCGCGACGGACTATGGAAATTGCGAAGTCACGGGCGACAAGGGCTCCGTCAAACTGACGACCGTCACGCCCGGCGCGCTTTCGGTGCGGCCGGTGCTCGGGGTGCCCGGCTGGTGGAACGGCGATTCGCTCGACACCATCAAGGACGGGTTCGAGTATTGCATGGCCGCCAACATGGCTTATCGTGCGGGCCTCGATCGGGTCGTGCTGGTGAGTCGATCCTTTCAGCAGGTCCTGACGGGACAATCGCAGGGATTCGATATCGCGCTGAGCGAGATCACCATCACCGATGCGCGCAAGAAGGTGGTCGACTTCACCGTGCCCTACTTCAGCTCCGATCAGGGCGTGCTCGTCAAGGCGGGCACCAAGGTCGACAAGAGCAACCTGAACAGCCTTCGCTATGCCGTCGAGCGCGGCACGACGGCCTACGACTACATCATGGAGAAGGTCAAGCCCACGGAGCAGCCCAAGGTGTTCAACGATCCTCCGTCGATGTACACGGGGCTGGCGGCCGGGCAGGTGGACGCCGTCATCTACGACACGCCGAACGTGCTCTTGCGCGCGAAGAACTCGAACGGTGCACTGCAGGTGGTTGGACGTTTCGACACGGGCGAGAAGTGGGGCGGGGTGGTCAACAAGGATTCTCCGAATCTCGCGGCTTTCAACCAGTTGATCGAAGGGCTCAAGAAGGACGGCACGCTCGACCGGTTGAGCGCCAAATACCTGACGCCGGAACTCGGCATCGACCCGAGCAAAGTGCCCGTGCTGAACCCCTGAGCGAGCCCGAACCATGAGCAACGCAACGCGACACTCGAGCGAGATGGCGCCGGCTCCGGTGGCGAACGGCCGCCGCCTTAAAACGGGCGGCATGCCGCGCGTGCCGGCGTTCCTGCTGGGCGCATCGATCGCGACGGTGGTGGCCGTCGTGCTGGGAAGCTGGTACACGATTGCCGTGATGCGAAGCGCCCTGCTGGCCGCTCAGGCCGACAGCGCGGCGGTCAATGCGTTCGCCATCGTGCTGGCGTTGCTCTCGACTGCGATCGTCTTGCCGCTTGTCCGGGGGCTGCGGTTCTGCAATGCCATCCGCGATGCCGCCGCGCGCCGTGATTTGCCGAAGGCGCGCGGCGCCCGTTCCGCTGCGAGGGATCAGTGCTTCATCGCGCTCGGCTTTGCCATGGCGCAACTGGTTCTGGTCATCGTGCTCCAGTTTTTCCTGATCAATCATCAGGCGGTGGCCAAGACGTTCTTCGCAGCGCCGTTGATGATCAAGACATTTCCGCTGGTGCTCGTCGCCTTCTGGATGAACATCAAGATCGCAGTCATCACGGAGATCCTGGTCCTGATATGGGGGTTGATCGTGGCGCTCGCGATGTTCGCGCCCGGCGCGGCGGGCAAACCCGTGCGTCTCATCGCGACGGCTTATGTCGATATCTTTCGCGCCGTGCCCGCGGTGCTCGTGATCTATCTGGTCGGGTTCGGCATTCCGCTGACTGGCATTCCCGTGCTCAAGGATCTTTCGCTGACGATCTTCGTCATCGTCGCGCTGACGCTGACAGTGGGCGCGTACGTCGCGGAAATCTACCGCGCCGGCATCCTGAGCATCCACTGGAGCCAGACCGCGGCCGCGCGCTCGCTCGGCTTGTCGCACTTGCAGACCTTGCGATTCGTGATCGTTCCGCAAGGCGTGCGGCAGATCATTCCGCCGCTGCTCAATGCGTTCATCTCCCTGCAAAAAGATACTGCGCTAGTGTCGGTCGTCGGCGTGATCGACTCGTTCAATCAATCCATGCTGATCGCGTCGAACTACTACAACCTGTCCGCAGTGAGCACCGTGGCGCTGCTTTTCATCGTGATATCGATCCCGCAGACGCGTTTTGTCGAGCGCATGATGCGACGCGACCGGGCGCGCATGCGTGCCGGCGAAGCCTGAGGAGACGCGCCCATGGCGTTCATCGACATTCGTGACATATCGAAGTCGTACGGCAAGGTATCGGTCATCCAGCAGCTCGCGATGACGGTCGAGGAGCACGAGGTGGTGTGTCTGATCGGCCCGTCCGGATCGGGCAAATCGACGCTGCTGCGCTGTATCAACGGTCTGGAAACGATCGACGACGGCGAGATTCTGGTTCACGGCGACCCGATCACCGGTCCCGGCGTGGACGTGGACGCATTGCGCCGGGACATCGGCATCGTGTTTCAGGGCTACAACCTGTTTCCGCACATGACGGTGCTGGAGAACGTGACGCTTGCGCCGGTCCGCGTACTCAAGCAATCCCGGGGCGAGGCCGAAGCACGCGCCATGGCGCTGCTCGGCCGCGTCGGTCTGGCGCACAAGGCGAAGGAATATCCCGACCGGTTGTCGGGCGGCCAGCAGCAGCGCGTGGCGATCGTCCGGGCGCTGGCGATGGACCCGATGGTCCTGCTGCTCGACGAAATCACGTCCGCGCTGGATCCCGAGCTCGTCTCGGAAGTGCTCAACATCGTCCGTGATCTCGCGCGCGAAGGCATGACGATGCTGCTTGCCACGCACGAAATGGGCTTCGCGCGAGAGGTGTCGTCGAAGGTGTGTTTCCTGTGCGACGGCGCGGTCTACGAAGAGGGGCCGCCGGAGCAGCTCTTCGGCGACCCTGTACGCGACCGGACACGCGCGTTTCTCAGAAGCATTCGGGAAGCGAAGCGCATCTAGATGACGGCTTCGCGGCGTTCAGCTATTGCGCGCCGGAAAGGCGGACATCAACGCGGTGCGCCGCGCGGGCGTGAGGTCGCATGAATGCGCTGATTGCCGAGGCAGCCGTCCGGTTCCACTCGATCGCGCCGGCTATCCGGGCTGCAAACGCGTGTGCGCCGAGCCCGGACGACCGCTGTCCCGGGATGCGGCAGGTCAGCCGCGTTCCGGACTCACCGCGCCGATCAGGTGATTTGCCGGCAAGATCGCCCCCGGGCCACTGCCGCGCTCATCCGCCTAGCGTCGTCCTTCCTTGCAATCTGCCTCCCAGATTGAAGTCTCACCGGCAATCCGTTGCTCCATCTCTTGCGGACGATAAGACGTAGCCCAGTTTCTCCGATACCTTTCCGCGCGGTTCGCCACGCAATCGTTGATGGTGTTTTTTGTCTCTTCAGCGTCGAGGTCGGGCTGGCCCTGGCTGTAACGAGCCTGCCAGACAAGTTCTCCCTTCTGGTTGAACTTCTGCCTCAAACCGTCCAGCTGATTGTCCTTGAACGTTTCCACTTCGGCGAGATACTCGCCTGCGCTGCCCGTCCTGTATGTTTTCCGCTGACCCTGCTTTTGTCCACGGTCCAGCTGCGTGATCGAATAGCCGATGTCCTTGACATTGGTCAACCGATCGGTCCCGGGCTCGGTCATTGCCTCGCCGGTAGCCTGGCCATCCTTCCAGACAAGCCTGGTCGTCACCGTTCCATCCGCTGACCACAGCGTTTCCTCGCCGTCCTTTCTTCCCGAGACCGCCGTGTACTGATGAATCATCCCCTTGGTCTGGCGGTCGTAGAAAACCTGGGTCCCGTCCTCAACGCCCTTCGTCCAATGGCGCACCGCGATCAGATTATTGTTGTAGGTATCGTAGACCTTTTCCTCACCGTTCTTGATCGGCTTCTCGGTCATGACGAGGGACATCAAGCCGCCCTTTACATCGTCGACTGCGACTCGCACCTGCGTCGATTTCTTGTCTTCGAGGTAGGCGAGGTTGTATGTCACGTCGACGGCACGAGGCTTGTCGTTGTACGTGTAAGCGTAAATGGCGCGACACTGGGCTTGCGCGCCTCCGCTTCGCGTCTCCAGCGTCGTGATGTTCTCGAGCTGCGGCTCGCCGGTCATCGCGATCTTCATCTCTCTGTACCAAACGGCGGCGTCGAGGTGAGACTGTATGATCTCCAGTGCATCGTTCTTGACAGTGACACTGTTGCAGTCGACCTTGGCGCCGCATGCTGTCAATCCTGCCGCCACCATCCCGAACAGGACACCGCGGAGCGCGAGTTTAGTGCTCATCTCTTCCTTGTCAATTGATTGTCATGGGGAACACCCCCATTCGAATAACGACAGAAGAGACTGGAACTTGAGCAGCAGGCCGGCCTGGCTTAAGTCATCGGCCCACTTTTCGCGCGCGAGCATCGGGTTCTGAACTGCAGCGCCGGATGCGCCTTTGCCAAGATTGTCGAAAACCGCGGACAGCAGGACCTGCCCGTCGTCCAGGTTATCGAATACGCTTAAGCGCATGTCGTTGGTATCGTTCAGCGCTTGCGGATTCAGATGCGTCAGGAGATCGGCTTCATGCGGTGGCGAGACATACACGTGGTCTGCGTCCGCAGAATGGCTCGCCGCTCGGGGAGCCCTCATTCCCCGTATGATCGCCGGCTCCCCAGCCGAAACGCCCAACCTGGCAACGCCCTGCGCGCTCGTGCGGCCAGAAAAGCGACGGCCCTGTGCGTCCGGTGGGCTATCATGCCTATCCTCTCCGAAGTAGCTCCTTATGATTTCCGTCCGTAATGTCACGCTGCGCCGCGGCGTCAATGTCGTCCTCGACGGCGCGTCCATCACCTTCACCCCTGGCGAAAAGATTGGCCTCGTCGGCCGCAACGGCGCGGGCAAGTCGTCCTTTTTCGGCCTTCTGAACGGCACGCTGCACGAAGATGGCGGCGAATTTTCGATTCCCGCCGCGTGGCGAATGGGCCAGGTCGCACAGGAGATGCCGGAGACCGAACAGAGTGCGACCGACTTCGTCATCGAGGGCGACGTCGGACTGCTGGCCGCGCAGGTCGAGGTGGCGGCCGCCGAGGCCAGCGACGACGGCATGCGCATGGCGCACGCCTACATGGCCCTGCACGACGCCGGTGCACATGATGCCCCCGCGCGTGCCCAGGCGCTGATCCTGGGCCTCGGCTTCACTTCCGCGCAGCTTGACCAGCCGGTCAACAGTTTCTCGGGCGGCTGGCGCATGCGACTGCAACTTGCGCGCGCGCTGATGTGCCCCTCGGACCTGCTGTTGCTCGACGAGCCGACCAATCACCTGGACCTCGACGCGCTGGTCTGGCTGGAAGCGTGGCTCAAGCGCTATCAGGGAACGTTGGTGGTGATCAGCCACGATCGCGAATTCCTCGACGCGGTGACGCAGGTGACGGTGCACGTCGACAACGCCAAGCTGGTGCGTTACGGCGGCAATTACAGCAAGTTCGAAGACATGCGCGCCGAGCAGCTCGTGTTGCAGCAGGCAGCGATGGCCAAGCAGGTCGAAAAGATCGCCCACCTGCAAAAATTCATCGACCGTTTCAAGGCCAAGGCCTCGAAGGCGAAGCAGGCGCAGAGCCGGGTCAAGGCGCTCGAACGCATGGAAAAGATCGCGCCGGTGCTTGCGGACGCGGAGTTCAACTTCGAGTTCAAGGAGCCGCTCAACGTCCCGAACCCGCTGCTGTCGATGCTGGATGCGAGCTTCGGCTATCCGGCGCCAGCCGACGCACCGCCGGGCGCGCCGCCCACCGTCATCGTGCGGGGCATCAACCGGTCCGTGCTGGCCGGACAGCGCATCGGCATTCTTGGCGCCAACGGGCAGGGCAAGTCCACGCTGGTGAAGACGGTGGCGCACGCGCTGGCGCCCATCGCCGGCGAAATCAGCGAAGGCAAGGGCCTGAACATCGGCTACTTCGCGCAGCAGGAACTCGACGTGCTGCGTCCTCTCGACACGCCGATGGAACACATGATCCGCCTGGCCAGAGACGCGCCGGCGCATATGCGAGCGCCCGGCCAGAGTGGCACCGAACAATCGCTGCGCACCTTCCTTGGCACGTTCAACTTCAGTGGCGACACGGTTCATCAGGCAGTCGGCACGATGAGCGGCGGGGAAAAGGCGCGGCTCGTGTTGTGCATGATCGTGTGGCAGCGACCCAATCTGCTGCTGCTCGACGAGCCTACCAACCACCTCGACCTGGCCACACGCGAAGCGCTGGGCATGGCACTCAACGAATTCGAAGGCACCGTGATGCTGGTCAGCCACGACCGGTCCCTGCTGCGCGCGGTATGCGACGAGTTCTGGCTCGTCACCAAGGGTGCCGTTGAGCCCTTCGACGGCGATCTGGACGATTACCAGCAGTTCCTGCGCGACGAAGCCCGCCGCATGCGCGAGCTGGCTGCTGGAGGGCAGGGGGATATCGTCTGAGTTACCTTCTGACGATTCGACTTTTAGATCGGTCGTCATCATCGGCAGAATGAGAAGAAGTGCGCCGGGTTTATTCAGCGCAAGCCGGTACGCGTTCTCGTGCATCCACGGTGCCTGCGCTCAAAGGCAGGCATCGAACAAGCCGATTCGATCCACCAGGAAAGCGGGAGGATTCATGCTGACGCCTCCTTCCGCGAAGTGCCGGCTTGAACGGCTGCCATCGAACAGCTCTCCTCGGTCGTTTCAATGACGGGGCGAGCGACTGTCTTCCCGAACCTCAAGATTCCCCGTCAAACGCGGCGGCAAGATACGGGGACGCAGCAGAAAACTCGACGAGACGTGGCGCGCAGCAGAATCAGCGTTGATTCGGCAGTCTTCGCGACTGTACCTGCGAAAGAAGGTCGCTCGTCCCATTCGACATTTTTGCAACTAATCGTCGAGTCCGCTCGCTTCCTCCCACGGCTGCGCCATCCATGACTGGCTGCCACGCATCCCACGCGGCAGTCTCGCAGTTTTGCGCTCGGTGAGCCGCGAAAATCCGGCCGCAAGCCGTACTGCCGGACAGAGTCGATGAAGGAGTACGGATCGTCACGCATCGCGTTCCTGGCCGCCCCGGGCGGTGCCAGTCGCGGCCCAACTGTGCACGGTTCACCCAATGTGCCGCCGCAACAACGTGGCCCGGTGGGGGACGCGACCCTGAAAATGCGTGCTTGACGCGCAACGAGAGTTCCGTATGATGGACTCATTGCTGCATCGCAGCAAAAGTTCGCGCATCAGGGTGCATGGTTACGGTGAATTCTTTCTTGGAGCGGTCAATGTTTCCTTTTTCTCCTCAGCAGGTCTCGTCGCTTGCCGCAGCAAACTTTCAAAGTTACGTGTCGGCAACGAAGCGGCTTGCCAGCGGTCTCCAGCAACTCGCCGAGTTGAACGTTCAGACGGTGAAGACGGTGTTCGGAGAAGGTGCGTCGGTGCTGAAAGCGGGCACGACCGCCAACCCGGGTGATTTGCTGAGCTGGCAATCGACCCTGTTTGCAGAAATTCCGGAAAAAACGGCGGCCTACACTCGGCACTATTTGACGATCGTTCGCTCCACCCAGGCCGATATTCTGAACGAAACGCGCAAGCAGTACGAACAAAACGGCCTCGACGTAAAAGGTTTTTTCGAGTCGGTGCCCCAGGGACCGATCGGGCTTTTGCTGAACGTCTCTCCGGCATTGGGCGGCGTGGTGAAAGAGTCGACCGAGGTCGTCCTCGATGCGGCGAAGGATGTCGATCAAACCCTGATCGAGGCGAGCGCCGAGGTTGCCGACAGCGCTCAGGGCGCACCCGAAGCCGCCGCACGTTCCGCCAAGGCCGCTTCGAAACGTCAATCCTGAACATTTGGCGTTGCGTATCACTGTCGTTCTAAGCCCGCTTCAGGCGGGCTTTTGATTGTGCTCGACACGAATAAGGAAAATCAATGGACCCCTTCGACGCGCTCGTCTCGACGCGTGACATGCTCTGGTCGCTGATCTCACTCGGCCCCGTAGGGCTCGCGACGCAGTACTTCGTCGATCCGAAGGCGGACGTTTCGAGTGCCGGAATCGGCAATCGCGGCGGCCCCTGAGCGTCATTGCCCTACGGCAAGCCCTCGGTCGGCCACGAATTCGTCACTTCTCGGACGGCTGATTCCGGAAGGGAGCAAGCCTCACTGGCTGAGCAATCGTTTCGAGCACGGCGACAATACGCTTCACTTCAAGCTCTTTGTTCCGAGCAGCTATGACGGCGAACCGATGCCGATGGTCGTGATGCTCCATGGCGCGCAGCAGGACCCCGACGACTTTGCCGCGGGCACCGAAATGAACGCCGCCGCTGAAGCGCAGGGCTACATCGTCGTGTATCCGGAGCAGTCGGAATATGCCAACCCGCTCAGATGCTGGAACTGGTTTCGACCCGCGGACCGGCAGCGCGAGTCGGGCGAAACTGCGATGATTGCCGCCCTGACACGCGAGGTCATGACGATCATCAACGTCGATGAGACACGTGTTTATGTCGCGGGCATGTCTGCGGGCGGGGCGATGGCAATCAATCTGGCTGTGATGTATCCGGACCTCTACGCAGCCGCGGGGAGTCATTCAGGCATGGCGTTCGGCGTCGCGGACGAATCGCTGTCGGCACTCTGCGCGATGAACGACGGACTGGGAAAATGCCGCCTGCCCGCCAGGTCTGGCGACGACGTTCAACCTCGCGCGGTACCGCTGATCGTCTTTCACGGCGATCTGGACGACACCGTGCATCCGCGTAACAGCGACCAAATCGTTGCGATGAGCCGACAGTTGTCCGGCGGACACGACGACGGAAAGCCGCTCGCGCTTACGCACGTCGAGCGCGACGCAAGCGGCCTCAGCCATACGCGCCATGTGTTTTACGATGCAGATGGCGCTCCCGACGGCGAACAATGGATCGTCCACGGGCTCGGTCACGCATGGTCGGGCGGAAGCCCTGCCGGCACTCACACGGATGCTCGCGGTCCACACGCAAGCAAAGAAATCATTCGATTCTTCGGCCAACATTCTCTTGCCAGGTAACGGCTCGAACTCGCGACGGTCGATTGTCTGATTCGCTTCGCCGCTGGACGGACCGGTGCCAGGTCCGGCCAGCGGCGCAAGACGCGACACGCGGCGGCTCAGTCGAGCATCGAAATCCTGTTATAGCCAGGTGTCAGACGTCGTTGACGCCGATCCTGCTCCAACGCGCCGTATGCGCGTCCCGTCCTCTGCTCGTTGCCATCCCTGCAAGGCCCTTGGCGCCGTCGTGCATCGAGCGCCGAAAGGCACTCGCACGCCTCGAAGCCCGTTCGTTCTGCGGCTATCCATGACTCCGTTTCTCTCATGTCTTTGTTTCGAGAGGAAAGATACGGCATCCGTGTCGTTTGATTGGAAGCGTCTGGACGCTGAAAAAAAGCAGGTCATGAGGCCGACCCCGTGCTTCGACATCGACAGCTTCCACGGGGAATTCACCGCTCGACGGCGCAGGGAGCATCGGCATCGATCCTGCATCCATGCGGCGCTTTTCAATCGTCCCGGCAGAGCCGATTGCGTTGGCGTAAGGCAGTCGGGGAGAAGGCCCCCGTCGCCTTCCGCCTGATGCCTTGAGGCGACATCGGGCCAAGCCATCGCGCGCTGACCAGATTCGAAATCAGAATCGCGTACGGACGCCGACCGTACCCACTACCTGATTCGCCGTCGAAGAAGCGCCGCCCGACGTGTTGATGAATGCAACGTACTGCGCGCCAATCGCATGCTGATACATGGCTTCGGCGTAGACATCGGTGCGTTTCGAGAACGAGTAGATTGCCTGGAAGTTGATCTGATTGAACTTGGGATCCGCGCCGAAGGTTCGGCTGTTGGCGGCATGGCCGTCGGTGTAAGTGTCGGCAATGCCAAGACTGACGGCCGGCGTCAGCGCATATTTCGCGTTCAATTCATAGTTGTTGAAGCTCATGGCGCCGTTGACCGAATTGAAGGCAGTGGTGCCCTGATAAACGCTTCGGGTGAACACGAAACCGATAAGCGCGGGCCCATATGCATAGTTGGCGCCCGCACCCAGGACCCACTGGCGCGACGCGCCCACCACGAACCCGCCGTTTCCGTTCGCCGTCGATTCAGCCACGTCTATGGCGCCTGCCGTATTCGTCGTGCTGTTCGATCCATTGATCTGCAGATAACCGACCGCCACGTTGAACGGGCCGTAGCTGTAACTGCCGCCCGCGCTGTAGGCGCGGTTAAGCGAAAAATCGGTATTGTTCGAGAACGCGTACAAGGCGCCGAACTTGAAGCCCGCATACGTGCTGCTCATGTACTTCACCGCATTGCTCATGCGCACCGAGTGATTCAGGTTGTCGTTATCGAACGGATGGGCGAAGCCGGTGTCGCCGAAAGTGCCCGCTGTGGCCGACAATGGGGCGACGAAGTCCACCAGCGAATCATATTGACGCCCGAGCGTCACCGCGCCGTAGTCAGCCGACGCGATGCCCACATAGGCTTGTCTGCCGAACTCGCGTCCGTCCTTTTCTCGTCTGCCGGCCATCCTGGATCGCGAAATCTATGCATCGGCCGCGCTTGTCGGCGCGAGCGCGCAGGTTCTATTCTCCTACGCGCACTGGACGCAATGGTGGACGCCATGGTTGGCCACTTTCCTGTGCGTCGCCATTCGGCTCGCTTCGCTTCGTTTCGGCTGGGGCTTGCCGGTGTCTCGTCGAAGGCGCTAGTGTGATTTGCGACGACGAATAAGGCGTGCCGCGGCATACAAGCGCTTCAGTCGATGTCCACCCGATCTCGGTGCGCATCGGGATCCTGTTGCCTCTGCAGGTCCACGGCGACGTCGATGCTCATGTCCTCCTGGCCTCCCACCATTCTGCGTTCGCCCGGGTCGACGAAGACGTCAACCGTCTTGCTTCTTGTGATCGGTAAGTGAGGGTTGTCGAGCATCACTGATTGGCGTTATCGTTGCCGCCATGACAAAGGAACGCAAAAACCAAAGAGAAATTCAGAAGGAGGCGACTCGACAGCGCATCCTTTCAACGGCGCTTGAATTGTTCGTTTCGCGCGGCTACGTGGTAACTACGGTCGATGACATTGCCGCCGCCGCCAAGACCACGCGCGTCACTTTCTATTCTCACTTCGAGTCGCGCCGCGAACTGATGCGCGCTTTGATTCACGAACTCGACGGCATCCTTGAGCGGCGTGAGGAACCCGGGCGCAACTCCACCGCGAGCCTGCTAGTGGCGGTGGTACGCGAGGGCTCACGCGAAAAACTCGGTGGCTGGCTGCGTGACCAGGCCGCGCGCTGGCCGTTGATTAAACCCTATGTGCTGGCGGCAACCGAGGCTTCCGCTGTCGATGCTGAAATGCGTGCGCTCCTTCGCGGCTGGATTGAAGAGGTGGTGGCAGACATTCGCGAGGGTCTGGATGCAGCCAACCGCTATGAGCCGAACACGCGGCATTTCCGCGGCGAACTGGCATTTGTCGCGCTCGACCAAACCGCGCTCTCATGGATGCGCGGGGATCTGGATCTGACCGCCGAACCGGCCCTCGAGGTACTGACCGAATTGTGGTGGAAATTGCTAGGCGCACCTTGATTCGGGGATTACCCTATCAAGGTGCGTTTTGGCTTTACACGATGTAAAGCGAAATACATACTCCATGCCATGATCAACGACGTGGAGCATGGCCTGTGACTAGCGTCCCCCAATCCGGCATCGACCTTTGGGCCGACGATGTGCTCGTCGATCCCTACCCGGCCTACCGGGCATTGCGCGAGCTCGGCGAAGTCGTCTATCTCACGCACTCGAAACTCTACGCCCTGACCGGCTACGACGTTATCAAGGACGCGCTGGCCGACCCGACGCGCTTTTCTTCCGCTCAGGGCGTCGGCTTCAACGACGGCGTGAACCACGCGTTGCAGGGAACCTCGCTTGCTTCCGATCCGCCAGAGCACACCCAGTTGCGCGCCGCACTTTCCGAGAACCTCACGCCACGGGCACTGCGTGGTCTAGGCGAGCAGATCAAGGCCAATGCGCAGGCACTTGTGGCTCACCTGGTCGAGCAGCAGTCCTTTGATGCGATCGACGACATCGCCCGGCGCTTTCCGATCGGTGTTGTCGCCGACCTTGTCGGCTTCCAGGGTGACGCCAGGGCGAATATGCTCCGCTGGGGGCAGGCCGCGATGGAAGTTATCGGGCCGATGAATCGGCGCACAGCAGAGAATTTCCCGATTGCGGGCGAACTTTACGGCTACTGCTCGCAGATCACTCAGGACGCGCTCACCCCCGGCTCCGTAGGCTGGGGTGTCTTCGAGGCGGAGAGGAAAGGGATCGTCCCTGAAGGCGCCGCCCGCCACATCATTCACCAATATCTAGGCGCTGGCCTTGATACGACACTTGCCGCGATCGGCAACACCGTCGCTCTCTTCGGGCGCTTTCCGGAAGAGTTTGCGAAAGTTCGTGACGATCTCTCGCTCGTTCCTTCGGCCTTCAACGAGGTGCTGCGTTATTACTCACCGGTCCATGTGTGGAGCCGCGTTGCGACGCAAGAGGTGAAGGTGGGGAACGTGAAGATCCCGGACGGCTCGCGTATTGCGATCATTCTGGGAGCAGGCAACCACGACGCGCGCCATTATAGGGACCCTGAAGTCTTCGACGTTACGCGCAACCCGATAGACCATCTGTCCTTCGGCTATGGCCCGCATGGATGCGCCGGTCAAGGCCTTGCTCGCATGGAGGGTGCAGCGATCATCGAGGCGCTTGCAACTCAAATCAAATCGTTTCGCATCGGCGAAGTCGCTCGCGCGCCGAGCAATGTCACGGTGTCGTTCGACACAGTTCCTGTCCTGGAGTTGGAGGCCGTATGATCAAACTGATTCTTGATCGCCCTCGTTGCGAAGGACACGGTCTGTGCGAAGAGGTGGCCGCACAGCTTCTTCACATCGACGACGAAGGCTATGCCGCCATCGATGTGAACGAGATCAGTGAGGCGGTCCTGGCGACCGCTCAGGCTGCGGCGCGCGTCTGCCCGGTAGCCGCGCTCAAGCTCGTCGATGACGAGGCGACTTAATGAGCATCCTTCGAGATTCCCTACGCGATATCGTAGTGGTGGGCAGTGGCATCGCGGGTTTGACCGCTTGCGACACGCTTCGCGCCGAAGGTTTCGATGGCCGAATCACGGTAATCGGCGACGAAGCGGTTGCGCCGTACAGCCGTCCTGCCTTGTCCAAGGCCATGCTACGCGACGAGGATGATCTAACCTCGCACTTGTTGCCAGAGGCGACGCACGGGGCGATCGAACGGCGCGGCATCGCTGCCGTTGGTCTCGACGTGGATCGGCAGCGCGTGCGGCTCGCGGACGGCGATGAAGTGCCGTACGACGCGCTGATTATCTCCACCGGCACGCGAGCCAGACGTCTAACCCCTGGTAGTCGTAGCGACGAATACACCGTGCGCACGCTCGCCGATGCATTGGCGCTGCGGGCACGACTCGCTTCGAGGCCTTCGGTCGTAGTGGTGGGCGGTGGTCCGCTCGGCATGGAGATCGCATCCGGCGCAATCGGGGCGGGATGTGCAACGACGCTCGTCGCCAAAGGCACGCCGCTCGCTGCGCATCTCGGCGCATTGCTCGCGGCGCGGTTTCACGATGCTGCTGTTGCGCAGGGCCTCAAGATTGTCGCCACTGACTCCGCGAAGCTTGTGATGCGCGACGGTGCATCCGTGGTGGCGCTTGGCGACGGCACGGTGATCGAAGCGCAGGTGATCGTCTCCGCTGTCGGCGACGCCCCCAACGTCGAGTGGCTCGCCACCACCGGGTTACTTACTGGCGGCGCGCTCGTGGTGGACCGGCGCGGCTTGGTTCGCCCGAACATTGCGGCCGTAGGAGACGTCGCTGCGTTCCCGCACGCGGGGCGCGTCGCACGTGTTCCGCTGTGGACGAGTGCCATCGATCAAGCGAAAGTGGCCGCCGCCGCGCTCCTCAGGCTGGATGCTCCCGAACTCGCGTTCCAGCAGTACTTCTGGACAGAGGCTTTTGGTATCTCTCTAAAGGCCATTGGACCAACACCGGTTGCGGGTGAGGCGGAAATCGTGGAAGGCACCGGCGAGCAGGGGTTGCTTCGCTGGCGGCAAGCGGACGGTAGGGCGACTGCCGTTGCGCTTGACTATCGCGTTCCGATCCCGAAGCTGCGTCGCGTGACTACGTGCAGCGTGTAGCCGGCAGGCATTGGCGATAAATTCTCGAAGATTTAAATAAAGCAACACGTAATTACATAGTCGTACAAAACATTCCGAATCGACTTTCGACCGATAGCTTCCTCTTTTGGCCCATGAATTGGCATAACAAAGAACATTGTTTTTATCAGATCGGAGAGATTGTTTTGAGTGAGATGACCGTTTCTACTGTTGATGGCGTGCATCGCGCCCCATCGCCTACAGGAGGCGTACATGTGTGTTAAACACAGTCAGGGTGCTCTCGAACCCTTGCCGCCTTTTACGTCCCTCATCCTTGATCCTCCCAAAGACGAAGGCGTCAATCCAACCCGTGTCAATACTGTGCTCGGCCCTGTCGATGCCCGGCAGCTTGGCATCACGCTGTTCAGCGAATCGCTGCTGTGCGTGCTGCCCGGAGCTCAGTATGCGTACGACATCAGGATTGATCGCGCCGAAGTGTTCGACGTGATAGCCGCCAAACTAACGGCGTTCAAGTCGGCAGGCGGGGGCACGATCGTCGATGCGACTGGCATGTTCCAAGGGCGCGATCTGCGCCTGTACGAAGCGCTGTCCCGTGCCACCGGCGTTCATATCGTCGCTTCCACGGGCCAAGGGCCGGAGTTCATGTTGGGCGGATATTTTCTGACGCCGCAGACCAATCCTCCCACGCCCTGGCCGGCCAGCAAGTTCGCCGAGTTGTTCGGGCGAGAGGTGAATGAAGGCATGGTGGTTCCTCGCCGGGAGCGACGTGCTCCGGCCGGAATGGTCGTCACGGCGGTCTCCCACAGCGGCATGACGCCTACCGATAGCAGCCTGGTGCGCGGGGCAGCACGTGCCGGGGAAACCTACGGGGTGCCCGTGTTGGTCCGTTGCGGCGCCGACGCCGTGGCCGACATGCAACTGGCCATCGACGAAGCTCTCGCGCCGGAACGCATTGTCATGGGCGGAATGGATCGCCGTGACGCCGTTGTCAACGGCTGGCCCATGGTCGTGGCGCGCGCGGGTGCCCGGGTGGGCATCGACCACATTGGTTCGAGCGACGCGCTCTACGTCAGCGATTCTGAACGGGTGGCATTGATCGTCGAAGTGATCAACGCAGGCTATGCCGATCGAATTCTTCTGTCGGCCAGTGCCACCGGGGTGGCATTCGGTGAACCTGGTAACGACATTCCCTACAGCGATGTGCTGACGAAGTTCGTGCCCATGCTCCAAGCGGCAGGGGTTTCCCAGGAGCACATCGCACAGTTGCTGATCACGAACACCGCGCATCTGCTGAGCGTAAACGGGGAAGTCAAATGACACGTGTGAATACGGTATTGGGCACGATCGCGGCTTCGGAGCTCGGGTTTGTCGCAATTCATGAGCATATCGGCTACGGCATGCCGGGTTGCGAACTCGACAGCAAGTGGTGGAAGACGCCGGAACAGCGCTATGAAGAGACGGTGCCGAAGCTGCGCCAGTTTCACGAGAACACGAAGCCGTGGGGTGCCGCGACCTTCGTGGAAGCCACCGGTATCTGCAATGGTCGCGATATCGACTATTACAAGTCCCTGTCCGACAAGACGGGCGTGCACATTGTCGCCAGCACGGGTTTTGTTGGTGGCGACACGGCATTGCCGTTCTTCGAGCGTGCGAGCGTCGAGTATCTGACCGACCAGTTCGTCCATGAGATCAGCGTCGGTATCGGTGACACCGGCGCCAAGGCCGGGATCATCAAGGTCGGCGTCAGTCGTGGCTTCAAGATGAAGGAGCTCGACCTGCGCATCTATCGCGCCGCGGCACGTGCCTCGCGGATCACCGGCGCGCCGATCTTCACTCATCTCGCGGTCGACTCCTCGCCGGCGTTGAATATCTTTGCCGAAGAGGGACTGCCTTGCCACAGGGTGTTGTTCGGACATGCCGATGATGGCGTGAGTCAGGGCTTGATCAACGAGAAAGCCCTTCTGGATGCGGGCGCGCGGATCGGCTTCGATACCTTCGGCTACGACCTCGAATTGCCCGACCCGCCTTTCTGGGGCCGCCACCGTCAGGAGCGTCTCCAGCACTTCCTGAGATTCCTCAACAGTGGCTTGGTCAAGCAGGTCCTTGCATCGGCGGATGCGAACTGCTCACCGCTGGGCTGGCCTGGCGTGAAAGGCCACACGGTGAATTATCTGTTCGAGCAGCTCATACCGGATCTGCACGCCGAAGGTATCGAAGACGCGCTCATCGACCAGTTGTTCGTTCGTAACACGGCCGAGTTTCTGACTCTGACGCCGATCTCCAATCAGTGACACGAACCCGATCAAAGAGACGCATCATGACATCGAGCACTTTGAAGGATCTGAATATCGCCGTTATCGGCGCCGGGTACGCCGGTGCGACCGCAGCGCTGGCGCTCAGCCAACTGGGCGCGACGGTCACGGTGTACGAGCAGGCGCAGGAGATCAAGGAAGTCGGGGCGGGGATTGGACTGCGTCCCTCCACGATGGACCAGTTCCGCAAGCTCGGCATCTTCGACCGTATCGCCGCCGTGACCTCGCCGAGCGACTGCTTTGAGATTCTGAGCGCTCACGGTCAGCGGATCGCGATGGAGGAATGGCCCGAAAAACAGGCCTTCGGTGCCAGCACGCATTTCGTGCACCGTGGCGACTTCATCGAGACGTTGCTGGGCACGCTTCCCGCAGGCATGGTGAAGCTGGACCACCGTCTCAGCCGAATCACCAGCAACGGCGACGGCGCGACAGCGATCTTCGAAAACGGCGTGACGGTGAACGCCGATCTGATCGTCGGCGCCGACGGCATCCGCTCGCAGGTGCGCAAGCATCTGTTCGGCGACCACCCCCCCGTATTTGCCGGCGAACACGCCTATCGCGCGGTCATCCCGGCGGCGGATACGTTCGGCCTGGTGGCCGACGGCAACCTTCGCATGTACGTAGGGCACGGCACCAAGATCTATCTGTTGCCGCTCCACCATCGCAACGAGGTGTCGTTCGATGTCACTTGTCTTGCGACCGACTCCACGCCGGCGCCCGCCGTCAGCAAGACCGAGTTGATGAACGTGGTGGCGGGTTTCGATGCGCAGTTGAAGGCCATCGCAGAGGGGCTCGACATGAGCAAGGTGAACCTGCGAGCCGTCTATGACATCGACCCGGTTCCCCTCTGGCATTCCAGATCGGTGGTGCTGATCGGCGATGCGGCTCATGCGATGCTGCACCACCAGGGGCAGGGTGCGAACTCGGCCGTCCTGGATGCCGGTGCGCTTGCCGAGAAACTCCGGGAGGCCGATTCGATTGCCGAAGCACTTGCGCAATTCCAGGCGAGCCGCAAGCCGGTCACCGATGAACTGCAGCGCCTGTCGCGCCAGGGTTGGAGCGAAGACGAGGTCCAGAGTGTCTTTCCCAACCAGCATCAGGGCGAGATCGCCGCAAGGAGCTAAATCATGGCACTCCATCCTGCAGTTGCCGCGTTCATCGCTTCGCTGCCGCCTCCGCCGCCGGGACCGCTCGATCCTCAGGCCATGCGCGCGGCGGACGAGAGCCACGTTCCTCCGCCGGAGAAGCGGCTTCCCGTGCACTCCGTGTTCGACCGGAACCTGTCCACGTCTGCCGGTGAAATTCCCGTGCGCATCTACAAGCCGACGGCCGCGGGCGTCCATCCGGTGCTGGTTTATTTCCACGGTGGCGCGTTCTTTCTTGGCAGCCTCGATACCCACGATCATGTTGCGCGCGCGCTGGCCGACGCCACGCAGTCTGTCGTCGTTTCGGTCGGCTATCGGCTCGCTCCCGAGCATGCGTATCCAGCGGGCCTGAACGACTGCTACGCCGTGGTCCGGTGGATAGAACAGCATGGTCGCGGCCCGAGCGAGGACATCGGCTGGGACGGCCGCACCCTGGTCGTGGCCGGTGACAGTTCAGGCGCCAACTTCGCGGCTGCGGTCGCCACGATGGCCGTCGACGCGGGTCTGACATGTATTACGCATCAGGTGCTCTATTACCCGTCGCTCGATCTCGACTTCAATGTCGAGCGTTACGCGTCGCTGAAGAGCAACGCCGTCGGCAATGGACTGGAAACCGCAATGCTGAAGCCATTCAATGCGTTCTACCTCGATAGCGGTGCGAACCCCGCTGACCCGCTCGTGTCGCCCATCAAGCGACAGGATCTTTCCGGGCTGCCGCCGGCACTCATCGTCACGGCGGAATGCGATCCTCTTCGTGACGAAGGCGAGTTGTATGGTCAGAAGCTGGAGCAGGCAGGCGTTCCTGCCACGATCCGCCGCTACGAATCGGCTGCGCATGGATTTGTCCAGCACTTCTCCTGGCTGCCCGAGTTCCAAGGTGTGTTCGCCGAGACCGCTGACTTCATCAGGAATGTAAAGCGATGAGCACGGTCGATATCCAGCCACTGTTTTCGCAGTGGGGGAGGTTCGGCCTCTACAGCTTTTTCATCGACGGAAGCGAGCCGGCGATTGTCGATACCGGCATCGCCGCATCGCCGGCGGAAGGCATTGCACCAGCCCTGAGGAAATTGGGGCGGCGCATCGAAGATGTGCGCTGGATTCTTCTTACACACGGTCACATCGATCACATCGGCGGGGCGCACGCATTATGGGAGCTGACTGGCCGCAAAGCCAAGGTCGTCATCCACGAGGCAGATGCACCGTTCCTGCGTTCACGCCGAACCCATGTCGAAGAATATCTGGCAGCGCGTGGCCGATATATCGACGATCCGGAAGGGGAGGCGAAGCTCACGGCGGCCTGTGAGGTCGCCATTTCCGGCGAGATGGAACCGCATCAGGTGGTTCGCCATGGCGACAAGTTATCGCTTGGGCCGGACGTGACGATCACGGTGCACTCCGTGCCGGGTCACACGGCAGGTTCGGTGGCGTATGTAGTGGAAGGGCAGGGCGATGTCTTCGTCGGCGATGCCGTGCAGATTCACGGTGCAGCCAACGGATTTCCGAGTTATGCCGATCCGGATGCGTATCGCGCCAGCCTGTTGCACCTTCGCGACCACGTCAGACCGAACCGCCTGTTTCTCGGCCATCCCTATCGCAGCCAGGGTGCGGAGTCGCCGGGCGTGGTGCTGGACCGCAAACAGGCAGCGGCCAGCATTCAGGAAAGCCTCGGCATCGAGGCGAGGGTGCGCGCCGCCACTGAGCAATTCGGCCTCGACGGCACGGCTGTTGCCACGGCTCCCTGTTCGCCCTTTTGCTGTATCGCGCATCACTTGCGCTACGACGGCGACCCGACCCTGGAACCCTCGCCATTCTTTACCACGATGCACGGTTACTTTCACAAGGGCTATCGCTCATGATGGTTGTACACAAAGATTTGCGCGTGCCGATGCGCGACGGCATTCATCTGGCGGCCGACGCCTACCATGCGCCGGGCGATATGCCGCGTCCGGCGCTGGTCGCGCTAAGCCCTTACGGCAAGGAGTTGCAGGCGCTTGCGCTCTCCATTCCTCCTCAGAAGCGTCCTTCTCCGTTGTGGGACGGATGCATCGAGGCGGGCGACATCGCGCGCGTGGTGAAGGAGGGCTACGTACACGTGATCGGCGACGTACGCGGCTCCGGCGCTTCAGAGGGCGAGCACATCGGCAACTACAACGCCGGCGGCGTTCCACTGGGGCAGGATGCCTACGATTTCATCGAGTGGGTCGCCGCGCAGCCATGGTGCAACGGCGTGGTCGGGATGATCGGAATTTCCTACTTCGGCTCGATGCAGATCTTCGCTGCGGCCGAACGGCCTCCGCATCTCAAGGCAATTTTCGTCAGCGGCGGGCACTTCGATTTTTATGAAACGACCTATCACGGCGGTGTCATGTGGTTCATGCCGCGTGCCGCACGAGAGGGCCGTGGCGGCGACTCGGGCTGGGCTTTCACGCAGCGGCACAAGTCTCGCATGCTGGCGACCTGCTCCGAGGAGGAAATCAAGCGGCGCGTGGCCGAGCGACTAGCCGACCCCGACGTGGCGGCCTGGCCCAACCTCGTGCATCTGCTGAATTATCCGATTCACCACGAGTCCTGGTTCGACATCGTCATGAATCATCTCGATGGCGAGTGGTACGAAGAGCAGAACCCGATCAATTTGGCCAGAAACATCGATATCCCCGTGTACTTGCAGATCAACCAGGGCCGCGGCTGGACCGTAGACGGAACGATCGAGCTCTTCGATGTGCTGAAAGGCCCGAAGAAACTGGAGATCGGACCCTATCCGCCGATGCAGACACGCCCCTGGATCGATGACCACGACACCATGTTCCGCTGGTACGACTACTGGCTGAAGGGCATCGACAACGGGATCATGGACGAGGCAGCGGTGAAGGTGCATGTCGAAGGCAGCCGCACATGGATGACGGCCGATCATTGGCCCGTCACGCCAGTCGAATACAGGCCATTGTACTTGCGTACCCGTGGCAAGCTGGCGTTCGAGCCGGAGCCCCTGCACATGGAGCACGCGCATCCGGAAGGCTTTTATCAGGCGCCACTGACTATCGTGGACAAGGTCGAGAAGCTGATGTGGTCCACGGAACCGTTCCAGGCCGCGACATCGGTCCATGGCGTGGGCGCTGCGCATCTCCATGTAGCCATTGACCAGGACGATACGAATCTGATCCTGCGCGTGTGGGACGAGGCGCCGACCGGCAAACGCCAGCTTGTCACGACAGGCTTCCTCAAGGCATCGCATCGCGAACTCGATGAACGATCCAGCGAAGGCAACCCATATCACCCACACACACGCAGTGTGCCTGTCGATCCCGGCGTGATCAATGAATACGTCGTGCGGCTCTACCCCTTCGCGAATGAATTCAAGGCCGGCCACAAGCTGGTCGTCGAGCTCATGTGCAACGAGCCGCTGGTGGACGAGCACAATTCGCTGTTGCCGCCCGATGCATTTCATCTCCCTGTTGGACGGGCAGTGACGCACACGATCTATCGGGATGCGACGCATCTGTCGCGGCTCGTGCTGCCGTTTGCGTCAGCCCGAACTTAAGCGAAGGTTTGCTGGCGCACGAGGATACAGCCGCTTTCTCGCCAGCCCGGCCGTAACCGAAAGGGTCCCATGCGCACTTGTCCGAGTGCGAAGAGACCCGGTTTGAAGCCGGATCACGATATCCGACCCACTGCATCACGAAGGCGTCCGTCGCTCCGTCAAGAATCGATTGGGCGAGCGTTAAGGGAAGATGTTTCAGCGAATGGATTCATAAAAATTAAGTAGTCCGACTATATTCAGGAGACAGAATGAAAAAGGGGATCGATTTTCAAAGCAGGATGCGGCGATCCATAAGAGTCGTTGTTGGAGCGACCCTCGCTGCGATGTCATGTTGGGGGCAGGCATCGACGTATCAGCCGGCGGGCATCGATCTCGGCGCGACCACGTTCAATGATGCGTTCGGCAGTACGGAGCCGGGCTGGACGTCGATCCAGCTCTTGCAGTACAAGCACAACACCCGGTTCTATACCAACACCGGCGCGCAAAGCTCCGTCTTCAAGGACGCGCAACTCAATGCGTTCGTGTGGATGCCGCAGATGGTCTACACGTCGCCGATTCGCGTCCTGGGGGGCGCACTCGGGTTCACGGCGATGCTGCCGGTTACGTCGTTGAACGCACACTCGACTGAATTCAATCCTTATGCGCCGACGCTGACCGCGCGTTCGGGCTTCGGCGACATTACGTTCGGCCCGTTTTTGCAGATGGCGCCCGTGATCAGCGAAGGTCGTCCAGTCTTCGTGCAGCGTTTCGAGTTCGATGTGATCGCGCCAACCGGCGCCTACGATCCGAACAAGCTCGTCAATCCGAGTTCGGGCTTCTGGTCGCTGAACCCGTACTGGTCGGTGACCGTTTTGCCTACGCCGAAGACGGAAGTGTCGGTGCGCATGCACTACCTGTACAACTTGAAGAACACCAATCCGGGAATCAACAATCCGTTTGAAGTCCCGGGCATGGTGAACTTTCAGGCCGGTCAGGCAGTGTGGGCCAACTTTGCAGCTTCTTACAAGGTCTTGCCGCACCTCAATGTCGGCCTGAACGGCTTCTGGTTCCGCCAGATCACGGATGACCGTGTCAACGGGGCAAGCCAGGCTGCCGCCCGCACGACGAACCTGTCGCTGGGCCCCGGCGCTGAGTGGACGATCGATCGCAATAACTTCGTATTCGCGAATCTGTATTTCCCGGTGGTGGAGCGCAACACCTACTCCGGCACTCACGTGAACCTGCGCTGGATTCATGCGTTCTGACTCGGAGACCACCATGCAGAAGGTACTCGACTTATCTCGAATCGAAAGTGCTCCAGGAATAGTGACGCTGATGATTTCCCACTGTGCAGGCATGCTGGATCTGGTCGCACTGCCGTTGTGGGTCGGTACGTTGATCGCCCATTACCGGTTCAATCCTCAACAGGCAGGCACGCTGCCGACGCTGTTTCTGATCGGAGCATCATTGTCCAGCGTAGTGTGTGCCTCTCGTGTCAACCGCGTGAACGCAAAGCTGACTGTGGTGACCGGCTTTGCTCTTGCGGCTCTGGCATTTGCGCTGTGCTTCCGCCAAACGAGCATGGGCACGCTGGTGCCCCTGCACTTTGCCGGTGGCCTCGCGGTTGGAGCCGCGTTGAGCGCTACGCACGGTACGATCGGGCATGCACTCAATCCTCATCGTGTATTTGCATGGGCCGGGCTGGCCATTGGCCTATTCGGTATCGTCTTTCTCGGCGGAACGCCAGGCGTACTAGCGAGGTTCGGAGGGGCAACGCTGTTTATCGTTTTTGCTGGAGTCATGGGGATAGCGGCCGTGGCGGCACTGCTGTTCTTCCCGCGTCCGAGCCGGCGGATTGTGGCGGATCGCGACGGATCTCCCGTGAGCGTGCAGCCGCTGGCCCGGGCGGTCTGGTATTCGATTGCCGGAATCGCATTGCTCGCGATGACTCAGGCCATGACATTGAGCTTCTACGAGCGAATCGGCATGTCACGCGGATTCGGCCGCGAACTGGTGACGCTGGCGCTGGTGATCTACGGCATCGTCACGCTTTTTCCGGCGCCGTTGGCGGGTTTGCTCGAAAAGCGGATCAAGGCGACAACAGTCATTTCGATCGGACCGATCATGCAGGCTGTGTGCGCCATGATCGTGACGCACACCTCGACTTACTCGTTGTTCGCGGCGTCAGGAGCGCTGATGGCATTCACGATTCTGTTCACGCACACCTATGCCTTCGGCCTGCTTGCGCGACTCGATGTTACCGGGCGGGCGGTGGCCGCAACGCCAGCAATGCTTATGGTAGGCGCTGCAATCGCTCCTTTCCTCGGCGGGACGCTAGTCGAATTTATCGGTTTCAGTGCGATTGGCTATGCTGCCATCGTCCTCGTAGCAATGGAACTGGTGTTGTTCAATTTGACGCGTCGGGCTGTGCGGGGTGGATCATCGGTCGAACAGGTTCCGGCGGCGATTTAGCCACGCGTCCAATTTGTGGAGTGAATGTCCGGCGTTCAAAATTCGCTGGCAAGATGTTCACTCCCAATCCTATTCATGCTCGACGAGACCGTTCTAGTTACCATTATAGAAATTCGCCTGGACACCTTTTCGCGAACGGGGGCGCAGTAGATTGGGGTGAACGTCTGTAGCGAGGAGATCGTGTGCAGGCCGGCGCGCCCCTTGAACGACTGTTGCACACCGAGAGCTGCCCAAGGTGTGCTAGTCGGCCGACCGGTCGCTGAGAGTCGTGTACCGAAGTTGGCGCGGCGGTCGCATTCACCCGGCGACGCACGTACTGCGTACTTCGGTTTTCCGTGTGCGCGCAGGTACTTCGACAGCGCCTCGAAATAGCTGAAGGTCAACTCGGTCGCGGTGAAGTGCAGCGTCATCAGCCGTCCGGCGGCGTCATCGATGAACACCAGCAGCGTGCATTGCGGCGCTCGCTCTTCAAACCAGTGATGTTCGCTGCCGTCGATCTGAATCAGCTCACCCAGGCACGCGCGCCGATCACGCGGCTGGTGAAGGCTGGGCGGGCGCTGCTTGCGGGGAACCCAGAGTCCTGCGGCCGTCATCAACGTTCGCACGATCTCGACAGCCCGTCTGATGCCGTGGCACTCCCGCAACTTCTCGCACGCCAGGATGGGTCCGAAGTTTGATTTCACGAAGGGCCGGACGAACTGGGCCGCGATGAGTCGCACGTTGTGACCAAGGCGTGCCAGCACACGGGCCCAGTGATGTGCGCTGCCACAGGCTTCCATGACGACACGGCTTGCAGGCCGGTTGAAGAAGAACGGCACGAGCTGCGCGCGTTTGAGTACCTTGCTGTGAATCGCGCCGGTATCAGGCTCGACATAGTGAATCTGGAAATCGCGCTTGGCCAGGTCGATGGCAATGATCGCGGGTTCCATCCGGTTCTCCTTGACGGCGGACTGCCGAACCAACAATGTCGCACGCTAACGAGCAGCACCTACGGCGTCTGGCTGCCCGCTTGAGGCGGGAGGCGACCATTCCATCTACTTGGCAGAACGCGAGATTGAACTTGGGACCTACAAACAAAAAGTCGCTAATTCCTTTATGTCAACACCAAACGATAATTGCATATGCGTTGTCGCGCGCCGCAAAGAATCTGCATAACGTGTTCGGAGTTTGCACTATCTTGCGCGTCCGCCCGCAGTCAGTACCCCTGCGCCAGCAGGAACATCTGACGGTCCGACGCCTTCGCTGTGCTTCTTCCGTGAAATGCGACTCGGTCACCTTGGTGACTTGATGAGTGATTGCCGTCACGTTGCCGGCGGGGTCGAGCATCGGCGCGTTGATCGCAACGCACCAATGCGACTCGTACCCATCGCAGGATTTACGAGGTCGTAGCGCCGGCCTGGCACGGCGCTCAGTCGCCTCATTCTTTGAGTCGCGCGGCTTCCGGTCCACAAAGTGTGTCCACGAGATCAACAAGATGCCGGTTGCCCACCAGTGTCCCTTTGCGAAAGCAGACGCGGTGATGACGGGCGGCCCAAGGGTCTGTCAACTTCACGACGGTGACATTTCCCTGCTGGCGTTCGCTTATCGCGGATTGCGGCACAATGCTGATGCCGGCGCCCGACCCAACCAGTCGCATCACCGCGTCGAAACTCGCGACTTGCACCCGTACGTCGAGGCGGCCGCCAAGGGCCGCAGCCTGACTCATGAGGTAGGTGTGAAGCGCCGATCCATTTTGCTGGCATATCCACGGCTCGCCGAAACACTCGGTGAAGCGCACGGCGCTGCGCCGGCTGAGCCGGCTACCTGACGGCACCACCACGACGAACCGATCTTCGCGATAGGGCAGGAACTCGAGATCGGGATGGTCGGAATCGACCGCCACCACACCGAGGTCGGCGCGACCCTGCAATACCGCCACGATGATGTCGGTTCCGAGCCGCTCTTCCAGTGTGATGCGAACTGACGGATGTGCAGCGAAGAAGCGGGCGAGGTCGTCGGGGAGATAGAAGTTGACGACATTGTTGTTCGCGAACAAGGTCAGATGCGTCGTCAACCCGAGGGCATAGGGCGAGAGATCCGCGTGCATCTGCTCGAGCCGGGCCACACAATGTCGCACGTGTTCGAGCATCACGTTACCGGCCGCGGTCAGGGCAACTCCCCGCGCCTGCCGCACGAAAAGGGCGACGCCCAATGCCTCTTCCAGTTTCTTCAGCCGAAGACTGGCGGATGACGGGGCGAGATGAACACGGGCTGCGCCACGCGAAAGACTGCCCTCTTCGGCGATGGCGAGGAACGTTCGCAAATCAACCAGATCGTAGTGCATTGTTTTCGTACTTGACGAATCGTGAAAGGTAGTGCGGGTGCCGAATCCCGCTCTAAAGCGGGCTTCATTGTAGGAGAGGTTTCGCGTATCGCAAAACCTTCCGTTGCGAAAACTCGATTGTTATTGGGCGCGGTGAGGTCGAAACTCAAGTCCACGCCGTCAAATTCGATTATCCGACGCGAGTTGGCGCGAGAAGGCGACAAACTCGAAACGCGCGTATCCGGATCCAAACCAGGACGAGCCGATTCAGTCAAAACACGCTGACTTTCGACTTTTGATCGAAAGAGTAACGCAGCATCCAGACGGTCTGGTCATCAATTAGAGGTATCGAATGCCTGCTCACCACATGTCCGCCACCGAGATGGCAGAGCGTCATACGCTAAGAAAAATATCATGGCGCATTATCCCGTTCTTGCTCATTTGCTACATGATGGCGATTATCGACAGAGGGAATGTCGGAATGGCATCGTTGCAGATGAATGCCGATCTCGGACTTACGGCTCAGGCGTTTGGCTTTGGAAGTAGTCTGTTTTTTATTTCCAACTTCGCTTGCGAAGTTCCGAGCAGTTTAGCGCTCAAGCGCTTTGGCGCACGCAAGTGGATTGCGCGAATCATGCTTACCTGGGGGGCTGTCACGCTGCTTACGGCCTGGATTACCTCAGCAAATATGTTCTATCTGGCGAGGTTTCTTCTAGGGGCCGCTGAAGCCGGCTTTTTCCCCGGCGTGCTGCTCTACCTCACCTATTGGATTCCGCGGCAGTATCGCGGATGGACCGGCGCCATCTTTATGGCCGGTATCCCGGTTTCCAACGTCATTGGCTCTCCGATATCTGCAGCACTGCTGCAAATGGACGGGACGCTTGGACTTCGCGGCTGGCATTGGCTCTTCATTCTCGAAGGTGTCACGACAATATCGCTCGGCTTGGCGTGCCTTGTCTGGCTCGTCGACAAACCCAAGGAAGCGAAGTGGCTCTTGCCGGCTGAGAACGCCTGGCTGGAAGAAAAATTTGCTTTCGAGACCAAGGCTGTCAAGCAGGTTGCTCCGGAAACGCATTGGAAAACCATGCTGAACAGGCACATACTATGCCTCGCTCTCGTCGATGCCAGCTCGACCGGCGCCAGCGTTACTCTGGCGGTATGGCAGCCGCAGTTGCTCAAATCGCTGGGCTTGACGGTGAGTCAGACCGGGATTTTGAACGCGATACCTTACGCTCTCGGCGTGGTGGCGATGATCTTCTGGGGACGCCGATCGGACCGCCGAAAGGAGCGCTTCTGGCACACGGTTATTCCTATTGGACTCATTGCAGCAGGAAGTGTCGCGATCTGTTTCTCCCATTCGCTATACACAATCATGATTGGACTTTCCTGTGTCATGGTTGGCGCATATTCAGAAAAACCTACGTTTTGGGCACTTGCCTCGTCGGTGCTCTCGAATCGAGTGGCCGCTGTCGGATTGGCAACGATAAATGCGGTGTCGATCCTGGTCGGCGGAGGTCTCATGGTTTCTGTCTACGGATGGATCAAGCAGGCGACGGGGAGTTACGCTTTGTCGATGCTCCCTTTCGCCGGTTTGGCCGCGGTGAGTATCGTCGCTCTAATGTTTGTCCACCGAGGTACGACGCCAGACAGCGCCTATGTTTCCTCTCAAGCGGCTGAGGCGTGAAGTCGTTATTTTCAACCGGGCGCGTAGTCCATGAAGTGGTGAAAGGGAAAAAGCATGATTGCTGTGCCGAAGCATCGTAGTGATGCAAGAAAGAATAATCTCCTGCAGCAAGGGCTTTCAGGCGCCTTTGTTAGCGACGGGTTCAAGTCGTTGCCGTATGTTCCGACAGTGAAATCGCGTTTGCTCGGTGGCTTGCGACTCGCCGTAAAAGACGTATTTCAAGTTCAGGGCCTACGAACGGGAGCCGGCAATCCCGAGTGGCACAAAGAACAGGCCAAATCCGGCTATACGGCATTTGCCGTCGATGCGTTGCTCGGCGCAGGGGCCGAGTGGATAGGGAAAACCGTTACGGATGAACTCGCTTTTAGTCTGGCGGGAACTAACCTCCACTATGGCACGCCGATCAACCCTGCGTGTCCCGATCGACTACCCGGTGGGTCTTCCTCGGGATCGGCGGTTGCAGTTGCGGCAGGACATGCCGACATCGGTCTGGCAACGGATTGCGGCGGTTCGGCGCGATTGCCCGGAAGCTACTGCGGAGTCTGGGGCATGCGCCCGTCGCAAGGGCTGGTCGGCGGGGTTTCCGGATTCGCACTGGCACCGAGCTTCGACACCGTGGGATGGTTTGCACGCACGGGCGAAGTAATGGAGCATGTTCTCGATGTTTTGTCTCCCGATAAACCGGGAGTGGAAAGTTGCGAGTGGCTCGGATCGTCTGACGCGAGCGATGTATGTGATCCGCGAGTCCGGCACGCATACAACGATCTGATTCGAACTCTGAAAGATGAGGCTCCGGTGAACTGGTTGCCTCGCGGCGCCTTGCCCCTGAAGGACTGGGCTGTTGCTCATCGAACAATGCAGGGCGCAGAAATCTGGTCCCAACACGGTGAGTGGGTCAAGTGTAGGGGACAGGCTTTGGCGCCTTTCATACGAGAAAGGTTTGCCGCGATTTCCAGACTGAATTTTGCCGATGTTCGAGAGGCCGATCGGCTTCGACATCGCGCCCGATCCGAAATGGCGTCAATGCTTGGCGAAAAGGGCGTCTTGATCGTGCCCACCACACCCGATATTGCGCCATTGCTCGGTTCGACCGCGGAGGCACTCGTCGACATCCGCGAACGCTCGCATCAGTTGCTGGCTCCTGCCGGGCTGGCAGGTTTGCCGCAAGTGACTTTGCCGTGGACGACGGTGAACAATGCGCCGGTAGGCTTGTCGGTTATCGGTGGCCGGGGGTTCGACCGGCAGGTGTTGCGCGCTGCAATAAGGCTGGAAGAAATCATCCGTGGTCGACAGGGTGAGTCCGACGCGCGAAGGTTGAATGATTAGTCAAGGAGTCGAACATGAAATCCAGTGAGAATCGCGTTGAATCCGACGCAGTCGCGCCCGGTCAATATAAGACTGATCATAAGAAGCGATTGGTGGAAACGCCGACGTTTCGTGTAACTGAGTTCCAGGCAAGTGCCGGTCAAGAGAGCCCGTGGCATTTTCATACTCAGATTTCGGATCTTTTCTATGTCGTCGACGGACGCATGGAAGTGCTGCTGGCGAGTCCGAGCGAGCTTGTCGAACTTGGTTCTGGACAGTGCTATCAAGTTGCCGCCGGTCGAACGCATAAATTCCGCGTGATTGGAAGTGAGAAGGTGAGTTATCTGCTCGTTCAGGGTGTGGGTGAGTTCGATTTCATCCCGGTAAAAGTGGACGAAAAATAGTTCGGTCGAGACCGCACGAGTACAGCGCAGGCTTCGGCCGTTCGCCGCTGGCAAGCGCTATCGAATCAGGCCAGTTTCCGCCCATGACCCTGCAGCAACTTCGAGATTTCACGGCGATCGTGGCCCACGGTGGAGTGCGGGCTGCGGCTCGCGAACTGGGCGTCTCCCAGGCCGGACTCACGAAGAGCGTTGCTCGACTTGAGGAAGCAACGCAAGCCGAACTTTTTCTGCGCACATCTCGCGGAATCACCCTCACTGCCGTCGGCGAGACACTGTTGCAACATGCATTGGCCATCCTTCGCGAGTGCGATCGGGCCGAGTCGAGCTTGATCCAGTTGAGGGGCGATCTGGCAGGCAAAGTCGAGCTTGGGGTCTCGCCGGTCGCGTCACTGCATCTGCTGCCGGCGGTCACTGCGGAGTTTTTGCGCCGGTATCCTCTGGGCCAACTCAGCGTAGTCCAGGGGATGTCGCATTCGCTGGTACCGATGATCCGCTCGGGTCATCTGGACGTCGCGGTATCGTCGCTGCCCGATGCGTTCGATACGACCGGCCTCAACACGATACCGCTCTTTCCTACCGAACCTGTGGTCGTCGGACGCAAGAGCCATCCGCTTGCCAACAGCCGTTCGGTGAATGACTTGCTCGATTGCCATTGGATGGAGAGCGGAATGACGGATCGATTCGGCGCGCCCGGCAGCAGCGTCGGCGCGATGTTCTCGGAGGCAGGATTCGGTAAGCCGAGGATCGCCGTCGTTTGCGACTCTTTGTCAGACACCATATTGCTCGTAACGAAGAGCGATCTTCTGTCGGTACTGCCCGCGGCGATCTTTACTCAGAACTTCCTGCAGTCCGGGCTGGTTGTCCTGCCGATCGAGAGACCGCTCAAAACTTTCCCCACCGCGGTCATTCATCGGGCAACGCCGCCTCTCTCGCCTCTCGCCGTGAGCCTGGTCGGGATGCTGGTTTCCTACGCGAAAATCAGGACCAAGGTGGGAAGCCTGCCGGCGAACAAGTCCTGATCGACGGCGAATCGATCAAGACGACTTGGGTTGCAAGTGACGTTGCGTGTAATCGCGTCGACGGCCTGCGATGACAACATAGATGACGGCAGCCGAAAACAGCATGCCCTCCACGATGAGCAAGTGGCGCGGCAGGCCCGACAGGAGCGAATAGACCTGTCCCGCCATGCAGGCTAATGCCGCTGCAATGCACGGATACAAGAGCACGGGCTTGAGGTGGAAAGGCGCATTCGCATACTCGGTCGGGTACTTTCTCGGTAGGAACGCGCATGCTGCGATGGGAATCATATTGACGGTCAGCAAAGCGCCGAAGCCGAGACGAGCGATGTCGACGACCGTGATACCGCTTGCGATGACGGCAATGCCGAGCCCATAAAAGAAAATCAGGCAGAAATGCGGGGTCCCGAAACGCGTACTGACTGTTCCGAAACGTTTGGGCAGCCAGCCATCCTCGCAGGCCACGATCAGCCCCTTCGTAATCCATTGGAAGACACCGTTGAGTGTCGCGCCTATCGAAACGATTGCGCCCGCGATGGTGAAGTACAAATAAAACCCGTGCGACATGATGCTTTGTGCGACGTACGTGAGCGGCTTGTTGGCAACGTCGGAGACGGGCAAAACGCTGGCGGCTACCAACGCAATGATCACGTAGAGGATGGTCACGCCCAGTGTGCCGAAAATGAGTACGATAGGCAGGTCGCGCGCGGGCCGCTTCATCTCGCCGCCGAGTTCCGCGACGGTGACGGCGCCAAAGCTCGAATAGGCAACCAGCCCGACCGCCTGCAACAAGCCGTTCGTGCCGTTGGGCAGCAATGCGCTCTTGTGCGCAAAGCTCGCTATGTCCACCGCTGATATGCCCCAGAAGACAAAGACGGCCAAGCCGGAAAGTTTGATCACGACTAGCCATCGTTGCAGTGCGGCGGCGGATCTTAGCCCGGCAACGTTGATCATGAAGAAGAACGTCAGAATGGCAAAGGCGGTCCATCGAACCGGCAAATCGGGGAACACGCCCTGAGCATACTGCGCGAAGGAAAGGGCGAACAACGCGATGGTCACCTTCGACATGAGAACACCAAGCTCGAAGAGGAAGCCCCATCTCGGTCCGAGCAGTAGCGACGAGTACCGATATCCCGCACCGGTGGTCGGCATGGCCGAGCACAACTGAGCCATTGGAATGACGTTGATGCAGTTCGCAATGCCGGCGATCAGAAACGCGAGCGTCACGCCCTTTCCGGTCAGACCGATACCCGGTCCCATGAGCACCAGAACACCCGGTCCGATAGTCAGGCCGACGGTGAGCGCGAGCACATCGGTGAGTCCGAGTACCTTCTTTAATTTTGCTTCCTCATTGCTTGCCAATTTTGTCTCCTTTGTTTCTCAAACTTCGCGATGCGTTTCCCGCATTCACGTTGTGCAGACTTCCCTGAAGAGCGACGATTGATGGCAATACGGCTTGTCCCTCAGCGTCGAGTCGCGTCACGAATTCAGGGGAGGGTGAGCGTGTCTCCGGCGCGTGTCGCCGGGCGACCGAGGGCCTGTTCGACAAACCGGGTCAGAAGCGCCTTCGCCTCTGCCGTCGACGTGATCTGTGCCAGCAACGCGTCGGGATCTCCACCTTCCTCGCGGACGCTGTCAGCGTGCAATCTGACGATTGCCGCGCAGATCTCCCGATCGAACTCCGGATGGAATTGCGCGGAAATCGCCTGGCGGCCGTAGCGGATGATCTGGTGCGGATCGTGATCGGATGCGGCCAGCACTCTGGCGCCGGGCGGTACGTCAATGACGCTCTGCAAGTGCGTCAGATGCGCCGCGAATCGCGCCGGCATACCCGTCAAGAGCGGATCGGCCGCGGCAGAGTCGAGCAAGCGGATTTCCTGACATCCGATCTCCTGACCGGCGGGGTGATAGCCCACGCGTCCGCCCAAAGCGTGAGCCATGAGCTGGTGGCCGTAGCACACGCCGAACAACGGCATCTCGACCGTCATCGCGTCCCGAATCCACTGCGCTGTCGTCTCGCTCCAGAGAAGCCGGTCCGTCACCATGGCGAACGATCCGGTAATGATGGCGGCGCGTGCGGGATCGGGAGAAGGCAAGACCTCGCCTTCGAAGACGCGAACGATTTCGAGGTTTTCCAAGTCAAGATCGAGCGCACTGCAAAACCACGAGGGGTAGTCACCGACCTCCTTGCGAATCTTGTCGGGCGCCGTGCCCGCCTGTATCAAAACAATGGGTTTGTTAGTCATCTCAACGGATTTCCTCGTCTCGTCCCTCGGGGTCAGGACCACGTCCAAGCGCTTCCTCGAACGGAGAATCGCATAGAGAAACAGGCCCGGGAAGACGCTTTTGGCTATCGTGTTCGCTTCCGGTTATCACGCGGGTCGAATGCGCACGCAAGGCGATTCCGGGAAAGTGAGGCAGCCGCGCGATCGATAACAGAGCATCCGCTGCACTCTCGCGATGCCTCTCGCGCACCTTAATGCGTCATCACTGCAACGGTGTTCATGTCCGTCCGTTGCGGTTTGGAAGAAAACGGTCATTGGGTCGAACGCGTCGCGCCAAGTATCGAACGATTGCGGCCATGCACAGGAAATCGGAACAGAAGTCGCTAAAGGAAATGCCTACTCAATCGATGCACGCGAAGGAACATTCCCATGCGACCCGCCAGAATTCCCGCCACCGTCGTCACCGGTTTCCTCGGAGCAGGCAAGACCACGCTTGTCAATCATCTGATCGAATCGACGCGGCCGATGCAGATCGGCATCATCGTCAACGAGTTCGGCGAAGTCGGCATCGATGGCCAGTTGATCGTCGCCGACGAGCGCGCCGTGATCGAGATCAACAACGGCTGCGTTTGCTGCACGGTCCGAACGGACCTCGTTGCCAGCGTGCGCGACATGTTGATGCGCTTCGGCGATCGACTGGAGCGCCTCGTCATCGAGACGTCCGGCCTGGCCGATCCCGCGCCCGTCCTGCAGACCTTTCTTGCCGATCCCGTCGTACGCGAACGCGTGGAGCTCGAATCGGTCGTCGCCGTTGTCGATGCAATGCATGTGCACGCTCAACTTCATGACGACATTGCGCGCGAGCAGATCGTCTTCGCCGACCGCATTCTCATCAACAAGACAGATCTCGTCTCGGCCGATGCGCTCGCTGCGCTCGTCGGCGAGATGACGGGCCTCAATCCGACTGCGCGCATCGACTTCGCACAGCGTTCGGCCATCGACGTGCAGACGCTGTTCGGCATGCACACCTTCTCGGTCGACAACCTGCTCGCAATCGAGCCGGGCCTGCTCGAGGAAGACGGCCACGAACACGAGCACGATGACAGCATCGCGTCATGCGCGATCGTCGTGCCGGGCGCAATCGACGCGACGCGCTTCAATCGATGGGTCAATCAGCTCGTGCAGACGCAGGGGGAGCAGCTTCTGCGCATGAAGGGCGTGCTCAACATGCACGACGAACCGCGACGTCTGCATTTTCATAGCGTGCATATGCTGCTCGACACGAAGTTCGGCCGCGCATGGATGCGCGATGAAACGCGCGAAAATCGTTTCGTGATGATCGGCAGGAATATCGACGCTACGCACATGCGCGATGGTCTCCTGAGTTGCATGAACTGAAGTTTTCTATCATTTTTTTCGAGGAGCGTGCGCATGAAAAAGCCCGAGGCATACACATTTAGCATCGGCGTACTGGCCGTCGTCGATACATGGTTGACCGGCACGATCTTTCCGGTTCCCGTCTGGGTCACGTTCATCGCCTGGGCGTCGTTCTTCGTGCTCGGAGGCGGACGCGCGGGTCTCGTCAAGAGCGTGGCGTCGAATCTCACGGGCCTCTTGATCGCCTCGCTGACGTTGCTTTGCATCTCGACGACGAGCGGCAGCGCGATTGCGGTCGCAGTGCTCGTGGGCATCGGCAGCGCAGCGATGGTGCAGGCCTCGAAGATCAGGCTGCTCGATGTGTTGCCCGCCATCGTGTGGGGCTTCGCTTCGACGGTCGGCACGATGGTCGCGACCGGCAAGGCCATCACCACGGCGGGGATCGCCAATCCGGCGCTGGTCGCCGCCGCCGCGCTCGTGACAGGCGCTGTGTTCGGCTTCGTATCCGAGGTTGTGGGCGAGGCGTTGCAATACAAACGCGAGCACGGGCTCGGATGACATCGGTTCACTTCAAGCGGAGCATATCGTGAAGCTACAACATCATCTCGGCGGCATTGAGAACCTGGGGCCGGTCAGCACCGAAAAGCGCGTGTTCGTCGAGCCTTGGGAGAAGCGCATCTTCGGCATTCATACCGTCATGATGGCGGAGAGCGCGCATCTGTCGGACGCGCTGCATCGCTATCCGATGGATACGTTGCCGACCGCATTCAAGAGCGACTGGACGTGGGCGTCGCTGCGTACGGGCGCGGAAGACATGCAGCCGTTCGAGTACTTCAAATATCGCTACTACGAGAAATGGCTCGGCGGCATCGCGCAGTTCTTCGTCGATCAAGGCTATATCTCGGCGCAGGAACTCGCCGATAAAACCGCTCACTACGGCGCGCAACCGGATGCGCCGTTGCCCGTACGTCCCAATGCCGAACTGGCCGAGCAGATCGATGCGTATTTGCAAAACGGCGATTCCGGCTATCACGCGCTCGATGGCGCAGCGCAATTCAGCGCAGGCGATGCCGTGCGTATCACCGATCCGGACGCCGTGGATCACACGCGTCTGCCCGGCTATTTGCGCAACAAGACCGGCGTGGTCGATCTGGTCTATCCCGGCGCGTTCTCGTATTTCGTCTCGACGGGCGTGGACGGCATCGGCGCGCCGATGCCCGTCTATCGCATCGCCTTCGATGCCGCATCCATCTGGGGCGCCGGCAAGAGCGAAGCCAACACGACCATTTACGCCGACTTGTACGAAGCCTACGTGTTGCACGCCGCCTGAATCCGAACACGAGCCAATCATGACAAATCTCTTCGAATTTCCCGACGACCGCGAGGCATCGAGCGCCGCAAAAGTGCGCGCCCTTGAAGCCTTGCTGATCGAAAAAGGCGTGATCGCCACCGACTCCGTCGATGTCGTGCTCAAACACTTCGAGACGATGGCCGGCCCGTTCAATGGCGCGAAGATCGTCGCCCGCGCGTGGATCGATCCCGAATTCGGGAAGCGTCTCGTCGCGGATACGCCGGGAGCCATCGCCGAACTCTCGTTGCCGCTCGGCATGACGGGTGCGGAAGGCGAGCATATGGCCGCTGTCGCCAACGATGCGAACGTGCACAACCTGATCATCTGCACGCTGTGCTCGTGCTATCCGTGGCCTGTGCTCGGCCTGCCGCCGTATTGGTACAAGGACCCGGTGTTCCGCGCGCGCGGTGTGCGCGAACCGCGTGCCGTGTTGCAGGAATTCGGCGTACACGTGCCTACCGACAAGGAAGTGAAAGTGTGGGACAGCAGCGCGCAGATCCGCTGGTTCGTGGTGCCCGAGCGGCCCGCGAACACGGAACATTTGAGCGAGGAGGAACTGGCCGCGCTCGTTACGCCCGAGTCGATGATGGGCGTCGCGCTCATCGAAGCGCCCACGGCCTGAGGAGCGCGTCATGTTCACGCGTTTCGAGGAATATGCGGCCGCGTCGATGCTCGGTGCGCCGGACTCGCCGCCGCGTCTGGACGGCAAGTTGTTCTTCACCAATCGATGGGAGCGCGACGTGTTCGGCCTGGCGCTATCGCTGTCGAAAGCGGGCTGCTTCGAATGGGAAGACTTTCGCCAGAGTCTGATCGCGTCGATCGCGAAATGGGAGGCGATCGATTGTGCGAATCAACCGCGCTGGGACTACTACGAACGCTTTCTCGAAGCGCTGCTGAATGTGGTCGAAACGAGCGGCGTGCTGTCGCGCGCTGAAATGGAAACAATCGTGACGGCGCGCAGGCGCTGATCAATCAACATTCGCAGAGGTACCTTATGAATCAAGCCGTTCTCCATCCTGTCGAATCTTTCGAGCCGATTCCGTTGCGCGAACTGCTGCCGTGGATGATCTTTGGCGGATTGCTGATGCTTCTCGCCCTGTATTTCGTCGGCGCGGAACAGGGCGCAACGTCGATCGTGCCGGGCATGGCCGTCCACGAATTCGTGCATGACGGACGCCACTTGCTGGGCTTTCCGTGCCACTGACGAGGAGACGATCATGGTCGGAAAACTCCTGATGCGCGGCATGCTCGTGGGCGTCGTCGCGGGGCTTTTGGCGTTCTGCTTCGCGCGGATGGCGGGCGAACCGCAGATCGAGCGCGCGATTGCTTTCGAAGCGCACGAAGCACATGAACACGCTCATGCGGGCAATGCGCCCGAACCCGAAATCGTCAACCGGGAAACGCAGGCGGGAGCGGGGTTGCTGACCGGCGTGCTCGCGTACGGCGCGGCGTTCGGCGGCCTGTTTGCGCTTGCCTTCGCCTATGCGTGGGGACGCGCGGGCAGCACGGGCGCGCGGCCTCTTGCGGGCTGGCTGGCCCTCGCCGCATTCATCGCGCTGGTCGCCCTGCCGACGCTCAAGTATCCGGCGAATCCGCCATCGGTCGGCGTGCCGGAGACCATCGGTGCGCGAACGGCGCTTTATTTTCTGTGCATCGGCATTTCTGTCGCGATTACACTGATGTCGATAACACTGCGCAACGCCGCCTCGCGCACGTTGGGCGACACCAATGCCACGCTTGCAGGCTTGCTGGCCTTCGCCGTCATGGCGGCTGCAATGCTCGCGCTGCTGCCGGATATCGACGAAGTGCCGGCCGAGTTCCCCGCCACGCTGCTATGGAAGTTCCGGGTGGCGTCGATCGGCATGCAGGCGATCATCTGGACGGTCGTCGGCGCGGCATTCGGTCCCGTGGCGGAACGCGTCGCGCTCCCGGGCGCAGCGCGCGTGCGCCCGGCGATACGTATCGACACGCCCGTTCGTCATTCATGAC
The DNA here is from genome assembly GCF_000402035.1 of Caballeronia insecticola. GTDB lineage: Bacteria > Pseudomonadota > Gammaproteobacteria > Burkholderiales > Burkholderiaceae > Caballeronia > Caballeronia insecticola. The sequence continues at coordinate 150,848 of NC_021295.1, forward strand.
CCTGCTCGTTTTCAGAGGACCCGGATACCCGCGATGAAACGCATCAAGATCGGCATGCTCGTCTTTCCTGGCTTCCAGTTGCTCGACATCGCCGGCCCCAAGGATGCGTTCGCCGAAGTGAAGGTCCTGAGCAAGGGAGAGTGCGAGTACGACATGATGACCGTGGGCACAACGCGAGGCACCGTGCAATCGTCGAGCGGACTGACCACGGTGCCGGACCGCACGATCTTCGATACGTGTCCGGAGTTCGACACTATCATCGTGCCGGGCGGCCTCGGCATATTCGACGCCTTCGACGATCCGGCGCTGAGCGACTGGCTGCGTGTCCAGCATCGGCAGTGCCGCCGCGTATCGGCCATCTGCAATGGGCTGTTCGCGCTCGGCTCGGCGGGGCTGCTCGACAACAAGACGGTGACGACACACTGGATGGACGTGCCGCGCCTGGCCAGCACGTTTCCGAAGGCGCGCATCGAGCCGGATCAAATCTTCGTGCGCGACGGCAGGATCTACACGACGGCGGGTGTCACGGCGGGCATCGACCTGTCGCTTGCGATGATCGAAGACGACTTCGGGCGGCAGATGGCGCTCGATGTCGCCAAGTATCTGATCGTCTATCTCCGGCGCGCGGGCGGGCAGTCGCAGTTCAGTCCGCTGCTGGAAACCCAGGCCTCGCCGGGCTCGCAAACGGTCGAGGTGCAGCAGTACATGCTCGAAAATTTGCATGTCGGTCATACCGTGGCATCGCTTGCCGAGCATGTGCATATGAGTGCACGCAACCTCTCGCGCATCTTCTCGAAGGACTGCGGCATCACGCCAATGACATTCCTTGCCAATGCGCGGATCGACGCAGCGCGGCGCTATCTCGAGGCCACGGAACTTCCGCTTCGGGAGATTGCGCGCCGCTGCGGTTTCGACGATACCGATGGGTTTCGCCGTACGTTCCTGCGCCGATTGCAAATCAATCCTGCGGAGTATCGGGACCGGTTCAGATCAAAGACGATGCATGAGAAGGTGGGGTAATCGTCGGATGGTCGAAACCACATGGGATTTCAATCCGGCGAGTGCAAGCAAGAAGGCGATCGTAGCCCCGTTTGAGTCAGCAACGCTCGCCTTTGACCGTTGATGCCGCCCTCCAGCGGACATCGACCGCTGATCGCTTACCCGATGGGAAAAGGAACGCAAGGCCGCAGAATGTCTGCATGCGCGGCACCGGAAGGAAGTCCTGATCCATTGTAATGCGATGGTCCCCAAATTCCATTTGGGGACCGCTTGCGACTGGCGACTCTGGATCGCACACGGCAGTTAGACCGATCGGCCGCAACTGCCGGGCTATTTCAGTTCAACTGCCATAAGGATCGAACTGAAAATACTTTGCGGCGAGCTGTTTATAGGTGCCATCGGCGAGCATGTCGGCGAGAGCCTTGTCGATCTTTGTCTTCAGTTCGACATCGGATTTTCGGATGCCGATGCCCGCACCATTGCTCGCATAGACATTGCTTCCTGTGAACTTGAAATCGACGCCTTGGGGTGTGCGCAAGAATCCATACTCGCCGACGGCTGCATCGGTGAAGCAGCTATCGAGCCGCCCCGCGGCCAGGTCCGCGAACACCTGATCGAAGTTCGGATAGGAAACCACGCGCGCTCCGGCCGGCGCCCAATGTTCCTTTGCATAGGATTCGGGAACCGTCCCCTGCTGGACACCAACCGATTTGCCTTTCAGCGATTCCGCAGTGGGTTCGAGACTTGTGTCCTTGCGCACGATGAGCTTGTTCGGCGTCTTGTACAGCCTCGACGTGAAATCGATCACTTGTTTGCGTTTGTCGGTGATGGACATGGAAGCGAGAATGGCATCGAACTTCTTGGCCTGAAGCGCAGGAATCATCCCGTCGAAGTCGTTCTGCACCCACTCGCATTTCGCGTGAATGCGCTTGCAGATTTCGGTCCCGAGATCGATATCGAATCCGACCAGCTTGCCGCTGGCATCGCGCGAAGAGAACGGAGGATGCGAGGGATCCACGCCGTATCGAAGCGTCGACCAGTCCTGCGCACCCGCGTGCGATGAAACGAAAGCCGCCGCGCAAACGAGCAGCGCCGACATGAATCTTTTCATTGTGCGAATCTCCGACTGATGATCTGGTTGCTGAAAAGGAGAGAAAGCTTATGCCGCAGAGAGAAACCTTCGAAGGCGGTTGCTCGCGGAGTGTGTGAACAGGTCGGCTGGCTTTCCCTGTTCTTCGATTCGTCCCTCATGCAGAAAAATGACTTCGCTGGAGACGTTTCGGGCGAAGTTCATTTCGTGCGTCACCACGATCATTGTCCGTCCTTCCGCTGCGAGCTTCTGCATGACTTTCAATACCTCGGACACGAGTTCGGGATCGAGCGCCGAAGTTGGCTCATCGAAAAGCAGCACGTCGGGATCCATCGTCAATGCGCGCGCAATCGCCACGCGCTGTCGCTGTCCGCCCGACAGATGCGCCGGGTAGCGGTTCGCGACATTGGCCCCTAGACCGACTTTATCGAGGTTCGCCCTGCCTTGTTCTTCGGCTTCGCGCCGACTGAGTCCGAGAACGTGTATCGGCGCATGAATCACGTTGTCGAGCACCGTCATGTGCGGCCATAAATTGAAGTGCTGAAACACCATCGCGAGCCTTGCGCGAATGCGCCGCAACTGAGTTTTATCGACGGGGCGCAACGTTCCGGTCTTGTCGCGCTTCAGGCGTATTTCCGTCTGATTGACGAATATGCGGCCCGCCAATGGATGTTCGAGCAGATTCATGCAGCGCAACAGCGTGCTCTTTCCCGAGCCCGACGATCCGAGGACGCTGATGACGTCGCCGGCGCACGCACTGAGAGACACGCCCTTGAGCACTTCATGCGCGCCGAAGCGCTTGTGAAGGTCATCGACGGCGACCTTTGCGGGCAGGCGCGATGGATCAGTCGAAACGAGGTTAGTCATTTTGCGGTTTCAGGTAAGCAAGCCAACGATTCTCGGCCTGGCGAAAGAGCCAGACCAGCGCAAAGGTGATCGCCGAATAGAGCAGGAAAGCAATGCCGAACGCAGCGAAGGATTGATAGGTCGCGGAATTCACATCGCGGGCGACTTTCAGCAAATCCGGCACGGTTGCGGCGAATGCGACCGAAGTCGAATGGAAAACCAGAATGACTTCATTGCTGTAACTCGGAAGCGATCGCCGCAGCGCCGAGGGAAGAATGACGTGCAGATAGAGCTGAAGTCTCGACATTCCCGCAGCCAGTCCCGCTTCGATTTCTCCGGCGGGCGTCGCCCTGATTGCGCCGGCGAAAATCTCGGTCGTGTAGGCGCATGTGTTCAACACGAACACGAGCAGCGAACAATGCATTCCGTCGCGGAAGAAGGCATTGGTCAGCTCGTGGTTGCGGATGACATTGAGGCTGAAGACACCCGTATAGCAGAGCAGGAGCTGAACGAATAACGGCGTGCCGCGAAACAGATAGGTGTAGAGCCAGACCGCGCGCGCCACGAGGCGATTTTCGGCGTTTCGCGCGACGGCCATCGGCACCGCCAGCGCGGAACCGAGCACAACGGAGAATACGAGCAACCAGATCGTGATGATCAGGCCGGTGAACTGATAGCCATCGGTGTAAAGGTAATTGCGCCAGTACTCGCGGAAGACGTCGATCATACGTTCACCTTGCGCACGCCGTGGTCGTAACGATTCTGGAGATGACGCAGCACAACGTTGGATGCCGTCGTGATCAGCAGATAAACGAGTGCGGCCACGCCGATGAAGAAGAAGTAATGTGTGGTGGTCTTCCCCGCGTCCTGTGCGGCTTTGACGACATCGGAGAGTCCGATGATCGACACGAGCGCCGTGGACTTGACGATCACCTGCCAGTTGTTTCCGATCGCCGGCAACGCAAAGCGCATCATCTGCGGAAACAGAATGTGTGCGAGGACATGGCCGAACGACATGCCAAACGACGTGCCCGACTCCAGTTGTCCGCGCGGAATGGCCAGGAATGCGCCGCGAAACGTCTCGGTGAAGTACGCGCCGTGTATCAGACCCAGCACGATCACGCCGGCGGCAAAAGGCTTGATATCGATTTGTGTCCAGTGCAAACGCTCGGTCATGCCGTTCAGCAGAATCTGGATGCTGTAATAGAGCAGCAACATGAGCACGAGATCCGGTGCGCCGCGCACGATCGTCGTGTAGAGGCGGGCGAGGTTGGCGACCCATCGGCTGCCGAACAGTTTCGCGGATGCACCGAGCAAGCCGATCGCGAAGGCCAGGGCCAGCGAGCAGATCGCCAGCTGCACGGTTTGCAGCGCGCCTCCCAGAACGAGCGTGCCATATCCGTCGAGTAAAGAATTCATGGACAACATCCCCACTGCCGTGATGCGGTTGACAAGACGACGCGTTTGCATCGCGCATCCGATAGGGCGCATTTGAGCGCAAGCCGATTTTTGTGTCAATTAAGTTCCGATAAGTGGATCTACATATAACCGTAAAACGAAACTAAAAATCGTGGGGTGTAGAATTGGGACACGCTACCGGAGCCTCGGGCGTCAACAGGAAAAGGAGTCGAACGTGTTACTCGAGCGGACACCGTTACCCGCCGCGACGATCGGTACGCGGCATGAAGTCGTCAGCCTGACTTTCGGACCGCCGGAAGCGGACATGAAGGTTTATCTGCAGGCATCGCTTCATGCCGACGAGACGCCCGCCATGCTCACGGCGCACGTGCTGCGCGACGAACTTCGGGCGCTCAAAGCGGCCGGCAAGCTAAACGCGGCCATCACGCTCGTCCCGGTGGCGAATCCGATCGGTCTGAGTCAGCACCTCCTCGGCCAGTTCTTCGGGTGCTTCGATCTGAATAGCGCCGCGAACTTCAACCGCGGCATCGCGCGTCCCACGGATGTCTGCGCGCGTCTGGAAGGCCGTCTGGGCAGCGACGCAATCGCGAACAGACGCGCGATCAAGGACGCGATGCGTAGCGCGCTCGATGCAGCGAACCCGGCGACGGAATTCGAGGCGCTGCGCTCGACCTTGCTCAAGCTGTCATGCGATGCCGACATCGTTCTCGACATTCACTGTTCGCTGGAGGCCGTCGTCCACGTCTATACCGACGCGGCCGCTTGGCCGCGCGTCGAGCCGCTCGCACGTCATCTGCAATCGAAGGCGCAGATGCTGTTCGACGGCGCGGACCTCGGTCTCTTCATCGACTGGACGCGCCTGGCATGGGCGGACGTGAAGGCACATTTCGGCGACCGGTATCCGGTTGGCGAGGGCGCGGTCGCCACCATCATCGAATGCGCGGGCGAGCGCGATGTGTCTTACGAGTCGGCGCGCCGCTACGCGCAGGCAATCGTCGCCTATCTGGTCGATCAGGGGGCGATCGGCGGCACGCCCGCGGTTCCGCCCGCGCTGCGCCATCCGGAGACGCGACTATCGGAAAGCGAGCATTTCCACGCCGCGACGAGCGGCATCGTGGTGTATCGGGCGAAGATCGGCGACGTCGTGGAGATCGGCGACGCCATCTGCGATATCGTCGACCCGATCAGCGGCGCAACGGCCACTCTCCGAAGCCGCACGAGAGGCATGTTCTACATGCGGCGCGCGATCCGCTTCGTCACCGCGGGCGCGGAGATCGGGCGCGTGACGGGCGGCTGATCAGGAGCGTTTGCGGCGCGCCGCCCTGGTATCGGCATCGTCCTCGGCGGTGTCGCCGCCGTCGATCACGCTGAGAATCCGGGTGATCCGCAGCGCCGCTGCCTGCAAGGTCGGCACGAGCAAGGTGATGTCGTCGAGCGACTTGCGCGCTTTGGGCGCGGAAATGCTCAGGCACGCGATCAGGCGGCCGTGCGGGCCTGAGATCGGCACCGCGGCGCCGACCACGCCGATCGCGAATTCGGAATCGTTGGTCGCGTAGCCGTTCTTGCGCACGAGGTCGATTTCAAGCCGCAGCCGGTCGGGATCGACGATCGTGTAGGGCGTGATCGGCTCCCACGGCCCGCTCAGCAGATAGGCGTCGAGCTGCTTCTTCTCCATGTTGGCGAGAAACACGCGGCCGCTCGACGTGCAATGCGCGGGCGCGCGATGCCCCTTCTGGAAATTGAGCGTCAACGGCGAATTGCCGATCGCGCTGTCGATATACACCACTTCCGAGCCGCGCATCACACCGAGACTCACGGTTTCGTCGGTGCGTCGCGAGAGTTCCATCAGCAGCGCGTGAATCGGGCCGTGCGAGGTGGAGGCCGCGAGGATATTGGTCGCGAGTTCGAGCAGGCGCGGGCCGACCTGATAGCGGCCGCGCTCGATGCCGTGTTCCAGAAAGCCGAATTCCTCGAGATTGCTGACCAGCCGATGCGCGGTCGTCTTCGGAATGCCGAGCGCGGCGATGATGTCGGCCGTCGTCACGCGGCCTACCTGAGCGGCCATCTCGATGATGTGGAACGCGCGCTCGGTGGGAGAGACCTCCGGTTCGGGCGTATCGGCGACGGGGTTGTCTTCCTTGCGCATGTCTGCTGATTCGTCTCGCTTGATGGGCCGTCTTCCGCGCGCGTCGTGGCGGAGTCGACGAAAAGTGGATGCCTAGGATACTCGATTACCGGCACGCGTCCGACGATCCGCACGAGCGTCCACCGCACACGACGTCAGTCTAGCACTCGCTTAATTATGTTCCTAAAAACGGTACTTGGTATTACCACTAATCGGAATTTATTTGACATCGCCTTCTGGTGAACGTTTAATGCCTTCACGATTTCGGCAATCCCGGCCGCACCGGATCCATCGAATCGCTCCCGCAAGCCGTGCTGAAGAAAACCGAAGTGAGACATCGCCCATGATTCCGACTGAAAAGCTCAGCGCCGTCCGTGAACAGTTTCCCGTCACCAGGCGTCAGCTGTATCTCGATTCCGCTCACCAGACGCCGCTTGCGATGAGCGTGCGCGACGCGCTCGCGTCGTTCCTCACGGAAGGCTTCGAAACGGCGGGACCGAAACCCGTCTGGCTGCGCCGCGTCGAGGAAACGCGCGTGAGCGTCGCCAGGTTCTTCAATGCCGCGCCGTCCGAGATCGCATTCACCAAGAATACGTCCGAAGGGCTCAACATCGCGGCGAACGCGGTGCCGCTGGAGGCGGGCGACAACGTCGTGCTGATCGAAGGCGATCATCCGAACAACGCGTACGCATGGCTCAATCTGAAGCGCAATGGCGTCGAGGTCCGCTTCGCTCCGCTGCCGGACGACGAGATCGCCACGGCGACGACCTTCGAGCCCTACATCGACGCGCGCACGAAAGTCGTGTCGCTCTCGCATGTCACTTTTCACGCGGGCCAGGTCCACGATCTGATGGGCATCGGCAAGCTGTGCAAGGAACGCGGCATCTATCTCGTCGTCGACGCAATGCAGTCGGTCGGTGTGATTCCGCTCGACGTGAAGGCACTGAACATCTCGGTGCTGGCAGCGGGCACGCACAAGGGTCTGCTGGTGCCGCAAGGGCTCGGCGTGCTGTACATCGCCGACGGTCTCGACGAACTGCAACCCGCCTATCTGGCGATGTCGAGCATGGCGAATCCGCCTGCCGACTACGTCGCGCGTCCCGACGACATGGCCGTGCGCAAAGACGCGTTGCGCTTCGAATTCGGCAACGTCAATCTGCCGGACGTGCATGCGCTGTCGGCGGCGATCGATCTGATCCAGAGCGTCGGCGTCGCGGCGATCCAGAAACACGTGCTCGCGCTCGGCGATCTGCTGCTCGAAGGGCTCGATGCGCTGGGCGTGAGCGTCGTCGGTCCGCGCGAGCGTGGCTGGCGCAATCACATCTACGTGCTGCAACTGCCGGTCGAGACGTGGGCGGATTACTTCGCCCGCAACGACGTGCGCGTGTCGCCGGAGCGCGGCGGCATCCGCGTGTCGCTGGCGATGTTCAATACCGTCGACGACATCGAACGGCTGATCGGCGTGATTCGCGCGGGACTGAAGACGAATGCGTTCGCCGCGATCGCGCACATCGACTGAAAGGGCCGGTGCACGTCCGCGGCGATCCGATCCACTGACGACTCGTCGAGCACGAGACAGGAAAGCGGGAGAACTCGAATGAAACGAACACTTGCGAACCGGTTGATCGCGGGCGTCTTGTTCGGCGCGGCATGTCTTGGCGGGGTTCACGAGGGTCGCGCAGGCCGCCGAGGATCATCTGCAGACCGTGAAGCAGCGCGGCACGCTGCTGTGCGGCACGGACAACACGACACCGGGCATGGGTTATCTAAATACGAAGACCGGCAAGATGGAGGGCATGGACGTCGACATGTGCCGCGCCGTCGCCGCGGCGGTGCTCGGCGATGCGGACAAGGTGCAGTTCGTCGTCGTCACGGACAAGAGCCGCTTCAACGCGCTGCGCACCGGCCAGGCCGACGTCGTGTTCGCGCATACGACCGTGAACGCGACGCGTGCGTCGGCGGTCGGCATCACCTTTCTGCCCGCCAATTTCTTCGACGGAAACGGCGTGCTCGTCAAGGCGGCGCTCAAGGCGCGGCATATCGGCGATCTGAACGGCGCGACGATCTGCACGACGCAAGGCTCCGGCACCGAAGTGCTGTGGTCCGGCTACATCAAGGCGCACGGCTGGAGGCCGTCGAGCAAGGTGCTGACATACCAGGACACCGACAAGCTGTTCGCGGCGCTGACGTCGGGCCGCTGCGACGTCATGAGCACCGACAAATCCGCGCTCGCCGGATGGAAAGGCAATGCGCCCGATCCGAAAGCCTTCGACATCCTGCCGGAAACGCTCGACAAATCGCCGCTCGCCGGCTTCGTATCGAGCGGCGATCCGAAGTGGGCCGCGGCGCTGTCGTGGATCGTCTATGCGACTTTCGAGGCGGAAGACGAGGGCATCACGTCGAAGAATCTCGACACCTTCCTGAAGACGCAGGATCCGTACATCGCGAAGTTTCTCGGCGTGAACGGGTCGCTCGGACAGGACTTCGGCATGCGGCCGGATTTCGTCCAGAAGGTTATCTGTCGCCGATCATTGACTGCTTCGATGGGCTTGTGATCAGTTGGTCGATCGGTACGCGACCAGACGCCGAGCTTGTGAACACGATGCTCGATGCTGCCATCGAAGCAATGGGTAGTAGCAACAGCCGACCTGTGGTCCATTCAGATCGCGGTGCGCATTATCGCTGGCCAGGCTGGCTTACTCGAATACGTGAGGCCAATCTGATTCGTTCAATGTCGCGCAAGGGATGCTCGCCCGACAACGCGGCGTGCGAAAGCTTCTTTGGACGGCTGAAAACGGAACTGTTTTACTGTCGGGACTGGCAGGCCATCAGCACCGACCGATTCATTGAGATCGTTGACTTGTACATTCGCTGGTACAACGAGAAACGGATCAAGATCTCGCTCGGCGCACTCAGTCCGATTGAATACCGGGAAAGTCTCGGGCTGACGACATAGACCAGTCCAAGAATTCCACCGCACCCCCAAACACGACATAATGAAATGGCCAGCCCGATCTCAGCGAATATCCTACGATGAGAGGTTCGATCTAACGTAGATGGAGGGTGACATGAACGAGGTCACGCTGATCGGCATCGATCTTGGCAAGCATGTGTTTCACGTTCACGGGCAGGATGCGAGGGGCCATGCGATCTTTCGCAAGAAGCTTTCGCGTCAGCAGTTGCTTTCCTTCTTCAGCAATCTCAAAGCCGTTACTGTCGTCATGGAAGCTTGTGCTGGTTCGCACTGGCTAGCACGCAAGCTGAACGCGATGGGGCACGTAAGCAAGCTGATTTCGCCGCAATACGTGCGGCCGTTTGTGAAGAGCAATAAGAATGACTACATTGATGCTGAGGCGATCTGTGAAGCCGCATCCCGACCAGCAATGCGCTTCGTCGAGCCTCGAACGGAAGCCCAGCAACTTCTAGCCGCACTACATCGAACGCGTGAAGGTTTGGTAACGGAGCGTACGGCCACCATCAATCGAATTCACGGTATCTTGCTCGAATTTGGCGTCGTGGTGCCAATGTCCAAAGTAACCTTGCGTCGTTTGCCTGATGTCATCGCGCTCAATGATCTCCCGTCGAGGCTTCTCCAAATCATTCAACGACTGCACGAACACTATAAATATCTTGACGCCCAAGTTGTCGAAATCGAGAAGGAACTGGTCGCGCAGCTTCGTGAGGACGAAAACGCCGCTCGATTGCTTTCGGTTCCGGGGATCGGCACTATCACGGCAAGCTTGCTCGCATCTGAGATCGGAAGCATCACACAGTATGCGTGTGGAAGAAATTTTGCCGCGTCGATCGGACTAGTCCCACGTCAGAAAAGCACGGGCGGACGAACGACCTTATGCGGCATCAGCAAACGCGGTGACAAACATCTGCGCCGTCTGCTCGTGCAAGGCGCGCGTGCTGTCATACAGCGCGCGCAAAAACGTAACGACAGGCTTGGAGATTGGATTCGTTCGATGTTGATTCGACGACACTCGAATGTGGTTGCATGCGCGCTTGCCAACAAGCTTGCTCGGATCGCTTGGGCCGTTCTCACGAAGCATACGGAATATCAAGGTTCGTTGTTGGTTCACAAGAGTTGAGATTTTGCTAACCAGGTTTTGCGACTGCTGGAGTTTGATGGCCAACGGCTCAGCGACCGGACGAATAACCTGACAAGTTCTACAGCTCATAAGCAGCTGCCGACATTATGAGGTTCGACCGGTGCGGTTTTCATCTCGGAACAACGGACGAGCGTCCGGCACGATTCCGGATAGATTTGCGCAAGCCACACACTGTCAAAACCAGAGGTTGCAAAATTCGGGCTGGCCATAGATTTGAACTTGGGACCTACATAATAAAAATTGATAATTAAGTTTATGTAAAATGAAACGACGTGGCCGCGTGTAGGCTTCAGTCTCTGAAGCGACGGCGCGTTGCGCTGACCAGCAATCCTTAGTTCGTCGATGAAGGACGCAAAAGGTCGCTTCCGCAAGCGGCCACTGGAAAAGCCTTCGCGTACGCCCTTGTCAATTTCGTCGCGTTTGACCCCATCCAGCAGCGTTTGCGGCACACAGCCAATCTTTGGCGCGATGGATTCGACCGCAGCCCACAGCGACGGATATTCGCCTCGATGCTCCTGCACCATGCGCACCGCGCGCTCGCGCATCTCAGGTGAACGTCTTGTTCATGACATCATTCTCTCGCGAATTGGTGCATCCTCAAAACCCGGGGCGATTCGGAATAATAATGCGTGAATAGCAACACAGTAAAACCAATGACCCAGCTTGCAACAAGGTTTGATGCAAGGGTGCCGAGCGGCAACATCGGGCGCTTCGGATCTAGGTAGACACTTAGGAGCCAACGCACCAACGACCCGATGCCTCCGCCTACCGCGATCGCGATGATCGACCCGTACACGACAATTCCCGATGCTAAACACGCCGGGATTGCGTGCGCTGGCGTGGTCTTGAGCCTCCCCGCGCCACGCGACGTTGGACTTCGATGCAGTTTCCAGCATGAGATCGGGTTGCCGGCGTCTTGTGTGACGCACATGCGCACAGGATTTTGCGGGTCGCGATTGAGCGTTTTTTCGGCAAGTTGAAAGACGAAGTGGCATTTCGAAGTTGAAGACAGCATTCGCGCGATCCTCGGTCCCGACAGAGCACGACTTTCGCGTCCCGGCAATCGAAATTTCAATGATGCAAGACTTCGGTCTTTTTCGCGCCAGACGTGCCGAGATAACGAATCAACTCTGCTAAAATTGTAAGCTTCGAATGGGTACGTCCCCGCCGAATTGCCTTACAGATAACCAAGCGTTGAGTAATGAGAAGACCGCTGCCTGACTCAGACGTCGCAGTTGCGATGGAAATTTTGAAATCGCTTTTGCCAGGACGAGTCAGCGTCGACCCGTTGGCAGCCGCCCGAGATATCGCGGCACGACGCGTGGTGAACCTCCATGGAGGCATTCCCTTCTACATTCGTCCGGAATGGGAAGGCGCTGAAGCGCTCTCGCGCATGCACCAGCGCTCTCTGCATATGCATGCCTTCATTGGCGATCTGGTGTGCGCATACGAGCAACAACGTCAAAGAGACTGGTTACTGAGCGCGCTTGAACTGGTCGAGGACTGGAGCAGCCGGTTCGAGTATCCTCGGGACGCTCGATCAATGGCGTTTCATGATGAGACGGTCGCTCGCCGTCTTGGCTATTGGCTGCGCTTATACTTTTCGCTTCGGGCGGCCGGTGAGCAAGCGCTTGCCGATCGCATGTGGCAGAAAATCAACGACATTGTTTGGATTCTGAATCAGGATAATTTTCATGCCGGTTTGAACAACCACGGCATGTTTCAGGATCTGGCATTGCTGTATTTTTGCGTCTGCACACCGGACGCGGAGAACATACAAGCAAAATCCCTGAAACGCCTGAGCGATTACTTCTTTCAGTCTGTTTGCCGTGATGGTGTTCACAAGGAACACTCTCCTGCTTACCACTATCTTGTCGCGGACAATATTTACCGACATAGGTCGCTAATCGAGCGGCTGGACCCGACAAACGCACAGGCTCTGAGCGAGCTGACCGGGAAGATGGGCCGTTTCGGCCTGAACATTCTTACCCCGGACCTGCAATATCCGCCGCTCGGCGATACCCAGCCCGTTGCTCCCCCTTCCAATTACCATAAGGTGTTTGGACTTCAGTACACGACTCCCGATAGCGCCGCCTTCTTCTTCGATGGTGGCTTCGCGGTTCTGAGAGACGATCCGGAAAAACGCGAGCAACAAACCTATGCCGTCATGTGCGCGGGCCATCATGGCGACTACCATAAGCATCAGGATGACCTGTCTGTCTTGTTGTACGCCGGCGAATGGATTCTCTACGAGAGCGGCCCGTACGGCTACGACTACGCACATCCGTTGTCCAAGCATGGCTACTCGGCCGCGGCGCACAGCACGCTGATGCTCGATGATTTGCAACCGTCCGCTGAGACAGGGCGAGTTGCGCTGGAAGAATCGAGGGAAACGCGGCAGTTCGTTCAGGTCAAGGGAAGAAACGCGAGGTATCCGGGCGTCGACCATGAGCGTGTCATGACCGTGCATCGCTCGAAGCCGCTCGTGGATATTGCAGACAAGGTCAGCAGCGATGCGCCGCACGGAATGTCTTTGTTGTGGCAGCTGGCTCCGGGTCTTAAGGCGGTGACGGTCGCCAATGAAGTCCATCTACTGAAGGAAAATATCAAGGTTGCCAAGATATCTGTTCAGTCCGATGCGCCTGTCGAGTTGACGCTGGGACATGGGGATCAAACCCCTGCTGGCTATGTCTTTCCGCGACTTGGCGAAGCAAAGGAAACAACTGTCCTGAAGGTTGCGGCCGGAAAGATTTCATCGTGGCAGTGCCGGACTTCTATTGCGTTCCCCGCGCGCTCTGCGAAAGGGATCAATTTCCCGTTTGAGACCATTCCGGGTGATTGGCCGATCCAGTATTTGTTTGAGCCGCAAGAGAACAGTGACGCTCTGTTCGTGGTGTTTCCGGCTTTGGCTCCGGAGTTCGAATACCGAATCAACTATCACAGGGTGTTGCGTGGCGCCCCGGTCAATCAGCTTTTCGTGTTGGACGACTTCGGTCCGCAAGGATCGTATCTGATTGCATCGAATGGAAAGCTTGAACTTGCTGAAGCCGTGTGCGCGCTGATCGAAAGCTTCCGGGTCAAACTGGGCATCGAGAAGAGCAAAGTCATTTTCCTCGGCTCATCGAAGGGAGGTGCGTCTGCGTTGTACTTTGCGAACCGGCTGGGATATGGCCATGTACTCACTGGAGCGCCACAAACCCGGATCGGACACTTCCTTTTGCGCCAGGATCTTGAAAACGGTCCTCGGCTGGCAAACTACATGATGCCCGGCGAAGATAGCGAAGAAAAACTCGACAAGCTAATCTTCGACTTGCCCTTTAACCGTGACGTGAGTTGCCGCATTCATGTTGGCAGAGGCGACCATCATTATGAGAGCCATGCTCTGCCGTACGCCGAACACATCCGAACACAGGGTGGCTGTGTTGAGGTGGACGTTGGCGAATACTCCGAACATAGCGACCTCGGAAAACATTTCCCGCTCTTCATCGAAAACAAGCTTCGAAACATCTTCGGAATCAAGATGCGGCGGTATTTTCCGGGCCCCGCCCCCACTCTGACGGTGTCAGCTTGGCGGGAGGGAGACGAAGTCGTAAGTCAGATCACGCTGCCCGAAGGGTGGTCGAGCGAACCGGTTGAATACGCATTCTATCTTCTGGTCAACGACGAGAAGAAAGCGGTACGCTGGTACGACGAGTCTCCAACTGTACGATTCGCATGGCCGCATGATATCGATTTGCAAGACGCAAGCGTGAGAGGCTTCGCGCGCGAGATAGGAAGCCCCGATTACAAGCTAGCCACCACGACTAAGATTGAAATGGCGTTGCTGACCTGACCGCATTTCGATAATTCTAGCGAGACGCGGTCCCCTCAAGGCCGCGTAGCCAGCGGGCAGATACCCTTTTCCTGCTTCAGCCTTTAGCGTGAGTGAGCCTGGTGGCGTCCGAAACCTCACCTGCACACGTAGCACTTCCACGCGCACAAACCAACCCGCTTAACGACGCCCAGAGAGCCTTCTCACTCAGATGCGAGAACGGTCGCCGGTTCAAAACCCGCTCTTCTCTTCCACGTTTCCCTCCCGATCCCTCCATGCTTGTATCCGCCATAGACCAGCAAAGGGGAATTGTCTCCTCCCAGGAAAGGGAAACTCTTCTTATAGATACTCTCGACCACGTAGGAATGGAGCAATTGCATCACCCCATCTTTCAAGTAGTCGTAATGCCCCAAAAAGAGCGCATAGATGAAAAGATCACCCAGCCTTCGAAGGTGAGCATAGGCAAATAGTCGAGAGCCCACAACGACGTCCCCTTGGCGGTACCCCTCGGAGGGCTGGAAGACTCCAAGCCAGATATCCCAGTGCCTGTTGCACTTGGGCGCTTTGAAATCAAATCTGGCGGTCGGGTAACCACCGAGTTCTTCAATGCTTTTGAAATAATGCGAAGACATCTCTCCCTGAGCTCTGACAGCTGTCGAAGTGTTAACCAGATGAATATCAGGCACCCTCGAGGATCTGTCGAAAAACGCGCAGTAGTAGCCTTCGCGCGCGGCTCTGTTGATTTGCCTGCGCCAGTTTCCCTTCTGAACCGAAGACAAATACTCGTTATAGCCTTCAAGACTTCCATACTTCTCGAAATCGAATACGGCCGGGATGTTCTGCTCGCTTACCTCTGATTTTGCATCGCGGAGATTCAAATTGATAAGCTGTTTCAGATACTTGCCGGCATATGATTCAACACTATGCTTGCATCGACATTGATCGTCCGTGTGCATGGAGACTGCATGTGTCAGTGGGATGGAATTAAGCTCGCCGGTTTCCATACTATTATCCTGATTACCTATATTCAAAAGATTCGGTAAGGCATTGCTTGCGAAGTGTTCTGAAACACCCCCTTCCGAAGCATCCATCACTTCTCCGCCCCCACAGCCAACCGCATACGCACCGATTCAAGTTGCGCGGGAAGAAAACGGGACCGCGATCGCTTGCGCGGCAACTCGACAAAGCCGAGTCGCCGGTAAAGCGCCATAGCGCGCGTGTTGCTCACAAGCGCGTCCAGCACGACCTCTCGTTCACTGGGCACCAGGCCGCGCGTGCTCGCGCTCGCGCCGCGCAGCGCCTGCTCGAA
This sequence comes from Caballeronia insecticola, assembly GCF_000402035.1. Lineage (GTDB taxonomy): Bacteria > Pseudomonadota > Gammaproteobacteria > Burkholderiales > Burkholderiaceae > Caballeronia > Caballeronia insecticola. Next base: position 166,562 of record NC_021295.1, read on the forward strand.
CAGCATCGAAAACACGCCGCAACCCCGCGTGTCGGCGCGCGTCGCGCAATGTGCAACAAGCGTTTGTGTGCGCCTGGGCTTCGGCAATTCCGTTTCTAGCACCAGGCCACGCACTAACATCGGCACCGCACGCAGCGGACCGAAATAACGCAGCAGCGTCCAAACAATGTGAAGATCGTCAGCGGCGACGCGTCGACCATCGTGCGCGGCAAGCACCGCCATCATTTCGCCTTGCGCATCGACGGCCACTTCGTGGCGCCGCCATGAAAAGCGACCCTGAGACAGCGCAAACGCGTGCTTGAGAAACTCCGTGCATTGCTCGGCTCGCAAGCCAAGAAAGAACTCGAACTCGTGCTTGCCTGAAGCAAAGACGAGCGACGCGCATGCGGCCGCGTCGGTCGCCCTTGCTGGCCGGATCGTCAAGCTACGCAGGCGCTCGCTCGCCCCATCAGTTCCTTTATGAACCGCACCCGAACTCATCGTCATCGCTTGTTTCTACCCACAGCAGCGCACATGCATTGCACATCGTGCAAATTCGAGAATCTCAAGCTCGCGCTCCCCTATGCGTCCGCATTTCGAGCCACGACCAGTACAACGCCATTCCAAAGCCCACACACACAGTGACATTGAGAGGAATCAGAAAATAGTTTGATTTCAGAAACCCGATTCCGATTGCAACCGCCGAATAGAGAAATGTGAACACCTCCCCCGCCAGCAGTACAAAATTGATTGGCGGAACGGCTGTCCGAGACGCGTCCTTGCCCTTCGGCGTGGTGTGAAAATCGCCGTACACACCAAACAATGCGCGTAGGCCGCCGACAAAGTAGTACCACGCCATCGGCAGAAACATCGCGACGTAGCGATAGGTGTCCCATAGATCCTTCACGATGTTGGGCTTGGCATCGAACCTTGCGCCTCGCCGGGCACCGAAGGCATTCTCCAAACTCCAAAGCACCACAAGCCCAAAAAACGCAAGCGCGCCCCAACGCATATAGGCACCGTCGAATCGTACTAGACCGGTTATCGGCAGGCTCAGCAAGATCAGCACATAAATGGACGCGAGAAGCACCGAAGAGAACATTACGGAGAGCGCATGCATGCGCTTCATCAGCGGCATACGCTGGAGCAGCATCTGACCGACGTGCTTGAATCCACTGTGAATGAGCCCACGCCCCCAACGCTCGCGCTGAATCCGAAATGCGCTGATCGTTTCCGGCAACACCGACATGGACACCACATCGCGCAGATATGCGTACTTCCACTCGCCGAATTGCGCACGATACCCGAGGTCGACGTCCTCGGTTACCGTCGACGCGTTCCATCCGCCCAACGCATCGACACAGGCTTTGCGCCAGACGCACGAGCTGCCGCTGAGTGAGGCCATGTCGCCGTCCTCGCTCAAGCCAACGGTCACGTATTGCTGATGCCCCATCTCCATCGCCTGGAAGCGAGTGAGAAACGACACGTCGCGGTTCTCATAGCCAATGCCGGTCTGCAGAAAGCCCAGCTTCTCATCCTTGAAACAGGGAATGCATTTCATTAGAAAATCAGCGGGCGGCACAAAATCTGCATCGAAGATCGCAAAGAATTCACCATGAGATTGCTGAATTCCGTTCACCAGATTTCCAGCCTTGTAGCCTGTGCGGTCGCGCCGCCTGATAAGGCGAATATCGATGCCCTGCATCGCGTAAGCATCGCTCCTTTGCCGTGCAAGCTCGGTAGTTCCGTCGGTCGAGTCGTCGAGAACAAGAAACTGGAGAAGACCTGCGGGATACCGCAACCGGCAGGCCGCATCGATCAGCCGCTCCACCACCGCCGATTCGTTATAGATCGGCAGCAGCACGCTCACGGCCGGCCAAAAATCGGCTTCCGCTTCCCTAGAGGAATGCGCGAGTTCCGTCAATTTGCGCCGTTCCACTTTTCGCGAGATGAAAAACACCCGAAACTCGAGCAGCACGTACAACGCAAAATAAGCAACTACGATGAGGAAGACAGACTGGCAAAGCCAGGAAAGCAAGGCGATCATCTGACCGTCACCTCAAAGCTTTACGACTGCGCAAATCTGCTCCAGTCGATGGGCCCACGTATGGTGCTCCCGCACGTATCTGGCGCCTGCCTCCGCACGATCCAGATCCTCTTGCGAAGGGCCGTGACGCAAGCGCGCGAACAGGTCGCGCGTTTCCTCATCACCGGTCACAACATGACAATAGTCGCGGAAATGACGATCGACCGCGCGGCTCGGGTTGGTTACGGCGATGCCGCCGCACGCCAGAATCTCGAGCAGGCGGCGCGAGAACATGGTTTCGGAACTGGTGACCGAGTTCACGTTGATCGACACCAGGTGCGACTTGTATACGTTTGCCGTTTCGCGGTGGGCCACCTTGCCGTGCAGGCGCATCTGACCTGTCTTCGGGAAGCGAAACTCGAACCGGTGAGACAGTCTGTCGTGATTCCGATCGAACACATTGACCGGAAAATCGTTGCGTTCGCAACTTTCGAAGATCATATCGAGGAAGCAGCGTCGCTCGTTCAGAATGCGTCGATAGTAGCTGCCCGTGAAGCACACCTCGTTACGGCTGAAGTGGAAACCCGTGAAGCTGTGAAACGCCGGCTGGAAGGGCATGATCAGCGTATCGACCGGCACGTGTTTCGGCAGTTGCTGGCGATAGCGATCGAGACACGCTTCATCCGTGGTGAAAACGTAATCGAACGCCTTGGCGACATCGATGAATGCATCGAAGAAAGGACCGTCGTCCTTGTTCCAGAACACGGTCGGAATTCCGGCCTGCTTCGCGCACTGCACGAGTTTGAAAATGGCCGTGGGCCGGGTCAGGCGAAGCAGCTTCGACTGCTTGGCGAGTTCATAGCGCCAGCTACCGTCCACTCCGTGAAACGCCGACTCCACCAGAACCAGGTCCGGCCTCCACTGGTGGATCACCTCGCGGTAATTCGCAGGCGTCATCGCGCGCACGCGGCATTCCGCGGACAAACAGTCGGCCGTGAAATAGTCGGTGACGAGCGCGATCTTCAAACGACCGAAGCGCCCGGCTCGTTCCGCGTCCTCCGACACCTTCGGATAATCGTAGACGAAAGAACCCAGCTTTCTGATAACCCTACCGACCATTTCTCTTACCTCGCACTGTCAGGCAGTGCTTCAGTCACAAAATCGCGCCAGCAACGGTGCGTAGCAGCGTATTGCTTCGCACGTTCGCCGACCGCTTTCAGCGTTGCACCGTCGCCCAATGCAGTTTCGATCACCCGCGCGAGATCAGCGGCATCACCAGCCTTGAAGAACCATCCGGCAGGATGGGCACCCATTTCATCGCGGAAAACCGGCAAGTCTGGAACAATGACCGGCTTCCCCATGGCCATCGCTTCAACAAGCTTGATGGGCGGCACGATCTCGCAAACCTTGAACGGCTTGCGTGGAATACATACCAGCGCGCAGCGGCCAAGCGTCGCCTGCGCCTGCTGCGGCGGCATGCGTCCAAGAAAGCGGATGCAGTCCGACAAGCCCAGGCGGCGCACTTGTTCTTCGAGCGCCCCACGGGCTTCGCCGTCGCCGATGATGTCGACATTCGGCCGCGCGCCCCGCACTCGCAACTGAGCCACCGCATCGATCAGCGTGTCGAGGCCTTCATAACCAACCAACGAACCCGCGTAGCCAATCGTGTCCAGCTCGACTTCTTCCGGGGACAGCAAAGCGAATCGCTCGGGCTCCACGCAGTTCGGCAACAGGAACATACGGTTCCGATCGATTCCCCAACGCTCGCGCGCAAAGCGTCCCAGTTGCTCTGAAATGACGAAGAGCCGATCCGCATTCGACGCGACGAGCCCTTCCAGTTCCAGACCTTGCTTGAATCCATGGTGGTGCTCGTAATGCGGCATGCGCGAGATACGCGTCAGCTCCCATAGCCCGCGCATCTCGTACTGAAAGGGAATTCCCAGTTGCCGCGCCGCCAGCAGTGCGGGAAGCGCGTTGACGTGGTTGGACGCGGCGTGGATCACGGAAACACGGCGCTGCGTGGCTTCATGAACCACGGATTGCGCGCCTTGCAAGGCGTACTGCAGCACGGGCCGCAAATTGGACGGCGACTTTACGTGCCGATAAGGTACGCCGCCGACGGACGTTTCCGTGCCATCGGCGTCAGCCAACCGATCGCGGCGATCCCACGGATAACCCGGACGGGTCATCACGTGTACTTCAGGACCAATCGAGCGAAGCGCGCGCACGACTTCATGCGTGCGCGTCGTATAGCCGCTCACGTGATAAGGCAGTGAGCTGGCCGCCACATACAGCATGCTGCCGGGCACCGGATGATAAGGCGTCACGCCAGCAGGCCGACCGATCCGGCGTTCGAGCGCCCGGGTCGCAAGCAATCGATTGAGCGCCAACCAGGGCTGGCCCAGCCACTTCAGCACGGCCATCTCAGCGGCCTCCTCCAACGACTTCAGGCAGCTCGGCATGCGCGAGATCAACCGTGCGCGCCGTGGCAATCTTTCCTCGCGAATGCAGATCGAGGAAATCGGCGGTCGTAATGACGTCGTAGTCCTTGGTCAATTGCGCCATCAACTTCCGATAGCCTTCGACCCGATGATCGTCGCGGTATGCCCCATAGCCCTTTTCGTCCCAATACAGCAGGGACCAGGAATGGAGCAGGAACACCGAAAAGTCCGGACCACCGCTCAATGTATTGAGCAGAAGCTTGCCCCACCACGGACGAAACCTGAAATAGCTCGACTCGGGATAAGTCAGGCGCGCCCACCACTCGTCCTTGCCGATCTTCGGCAGGATGCGCTTTTCCGTCATCGGCACTTCGACGATACCGTTCGACCAGACGTAAGGCGCATTCGTCGGTTCGGCGTAGAGGCTCTGGCGCGCATACACCGCGCACATCGAATTGTTGAAGGACAGCGGAATGCCGACGCTCTTGAGCGCGCGTATCGTGCTGGCATTCCAGCGAAAAGAGCCGGCGCGAAAAGCCAGGATGTTCTTGCCCGTGACCTCGGTGATCAGATTTCCGAAGTGCCGCAGAACGAATTCGGCGCGCGCGTCATCCTTGTACTGATTCATGTACTCCGGACGCGTGTCGAGCCCGTGCTGCCCCCAAAAATCCTTGGGCAAGTATTCGGGATGGGTATGCAACTGCACATCCTGTCCAGCGGCATCGAGCCAGCGCACGACGTCGAGCGACTCCGCCAGTTGACCGTAAGCACCGCACAGATCCACGAAGAACACGTGCTTGGCGCCGAACTCGTCGCCGATGGCACACATCTCGCGCACGCCGGCCGTCCCGTTCTCATGCTCTCCCCACATGAGACGCCTCACGTGATCTTCCGATGCGCGCTTGGGCAGCGCCTCGGTATCGACGGTAACTAATGCATAACGATTCGGCATCGCTTCTACAGCCTCTTATTCAGTTGAGCCTTGCCCCCGGCAACGCGCAATGGGTTCTTGGCAAACATCTTCGATCAAGTCGTCTTCATTGAGTCCGCTCGGGCCAGATCCACCGACGGCTGAACTCGAAACTTTCCGCGTGCGTGCAAATCCGCAAGCTCCGTCGACGTGATGACGTCATAGTCCAGCGATACGCGCGCCAGCAGCCGCCGATAACCCTCCAGCCTCTGCTCATCCACATAGGTCGCATGCCGCTTCTCATTCCAGTGAAGGAACGACCACGAATGCAACAGAAGAACCGCAAAACCCGGCCCCGGCGACAGAAACGACGGCAGAGCACGGAAGCGCCGGGTCTGGAACGGAAAATAGCTCGATTCCGGATAGGTCAGGCTGGCCCACCGTGCCGGCCGGTCTGCGGCAGGCGCGATCCATTTTTCCGTGACCGGCACCTCGACAACATCGTTCGACCAGGCGTATGGGCGGTTGGTCGGCAAGCCGAACGTGGAGCGCCCGGCCTCATACGCCCGCATCGAATTGTTGAACGAGAAAGGGATATCCGCTGTCTTGAGTGCGCGTATGAAGTCGCCATTCCAGCGAAAGGATCCTGCCCTGCAGGCCATCACGCGCTTACCGGTTACCTCGCGCAGTTGACCACCGAAATGCTTGAGCAGGAAGACCGCCCGATCCTCGCCGACATACTCGTTGATATACGCCGGCGCCGCATCGAGTCCGTGCTCCGACCAAAAGCTTTTCGGCAATGTCTCCGGGTGCAAATGAAGTTGCACGTCCTGACCCGCTGCGTCCAGCCATCTGACCACCTCGCGCATGTCGTCCGGATAGCGCGTGGTGGCGCACATGTCGACAAAGAACGTGTGCCGAACATTGAACTCGGCGCCGATCGAACACATCTCCCGTACACCCGCGGTACCCGTTGCATGCTGGCCCCAGATGAGGCGCCGGACGTGATCGGCCTCCGCCCTTTTGGGCAGTGCTTCAGTGTCGACCGTCAGCAACGCATACCGTCTCATAGCAGCGGCGCGCGGGATATCGCCGGCCCACGGCGGATCACGGCGCGGTAACGACGAGCCGCACCCTGAGACAGCAATCTCCGCAATGTTGCAGCATCGTCATCCGTAGCACATTGAGCTTGCATTTACTCGGATCGTTCGATCAGATCGGCAAACTGCTGGACGTTCATGCGCGGCGACACGTTCAGCCGCTTGACTACGTGAACGTCCTTGCCTGGATTCGGGTGTGCCAGTCCTTTCTCGGTGGTATAGAAATATCGATAGCCGACTTCAACCAGTACGTCGACGACGCTGTCGGTGTACTGTCCAAAGGGGAAGCAGAAATGGCGCGAATCATCCACCAGCGCGCGGCACTGCGCAGCGTCCGCGGCCACTGTCTGCGCATCGAAGGTGACCAGATTGGAGCGGTGTTCCTCGTCGCGCGAATGCATGTTATGCGTATGGGCCGCATATTCGTATACATCGCTCTGCGCAGCCATTTCCTCCCGGGAAACGTATTGCAGCACATCGGGTTCCAGCACTTGCACCGGCTTCTCCGGCTGCTTTCCGGTGATCAGGAAAACGACCGCCGTGCACCCATAGCGCTTGAGGATTTCATAGCAATACCGGGCGACGCTGAGATGACCGTCATCGAAGGTGATCAGAACCCGCTTTCCTGCCGGTCGAGGATCACGGCCGGTCATGTAGTTCTCGAACTCAGCCAACGTCATCGACTCATAGCCGTTTTCATGCATCCAGGCCATTTGAGCTTCGAAGCTCTCGACGGTATTGGTGACCGTGCCGTTCTTGAAGCGGCTGCCTTCCTTGAGATCGCTCGGCAAATGATGATGGTAGGTAATGATCGGCAAGCCGCGCGACACTGAATTCTCCTTCACGACCTTGAATGAAAACTGCCCACAGTACTGTATCTTGCGCATCGCTGCCTTCCTTCCACTGAGGTTTTCCTTGGCAGCCTGGGAATCGATATAACTATTCAAGGGCGATTCGGACGAGAAGTAACGCGACATATACTGAGGCTTACCCAGAAATGCACGCGCAATCAGTGTCGCGCCGTCGATGCCCGGACGAATCTGCGTCAGCGTAAGACCCGCATCCTGCACGAGTAGCTTGAGCCCCAGCGGCTTGAAGTTCCAGAGGCTGCCGGAAACTCCCGGTTCGAGCTGCGAGGTGGAACCGATCAGGTATCCGCCGGGTTTCAGCACCCGTGCGATTTCCTTCATGACAGCATCGGGCGAGCGAACGCTCTCGAGCGACTGATGCGAATACACCAGGTCAGCGGAAGCATCGCCCAGCGGAATGGTGGATCCATCCCATGGCTTGAAGGGTAAGTCCGCTGCCCGCTTGGCGGCGGAATCCTCGAAATCAATGCCGATCCATTCGATCTCACCGTTGATCGCCCGAAACTGCTGAAACGACTTTCCCGGCCCGCAACCCAGATCGACCACGCTCAAAGGCCCCGCATTGGAGAGAACCTCTCTCACGTAATGCATATCGGAACCCTGCGACGCGTCGTCCGGCAGCAGTTTGATCAGCTCGTCATACTCGTTGCGTATATTCATCTTACCTGGCGTCATTCTTTTGCCCAACGGCTACATCATTCGTGATCTGCACAGAATCTTCGAACAGTCCTTGTTCACGAAGGCTAAGTCGTACGGAGTCGAAGCTATAGCGGCTTGCCACGCTCTTCAAGCGAGCAGCGGCGCTGCTTCGTAGCGACACGTTCGTCGCAAGCTCACGCAGAAGCGCCAGAGCCTGCTCTTGTGTATCGGCAAACAACGGATAATCCTCACCCAACACCGACTTGAATACCGCGCTCGGCGCAAGAATCACCGGAACACCAAGACTCGCATACTCGAGAACCTTGGTCGAAAGCTCCAGTGTGTCACGCTCGAATGCCGGATCACGAAACGCCCAGCTTGCGTGCATATCCTGCAATTGACGCATGAGACCATTCCGGTCGACGACGCCATGCCATTGCAGACCCTCTCCAGAATTCAGTCGCGCCTGCACCAGCGGATGAAAGCCAGGATCGTCGGCGGGATTATGAATCTTGTCGCCGAACACATGCAGTTCCGCGTCCGGTACGCTGGCACGCAGCTGAGCATGCGCGTCGAACAGTTCCTTGATACCCCAGCGCGGCGCGAACTTGCCCGCGTAGCAATAACGGAACTGCGCTGCGCTATCTGCGACGGCGACATCCCGCGCTGCCATAGCCGGAATCATCGGCGGCAGCAGTTTGATGCGTTCCATTGCCTGCGGGAATAGGCTGGAAAAATAGCGCTGCATCTGCGGCGTCTGGCAAAGAACATATTGGCTCGCCGAGACGATCTGCGAAATCTTTTGCCGAGTCTCGTCGTCCAGAAGTTCGGCTTGCTGCGGAATGTCGGTCAGATAGGCCCAGATCCGTCCGGCAAGACGCGGAGACTGCGCCGCGCGGCTGCATACTTCCAGACCACGCAGGATGAACGCATTGAACGGACGTTCGCCATCCAGCGCCTCGAGCCATGCGACAGCAGCCTCTTGCGACAAGCCTCTCGATTCCGCGACTTCCGGTTCGATCAGCCGCACGGATGGCGTGAGATCGAGCAGACGCGAAATGACCTGCGTGCGCTGAATCCTCGCTTTGAGCACCAGCGAGACACGCGCACCGCCGATGCCGCCTAGCACCTCCGCCAGCGACGCCGCCCAGGTGGCCGACCCGTCCATGATGTTGAGGTTCACGTCGCCGTACAGCGCAACTTCCATCGGGTAAGCATCGCGCGCACTCAGACGTTGAGACGCAATCGCGCACACCTCGTCGGCCTTCCGGGGATCGAACAAAGCGAGTTCTTGCCCGATTGTCCGGTCGTAGTTCGATTGAGCGCGCACACGCGCTGCAGCGGCTCGCGAGATCGCCTCGAAATCAGCGGGATGATTGACGAGACGGCGCACGCCGTCCGCAATGCCGGCGGCATCTTCGGGCTCGGCAAGAATTCCGCAAGTCTCGTCGACAAAATCCGGAATGGCCGCCACTCGATTAGTGATGGGGACGAGACCGGACGCCATCGCCTCGTCGCGCGAGACACCTTGGGAGTCCATCCGCGAAGGAACGAGGAAAACGCCGTAGTCGCGATGCAAAGCGGAGATTTCGCTCTGCGTCAGGAAGCCTTGCGACAGCTCGATATTCGGGTATTGGCGCAAAGGCTCGACGGTTTGTTCGAAGAACGGTCCGTCGCCCACGATGCGAATGCGCAGTTGATCGAAGAAGGGCTCTTTCGCGAGATCTTCGATCGCCCGTACCGTCAGGTCGTTTGCATACACCGGCGATGCGAACGGTCGGATCGACAGCAGCTTGAATCGCTGGGCCGGGTCTTTCGGCACGTACTTGAACAAATCGCCGTTCACAAAATTGTGGACGACCGCGAAGCTGCCGACTTCCGCCACGGAAAGACGCAGGTCGGACAGCACTTCCATCGCCTGCTTGTCGGAGATGAACACGACACTCAGATTCGGATGCCGCAGCGTCAGGATTTCACGCCACATCGACATGCGCGCGTCGGCATCCCGCCTTGCGCCGTTGCGCGCCTCGTCGGTGGCATGGTTCATCGCCCGACGCCACCAGGGTTGCGCTTCCGCTCCATGCGCCCAGATCACGACGCACGCGCGATCCAGATGCTCGCGTACCGTATCCCATATCTGACGGTCGATGATATGCACCGCCAGATTCTCATAGACGCCGTCTGCCAGGCTGCGTTCGAGCTGGCCGATTCCGGTTTCGATGACGTCCACGTTCTCGAACTCGCGAAAACGTCCGCGCCCCGACGGCGTGATGCGCATGACCTCGGCAGGCGAGCCCGACCGGTTATAAGCCTTCACTCGCGCATGAACGAAGCCATAGCGGTATAGATCATCGTAGCTGGCATATTGCCGGCTTACGAGCAATTGCCGCGAAGACGGCAACAGGTCGCGCTCCGGACCCGGCGCTTCGAGGAAGGCCACACGACCCAGGCTGGCCTGTCCTTGTCCCTGGATACGCAGGCCCAGGCGAATCGAGGCCGTGCCGGCCGGCAAGGAAACCGATTCGCGCGCGCCCAGCGGATGCATGAAATGCGAGATCTTCTGGCCGTCTGCGTCCAGGAAAACGAACACCAGCCTCAGATCGACTTGCGCATCGCCCTCGGCGACGAAGCCAAATTCCTGCGTCGTTGTCACTTCCGCGACGGCGAGCTTGCGCGACAGGTACACATACTTGTGCGCATCCGCCGGCAGCGTGCTCTTCAGCTCCACCTGCCGCTCGGTGCCCAGGCTCAGCTTCAGGTGATGATCGATAGACTTCGGCAGCAAACGGAACCACGCCGCGGCCTCCAGCGCCATTTTCTCGTCAACCTTCAGTGCCCTCACACGCTGCGCACGAGGTTGCATATCCTCATTCAAGCTGACGCCGATGCGCTGGATATCTTCGGCATCGACGGCGGCAGGCACTGCGTTGCTTGCGGCGCCGAACGCGCAATAGCTGAATGCGTCGACCGAAACGATAGCGCCCGATGAAACCTGCGCGTCCTCCAGCGATACCGATGCTTGCTCCGCCCACGACTGCAGAAGCTGCGGCTTGAGCAAACTGCGGCGCACTGCCGCTCGCTCCACCGGCACATACTCCTGGGCAAGATCCGCGTTCCCGATCGATCCATCGCTGTTCATCGCGTGGAATGCGCCCTTCGTCACGCCGTCGCCGGTTGCGAATGCCGTCGCGAGCGCCATGTCGCTCACATAATGTCGACCGTAGTAGTCGACGCTCGACATGGGCGCAACATAGTCGAATTCCGTGACGCGCGACCAGGCCGCCTTACGGTCACTCAAAACCTCGACACCCGTTTCACCCGTGATGCTTTTCGGAGCGATCAGGATACGTGCGGCCTGCGGCCACGATTGCCTTTTCATTGCTTCTATCGCCACGCAAGCCTCTTGCTGCGAAGAGACCTCGGCGAGCATCGCGACGCGCGGCGCGTTGCTGTTCACCGTGCGCGCAAGCACCTTGCCGGCGATGTACGCCAGCCGCTGCGTATAGGTATGCTCGGCGAGCACCTTGCGCAAGGCCTGCAAACGCAGCTTGCGATAGGCGAGATCGTCGTCGACCAGCGGCGCGAGCCGTCGCTCCAATTCCGCAGGACTGTCGGAAGCGATCACCAGGTCGCCGAAGAGCTGTCTCAGGCCCTTCGAAAAGTTGCTGACCACTACGGTATTGCACACCATCAGGTCCAGCGCACGGCGGGCGAACATGGTCTGCGACTGCTTGACCGTGTTCACGGTGATCCCGTAGCGATAGCCCTTATAACCCTTATCCATTTCCGTATACGGAAGCGTTCCGCGAATCTCGCTCTGGAACTCTTCCGGGAACACGAAGTCGTGCGGCAAAGGCCTGTTGCCGTTGCGGTCGTAGATATCCACCCATTTCAGCTTGCGCGCCACGCCGATCAATGTGCGGAAATCGGCCTGACGCTCGAGATAGCGGGGATACCACGAGCCTGCGAACGAAAAGCCCTCGCGACGCTCCACCGTGGCCAACGGGTTATGCATTGCCGGCTGCGCCGCGAAAGGCAGCAGATACACGCGCTCGTGCCCGAGCGCGCGCTTGTACTTCGCGATGCAATCCATGTCGGTCGTGAACACATGATCCACTTGACGCGCCACAGGCATGAAGCGCGAAAAATGAACCGGATCTTCCTTGCACCACAGCAAGGTGGGCACGCCGTTGTCCTTGGCCCATTTCAGCAACTGACGAAACTCGTCCGACGGGTCGCTGACCTTGTTGACCCATGAATCGTCCTGACCGCGCCAAGCCGACTCGACGAACAGGATATCGGGCCCGAAGCCCGTGATCTGTTCTTCCCAGCGGCTCGCCGACAGCGGCAGCAACTGGCATTCCGACTCGAAACCATGATGAGTAAAATCATCCATCACCGCGGCGATCTTCAATTGCTTGAGGACGACCGGACGCTCACGCTCGACCATACGGCGCTCGCACAGCTTGATGTTGGCTTCGAAATACTGTTTGCCCAATAGCACCGCAAGTTGCTCGTATAGCTCAGCGGCGGTCTTGTAATTGCCGCGCAGATAGGCGCTTTCAGCGTCACGTACCAAGGATTTTTGCATTGCCCTCACTCCGACATCGACCGACTCAAGCCGCGAAGAGCCCCACGACATCAACGGCGCTCACGTGCTGGCGAATCTGCTCGACCGCTACCAGGAACGGCTGGTGCTTGACAAGCACACACAGCACGTCGGCTTCCGCAAGCGCGGTTTCAAGCGAAACGAGGGTCATGCCGTCGGTCAGACGCACCGGCAGCTGCTCGATGTTCGGCTCGACTGCCAGCACCTGGCAGCCCACCTTCATGATCTGCTTTGCCACTTCGAGTGCGGGACTCTCGCGGAGGTCGTCGATGTTCGGCTTGAACGCCAGGCCCAGACAAGCGACCTTCACATCGAACATGCGAGCATTCGGCCTTTGCGATAACACATCCGCAATCGCCGCCTTGATTTTTTCAACGACCCACACCGGCTTGTAATCGTTGACCTCGCGGGCCGTACGAACCATGCGCGCGACGTCCGGCGCCGAATCGACGATGAACCACGGGTCGACCGCAATGCAGTGACCACCCACGCCCGCTGCCGGCTGAAGAATATTCACGCGCGGGTGACGGTTCGCAAGGCGGATCAATTCCCAGACGTTGATGCCGAGTTGATCGCAAATCAGCGAGAGCTCATTCGCAAATGCAATGCTCACATCACGGGAGCTGTTCTCGGTCAGCTTGCACATTTCCGCGGTGCGCGAATCCGTCGTGATCAGTTCGCCTTCGACGAAGACCCGGTAGAGTTCGGTTGCCTTAGCGGAAGCCCTGTGCGTCATGCCGCCGATCACGCGGTCGTTGGCGACCAGTTCGTGCACCACGCGACCCGGCAGCACTCGTTCGGGGCAGTAGGCAATCTGGATATCCGCGTCTTCGTTCGCCTGCGGCGGGAAGCTCAGATCCGGACGCGCGTCGGCCAGCCATTGCGCGAGCTTCTCGGTCGTCCCGACCGGCGAGGTGCTTTCGAGCACGACCAAGTTACCGCGTCGCAGAACCGGAGCGATCGATCGGGCAGCCGCTTCGACATAGCTGAGATCGGGCTTGTGACCCTCGGTGAACGGAGTAGGCACGGCGATCAGGAATGCATCGGCCTCCTGCGGCGACGTCGTCGCGACGAGATAACCCTCGGTCACGGCGGCATGCACCAGGATGTCGAGTTCGGGCTCGACGATATGGATCTTGCCTTGATTGATCGTATCGACAGCGTGCTTGCTGACATCGACACCAATCACCTTCTTCTTGCGCGAAGCGAACAGCGTGGCGGTGGGCAGACCAATATACCCAAGGCCGATCATTGAAATCGTAGTGAACACCGTAACCTCGTTTTTCTTAGTGATTTTTCTTCAAAATATCGACAATCCGCGACGCAGCACGTCCGTCCCCAAACGGGTTGTGGGCGCGCGACATCGCTTGATAAGCAGCTTCGTCGTCCAGCAGGCGGTTCGCTTCGTCGGCGATGACCCGACTATCGGTGCCTACCAGCTTGACGGTTCCCGCATCGACCGCTTCCGGACGCTCGGTGGTGTCACGCATGACGAGTACCGGCTTGCCGAGGGACGGCGCTTCTTCCTGAACACCGCCGGAATCCGTGATCAACAACGCACTCCGGTCCATCAAATAAACAAAGGGCAGATAGTCCTGCGGCTCGATAAGATGCACATCGGGCACACCGGAGAGAATCCGGCGAACGGGCTCTTGGACATTCGGATTCAAATGCACCGGATAGACGATCTGCACATCTCCACGCGAAGCGATTTCGCGCAAACCAAGGCAGATTTGCTCGAAACCCGCACCAAAATTTTCGCGGCGATGGCCGGTAACGAGCACCATGCGCTTCGCTGGATCAAGAAAATCGAAGCGCTGTGCGAGACTCGTTCGCAAGCTCTCGTCCTGACGTACCCGGTCGACGACATTCAACAGCGCGTCGATCACCGTGTTGCCCGTGACGTGGATCGAGCTATCAGCCACACCTTCGCGAAGCAGATTCAGACGAGCCTGCTCAGTCGGCGCAAAGTGAACGTCGGCAATGACGCCTACCTGACGGCGATTCATTTCTTCGGGCCACGGCGAATACTTGTGATTCGTGCGCAAACCGGCTTCCACATGTCCGACCTGGACCTTCGCATAATAGGCCGCGAGGCTGGCGGCGAGCGTCGTCGTCGTGTCGCCGTGGACCAGGATCAGGTCGGGAAGCCAGTCCTTGAAAACGTCGCGCATGCCCAGCACCACCTTGCTGGTAATGTCGGAGAGGTCCTGTCCCGGCGCCATCAGATTCAGATCGAAGTCAGGCTTGATCTCGAAGATGTCCAGCACCTGATCGAGCATCTGTCGATGTTGCGCGGTCACGCACACCTTGACATCGAGACCGCCGTCGGCGGCCAAGGCCTTGACGACAGGAGCCGTCTTGATCGCCTCGGGGCGAGTGCCGAAGACGGTAAGGATTTTTTTCATGATTTATTGGCTTTCAAAACGCGCGGAGATCAGACAGGCGCCCTTTTCCAATCGGCGCTCACTAACCTGACAGGAAAAACCGGTGGCTTCGAGATCGGTTTGCCAGAGTTTGGCGATGCGTTGCTCGTCTTCCCGCATGTAGTCGTCGAGCAGGAAATCGATCGACGCGCGCGGGAAGAATTGCTTCATCAATGGCGCCGCCGGATAGCGCGCCAGCTTTCCGACGGAAGCCGGCGGTCCATCGACGATCACCAGAATCGACAATGTCCGCGCATGCAGGCTGCGGCTCAGCGATTCGAGCGCCGCGTCGCAGTCGTAATACGAGTACTGCGCGCCATCGGCCGCCGTCCACATGCGCAGCGGCGTCAAGCGCAGATCGACGCTGTTGGCCACGCCCATGGCTTGAAGATGGCTCAGGGTTTGCGCGTGATACGACGGGAGATGTTCGAACGACGTGAAGGCCGTCGGATTCTCGCCGTGCGACTGATTGCGCGCCTTCTGAACCAGCGTCTTCGTGACGACCGCCGTCGAAATGCCGGAACCGAACTCGACAATCAGGTCGTAGTGCTTCTTCTCGATCAGTTGCACGAGATACAGCGCGAAGTCCGGACTGATGGGCCAGGTACTGTTTTCAGGGTTCACGATCGGCAGTTCGCCGTTCGCGTAGTAACCCTGCAAGCCGATCAGCGCCTGCATCTGACGGTTCGCATTAGTCGTTTCTTCTTTCACCACGGTGCGCAGTTGCCGTTCGATCTGTGCGGCGGAGGGGTTCATCTGCTTGATGAAACCATTCGCGACCTCGTGCTGTTGCCCCAGAATCGAGCCGAACAGATCCACTTGTCGAACGAGCAGTTCCGCCTGCTCGTTACGCACTTTCGACAGCGCATCCACGTCTTTCTGCAAAGCCGTTTCGCGCTTCGACAGCGCCGCGCACTGCTGCTCCCATTGCTCTCGCAGCCGGTCGATTTCTTCGATCTGACGCCGCTGGTGTTCGACCAGCACGTCTTTCCCTTCATGGGAGTGGGTCAATTCCTGGACGCGGGATTGCAGCGCTTCGAATTGTTCAGCCAGAACGGCGCGCGCCCCCTCGGTTTGAGCGCGAAGGCGCTCGGTTTCGTCGATATCGTGCTTTTGTTGCGCGATCAGCGCGTCTCGCTCTTCGCTCACGCGCGACAAGACCTGCACCTCGCCATGCAATGCCTCGATGCGCTCGCTGAGCTCCTGACGCACCTCTTCGTCCTGCGTGGCGGCATGCTCCAGCACGGCGATGCGCGCGCGCTGTTCGAGCAGCAGCGTTTCTTGCTCCGCGTTCTCGCGCGCCTGGGTTTCGCTGAGCTGAGCGAGACCGGCACGATCACGCATAAGCATCTCGTGCTCGCGAAGCAGCGCCTCGTGCGACTGGCTCACGCGGAGCAACTGCGCCCTTTCGGTCGCCAGCTCAGCGCTTTGTGTCGCCAGTTCGGCGCTTTGCTTCGTCAGTTCCGCGCTTCGCTTCTTCAGCTCGGCGTTTTGCTTCGCCAGTTCGGCACTTTGCGTTGTCAGTTCGGAGCCGAGCGCAAGGCGCGCCTGCTCCAGATCCGCATTTGCCTTGCGTACTTCGTCGAGTTGCTTGCGCTGCTGCTCCAGAAGCGCCTGCTGTTCCGTGCGCTCTTGCGTGAGACGCCGGAAGCTCTGCTCCAGCTCGCGACGGCGGGCCGCGTAGTCGTATTTCGACGCGACCTCGTGCGTGCGCTTACGCCGTGCATCCGCGCGAAGAACGCCTACCTGGCGCTGTTCGGACTCGCTGAACTTCATTTCAGCTGGCAATGCATCCAGCAAGGCTTCGCCCTCTTCCGGACGGCCGGCCTCATGCTCGCGAAACGCCAGCCACTTGAGCCGGAACGGGCGCGGATCCAGCTCATATGCTTGCCGCGCATACCGCGCCGCGCTCTGGGCATCCGCGTTGACCAGCGTACGCGCGAGCATCGTCATAGCACTGGCTTTCACGCTCTCGGGCTGAGCGTGAAGCAGCGAATCTACCGCGGCATCGCCCCCCTCGCGGTACGCCGCGATCACCTTGTCGTAGCTCTTCCCGCCCAGCAACGCGGACGCTGCATACGGCTTCGTGTCGCGCCAGATGGACCACAGCTTGCCTGGCAAACCGAACAAGGCAACCGGGCCGGTCACGCCCTGCACCACCGCAGCGCCGAGCCGGTTCGAAAGAGAACGCTCGGCTTGCCGACGAAGCACGTCGTCGCGCGCTGCCAGCGACTTCTGGTAACGCAGGCTCTCCGCCGCGATCTCGGGAAAGCGGCTATCGTCGAGAACGAGCTTGAGTGCCCCGACCGGCTGCTTGATCTCCGGAGCCTTATGGTGACGCCGCTCCAGTTCCTCTTGCACGACATGGAGTTGTGCAAAGAGCAGCGCGTTCTCGCTACGCAGCGTCGTCATGTCGGACGCTTCGCTATCGGTCGAATCGGGGCCCTGCTTCAATGAAGTATTGCTCATTTGTCTGCCTTAGAACCGGTCATTCCACGTGATCCAGCACGATGCTCTCGAGCAACTTCAGAATCCCGGCGATCATCAACGTGAGAAGAAGCGTGACGATGACGCTATAAAGCCGTCGCGGCTGCATCGAGAATTCAGGCATCGTCGGCGACTGCAGCACCGACACCTTCTCCAAAAGCCGCAACGAATCGGCACGGCCTCTTTCGAGTCCGAGCAAGGCGGACTTGTAGAGATCCTCGCTGAGGCTCACCTGCATTTTCAGACGTTGAAACTGCTCGACGGACGCATTCAATGTCTTCCCGGCCGGCCGTGCGAGCTTCGCGTTCTCTTCCGCGATCTGCCGATCGATCGCGCTCATCGCCTGCTTGAGCAGCACGATGTTGGGATGGTTCGGATCCAGCGACTTGGGCAAGGTTGCGAGTTGCGTCTGCAGTTGCGCGCGCTGGGCCTGAAGACTGGCCACGATCGTGCCAATGCTCTGCGCAGTATCCGAAGGCGAGAACATGCTTTCCTTGTCCTGGTAAGCAAGCAGAGCCTGACTTGCTTTCTGGAAGCGGTCCTGGGCATCTTCGACCTGATTAGTCAGAAAGCTGATCTGAGCCTCGGCCATCTGGTGGCCCAGCAGGTTCATGTATTGCTCGCCGTTCTGAACGAGCATGGCCGCGATCGCGTGGGCGAGCTTCGGGTCATAAGCCTGAACCGTGATACGCAGAACACCGGCGTATTCGTCATATTCGACATCGACGCGCGACAGGTAATAGCGATAGAACCATTCGATAGACGCGTTCCTGAACCACATCCGCGAGACGAAGTCATGCCGCGAATCGCTGAAATGGCTTCTCAGATCGAGCTGGGCGTCGAGCTTCTTGAGCATGTCGACCGAAAGCAGATAGTCGCGCAGCAGCAATTGATCGGCGCGGTTGAGGGGACTCCCGCCCGTGCCCGACACGAGACCGCTCAAATCCAGAGCAGGCATGCTCGCCGAGTCTGTCTTGCGGATGATCAGGTTCGCTTCCGACACGTACCGATCCGAAGCGAAGAAAATCCAATAGATCGTCGTGAGCAGGCCCAGCAAGAACACGAGCTGAATCAGACGGCGGAATATCCGTGTAGGCAGCCTGTTCTGATACGCATGCTCCAGCGTTTCTTTCGTAATCTGAATGTCAGTCATGTTAAAGCGATTCTTGATAAGCCTTGAGAGCGTCGTCGAGTTGTTCGAACCAGTGCGCCTTGCCGTTGTGAATCCAGATGCCCGATTCGCAAAACTGCCTAAGCGTCGTCTCGTCGTGCGACACCATGATCAGACCCGCACGGTCGACCATCGAACGAAAAGCCGCGGCGGCTTTCTTTCGAAATGCGGCATCGCCGGTCGCCGTGACTTCGTCCGAGATATAGATATCGAACTCGAACGCCAGCGACAGTGCGAATTGCAGTCGCGCACGCATACCCGACGAATAGGTTTTCACCGGCTCGTCGAAGGCGTCCTTGAGTTCGGAGAAGTCCTTAATGAACTCCAGACGATCAGCGAGATCGTCCTGGTGCCCGTGAACGCGGCACACGAATTTCGCGTTCTGCCGACCGCTCAATGTTCCTTCCAGGCCGCCTTGCCCGACCGGCCATGACACGACGCACTCGCGCCGCACGCTTCCGCGCGTCGGCTGGTCCGCGCCGCCGATCAAACGCAGCAGTGTCGATTTACCCGCTCCGTTGTGCCCGATCAAGCCGACATTTCGCTTGGGCGGGATCGTTACATCTACCCCGCGCAGTACCCATCGGCCAGCGCCATGTTCAGTCCGATAGCGCTTGTACACGTCCTGAATGACGATCATTGCATCACCAGTTGACGGGCAAAACGGCGATACAAGGCAAGGCCGAGGAACACACTCCCGCCAGCCCATGCATAGAGATAACTGAGGCTGATACCCTGCATGACGTGATACTCGGTTCCGAATCCCTGGCGCACCAGTTCGAGTCCGTGCGCGATCGGATTGATGAGCAGCCATCCCTGATACGGTTGAGGTACGGTCGAGAGCGAGACGAGCGTGCCCGAGATCAGATATAGCGGCATCATCATCATCTTCAGGATGTGCTCGGTTTCCGGAACCAACGCCATGAGAACCGACGTGACCAGTCCATAACCGACGCCGAACAACCACAACCCCAGAAGCGCGGCGAGAACGATCAAAGGATCGTGCGGCAGTGCGTCGCGTCCGCACAGTGCAGCGACGCAAAGAAGAGCGACGGACACGATCATCATCAAGAAAGCCTCGAGCGCGCCGCGCATGAGCGCCACGTCGAAGGGCTTGACTTGTCGATAAGCGAAGAGCGGCTGATTTGATTCAACGGCGTACATAACCTGAATACCCGTGCGTCGATACATGAAGAACGCCAACATGCCGACGATGGTCCAGACAGCCGCATCGATGCCGGCAATGGTCCGCACGCGAATCACCGTATAGACGAAGGTGATGAAGCCGATGTGCATGGCCGGTTCCATCAGCAGCCAGAACCACGCTGCCCGCATGTCGAACAATCGGTCCAGGGCTTCCCGCAAGAAAAGGGCGCGCCAGACGTCGAAGGTGACCGCGTACGGACTCCGCGACCTGGAACGTATTTCTAAAGACGTCATCTGAACTTCAAAGTGTCTGAAAACGAATGAAGGAAACCCGCCGAAGACGAGGGCCGCCGAGACAAGCCGGGCGATCGAACATGCGCGACTGGAGATGCCACCTCAGCCAGCGAGGCAGCCATGTATGCTCGACGACCCGAGAATCTTGTCGCTGGTTAGTCGAGCGCCTTGTTCAACGTTACGCTCGGTGCTGCAACCGAGATGACCAGTCTCAAGAACTTGTTGAACTCGGCCTCGGGCGAATTCGCGACGTAGATAACGTCGCGATCCTGAATCGCGAAATTTTGAGTAACGAAGAAAGAAGAAGGATCGCGCAGATCGACTTGATAGACGACCGGGACCGTGCCTTTCGCTACCTGGCCGTCAACCAGTCCGGCTTTCTCAAAGCGGAAGATGAACACGCCTCGCGCGTCGGCGCGATTGTCGATCAACCCTCCGGCGCGTGCTAATGCCTGCGCCAGCGAAATTCCCTGTGCTTCGAGCGGCATTTCGTCGTTCTTGCCCGTTGCCCCGAGCACGGAGAAACTCTCGGGCTGGAACAAGGCTGTCACAACATCGCCCGGTTCGAGTCGAACGTTCTGCCGCGGATCGCGAATGACCGAACCAAGCGCCATGGTCGACGTGACCTTTCCGCGCGTCAGTTGAACAGCAACGCGGCTGACCGCTTCTTTCACACCGCCTCCGGCCGCGATTGCATCGAGAAGGCGTTCGCCCTTCGGCGTCAACGGCAGTTGCAGACTATTGGTCACTTCTCCAACCACGGTCACGCTGGCGCTGTTGTTCTTGACAACCTGGACCATAACCTGGGGATTATTGGCCTTGCCTTTCAGGCGCTGCGTGATATCCGCCTCGATCTCCTGAGTGTCGCGCCCTTCCACGGTTATGCGCCCCGCAAAAGGCATCGTGATCGTTCCGGCGGCGGAAACCATTTGCTGAGGAAACGTGACAGCCGTGGAGACACCCGCCGTGGCAGGCTTGGTCGGGTCCAGCATGCCCGAGCCGAACAGCATGGCCGGCGGCGACTCCCAAACCGAAACATCGAGCACGTCGCCCGGACCGATTACATAGTGATTCGCCGCGTTGCCGGCAAATACATCCGAGAACCGGCCCAAGGTTTTTCCAGCGGCCAGTTTCCTGGTCAGCGTGTCATTGACGTCGATTAGCTGGATGCCCTGGATTCGGCTTTCCTTCGGCAATTCCATGACTTGCTCGCGGCTGGCGCCACTGGAAGAAATCCAGCCCGGCATGGTTCCGCAGCCAGTCAAAGCCAGGCACAACGCGGCAATCCTCGAATAGCCGCCCAGCTTCGACACATGCTTTTCCACTTTCATTTGAACTTGCATCTGCTAACAAAGGCGTCGCTTGCGACTGCCTCTTTCGATCATCCACTGACATAACATGCTGCTATCGCCAGGCCCCAATACTCTTTCACCAAGCGTTCGTACTCGCCGCGCACACAATCGGCGCAGCGCGAATCGGTCGGTATTACCCACTTGATATCACACAAATTTAATCAAAAATTATCTCATGGAATGAGGCATTTTGACCTGTTCTATCTCCAATAGAGATCCTTATTACCCGTTGTTTTTACATCATCTAAAATGATGTTTCGACTCTTGACGGGTTCTGCCTATCCTCGATTGACGAAGGTCTCCGTGGATAACCTGAAAGGCCGTGGTTAGCCACACCAGAGTCTTATCCTGCTCATGCCTTTACGGCAGCCCAGCCACTTTCTTCAGTACGGCGATGCTGCGGCTAACCTGCTCCGCCTCATGCGTCGAGCAAATAAAAAACCGCAACCGTGCCGCCTTCTCCTCCACCGCCGGATAAAAAATCGGCTGCACGTTGATCTCTTCTTCGAACAAAGCATTTGCCCACTGCGCGGCCTTGAGCGAACTTCCCGTAATCACCGGCACCACGGCATAACCCGCACTGGTTCCGGTATCGAGCCCGGCCGCCCGCGCCTCGCTCAGGAATTGCTTCCCGCGTGCCTGCAATCGCGCCACCCGCGCCGGTTGCGCGATCAGACATTCGAGCGCCGCGAGCGAAGCCTCGGCAAGCGCCGGCGCAAGCCCCACGCTATACAAGAACCCGGGCGCAAGGTTTCTCAACATATCGGCAAGCGGCTGGCACCCGGCGATGAATCCGCCGCACCCCGCGAGCGTCTTGCTCAGCGTGCCCATCCACAGATCGACTCGTTCCGAGGCCACGCCGCAATGCTCGCGAATGCCTCTGCCCGTCGCGCCCAGCACGCCGAGCGAATGCGCCTCGTCGACTAGCAGGAACGCCCCGTGCCGTTCCTTCACTTCGCAGAAGCGCTGCAGATCGGGAAGATCTCCGTCCATGCTGTAGAGACCTTCGATCGCTACCAGCACGTTGCGATACTCGCGGCGAACGCGCGCAAGAAGCTCGTCGAGCGCCTGCCAGTCGTTATGCGCAAAGCTCAGGCGCTTCGCGCCGCTGAGCTGCGCGCCCTGCACGATGCTGTTGTGCGCGAGCGCGTCGTGCACGATCAGATCGCCCGGTCCGAACAGCGAGCCGATCACAGTCACATTCGTCGCATGCCCGCTCACGAACGCCACGCAGTCATCGGTTTCATAGAACGAGGCGAGCGCTCGTTCGAGTTCGCGATGCACCGGCCGTTCGCCCGCGACAATGCGGCTCGCCGAAGCCGACGTGCCATAACGGTCGATCGCCGCTTTTGCGCGCGCGGCGATCGTCGGATCGCCAGCCAGTCCCAGATAACTGTAGTTGGCGAAGTTCACATACTCGCGACCGCCAATCCGCGTCGTCGCACCCGCGACACCGTCATGCACGCGAAAGAACGGCGACTCGACCCGCAAGGTCTCGCCCATCTCGCGCATCAGCTTGACCTGCTGGAATTGCGGCATCGCTTCGAAGCGGCTGCGCGCTGACAAGGCCTGCACAGCCTGACCGTCGGGCACGCCCGGCGCCGCGGCCGCATCGGTTGCGCGCTCCAGTTGCCGCTTCAGTGCCTTGGCTGCCAGCTGCTGGCGTAGTGTTTCTCCGAGTCCCATGTAATCCGATCTGACCTGTTAATTCGGCTCGTCGCGCGTCACGCGTCCGCTTCGACCCATTCGTATGCGCCTTGCGTGCCGAGCAGCGCCGCGAGCAGCCGGTAATTCATTTCATGCGTCGGTCGCCGCGCCGTCACATGCGCGAGCAGCGGCGCGCCGGCGAGCGCGAGATCGCCGACCAGGTCGAGCACGCGATGACGCACGAACTCGTCCGGTTGACGCAAGCCACCAATGACCCGCTTGCCGACGATCGACGCGGTGCACGAGGTCCGTGCACCGCGCAGGATCGGCACGCCGCGCAGATAACCCACGACGATCGCGGGCACGGCCCACTTGATCTGTCCATACGAGCGCGACGAGGCGATCTCTTCAGCGAAGCTGCGCGGCGTGAGCCGGCCATGCCATTCCATGTCGCCGAAGCCCTTCAGATCGTTGTTATGTACGCTGAGTGCGTAGTCGTCCGCGGGTTCGACGCGCATTTCACGGCGCGCGGCACCCTCGCTGTCCGCGACGCTCACTGCCTGAAGCACGCGCAGGAAACGCTTTTTCTGCGGCAGTGCGGTACGTCCGCACGGCAGAATCGCATCGATCCAGGGTTGCGCACTGCCATCGAGAATCGGCACTTCTTCGGCATCCAGTTCGACGACCGCATGATCGATTTCGCAAGCCAGCAGCGAGGCAAGCAGATGCTCGGTCGTGCGTACGCCGACGCCCTCGTTCGCGTGCAGCATCGTGCACAGCGGCTGGCTCCGGCGCAGCGCCGGATCGGCCGGGACCGTACCGAGCACTTGTCCCTTGCGCGTGCGGCGAAACACGATGCCATGCCGTTCGCCCGAACTCGTCGTGGCGGCGGCCGGCAGAATACGCACGTTCACGTGCTGCCCCGTATGCAAGCCATGCCCCGACAGTTCGAGCGGCCGCGCCAGCGTGCCTTCGCTCGCGTGCCACCCTGCCGGCAACTTCACTCCGCGAACGCCGGTGTCGACTGACATGGCTCGTCTCCCTGTTGATCCTGATCGTTGTTGCACGTGTTGCGATCTCGTTCGAGCAGCGCGCGCGCCTGGTTCTCGTCGAGCGCGTGCCGCGCGGCAAGCGCCGCCACTTCGTGGTTCGATTCCTGTAAGCCACCGCTGGTGTCGTCGCTCTCGCCATCGAGCATGTCGACGATACGGACAGCGAGCGTATGCACGGTGGCGCCTTCGGCAATCGCCATGATCGACAGCTTCACGCCGAACGATTCCTCGACCGCCATGCCGAGCTCCATGCCCATCAGCGAGTCCATGCCGAGCTCCAGCACCGAGCGGTCGAGCGCGACGCGCTCCGGCGACATGTGCAGGATGCGTGCGATGTGACCGCGCAGCGCGGTCTCGATCAGCGCAACCGCATCGTCCCGCGGTGCCGCGCGCAGTTGTTCGAGCAGCGCGCCATCCTCGCTGGTGGGCTCGGATGCGCCGCCGGCTTGCAGCGCCATATAGCGGCGCGCCTGCGCCGCGGGCATGCCGCGCGCGATTGCGCCCCAGTCCAGACGCACCACGGCCTCGCCGGCCGCCCCGTTGGCGAGCACGCGTTCGAGCGCGGTCATCGCTTCGTCGGAGGTGATCGACGCGCCGCCGATGCGCGCTTGCAAGGCTTCGCGCGTCGCGCTGTTGCGCGCGAGGAAGCCGACATCCTCGATTGGCCCCCACGCCATGAAGGCAGCGGGCAGCCCGCTCGCGCGGCGATGTTCGACGAGCGCTTCGAGGAAGGTGTTGGCCGCCACGTACGCGCCCTGACCGGGATTGCCGAGAGAGGTCGTCGCCGACGAATACAGCAGGAAGAAATCGAGCGCGCAGCGTTGCGTCGCGCGATGCAGATTCCACGCACCGGCCACTTTCGGTTCGAGCACGGCGAGCATGCGCGCGTCGTCGATATTGCGCAGCAGGCCATCGTCGATGTGCATCGCCGAGTGCAGCACGCCCTTGAGCGGCGTGCCGCGCGCCTCGATGGCGCGGATCAGGCGATCGAGCGCGACCGCATCGGTCACGTCGCACGACACCACCGTTACGGTGACGTCATGCTCGTCGCGCCAGCGTTCGAGCTCTTGTCGCCTGGCGGCGTCGAGCGCGCCGCCACGGCTCGCCAGCGTCAGATGCCGCGCACCGCGCGCGATCATCCAGCGCGCGCTCGCATAACCGAGGCCGCCGGTACCGCCGACGATCAGATACGCTGCCTGCGGATCGAGACCGACGACCGGCTGAGCGACGCCGCGCGTCGGTGCGGGCGTACCCGATGCATAGGTGACGAGCACCTTGCCGATCTGGCGCGCCTGCTGCATGTAACGGAACGCCTCTTCCGCGCGCGCGGCGGGGAACGCGCGATACGGCAGCGGATGCAGCACGCCGTTCACGAAAAGCGTCATCACCTCTTCGAAGAGGCGCGTGGTGAGTTCCGGCAGCACGCCCATCAACTGGTCGGCGTCGATGCCGAAATAACTGATGTTGTTGCGGAACGGTCGCAGGCCGATATGGCTGTTCTCGTAGAAGTCGCGCTTGCCGAGTTCGAGGAAACGGCCGAACGGACGCAGCGTGTCGATGCCGCGCACCATCGCTTCCCCCGCGAGCGAGTTGAGTACGATGTCGACGCCCGCGCCGTTCGTACAGGCACGCACATCGTCGGCGAAGGCCAGACTGCGCGAGTCGAACACGCGATCGGCGCCGAGCAGACGCACGAACTCGCGCTTCTCGTCCGCGCCCGCGGTAGCGAACACTTCCGCGCCGAGATGACGGGCGATCTGGATCGCCGCAATGCCAACGCCACCCGCGCCGCCGTGCACGAGCACACGCTCGCCGCGCCGCAGCCGGGCTAGTTCGCACAACGCGTAATACGCGGTGAAGAACGTAGTGGGGATCGTGGCGGCCGCCTCGAAGGACATGGCCTCGGGTTTGCGCGCGATCGCACCCGTACGGGTGACGACGCGCGTCGCGAAGGAAGCCGGCGCGAATCCGAGCACCGCATCGCCGGGTGCCCAGCCCTTGACGCCCGCGCCGACGCGCACGATACGCCCCGAGAGTTCCATGCCGATGGTCGCGCCGGCGAAGCCGGTCTCGACCGCTTCGTCGGAAAGCAGGCCCATCGCATACATGACGTCGCGGAAGTTCAGACCGGTCGCCATCGGCGCGATCTCGACTTCGTCGGCGTTCAGTTCGAGCGCGGGCAAGGCGAACCATTCGAGGTTGCGCAATGAGCCGGGCATATCGAATGCCAGCACGGCAGGTACGCGATCCGCCGTCGATGCGTCGCGCGCCTGCCGCTCGGCGCTCTGCGCCGGCAACATGCGCGGCACATGGCGGCCTTGCGTGGTGAGCAGCACTTCTTCCTCGACGTCGGCCGACAAGAGCTCGCGCGCCAGTTGCACGATGGCTTCGTCTTCCGCGCATGCGACGTCGACGAGTTGCAGCGCAAGCGTGGGATATTCATTCGCCATGACGCGGCCGAGTCCCCACAGGCTCGCCTGATCGGGTTGCGTCACAGCGCCTGCGCCTCGACCGAACGGCGCTCCGCCGCGCGTCACCACACGCAGACGGGTCCGGGCCGATATACCGGCTGCATCGAGTGCCCGTACGAGTGCGGCGAGTGCTAGCGCGCCATCCTGTTGCGCACACATGACGTCGGCGCCGCTGGCGTCGTCGAGCGATACGCGCGGTGCGATGAACACGATCTGCGCTTCCGGCCTCGTTGCTTCGAGCCGTGCAGCCGCTTCGTTCATGCGCGTCTGTTCTACATTGCGGCCACGATGCGCGAGTTCCCCGGCGAGCGCGGAGCCGAATGCATCATCGTCGGCCTGCACGATCAGCCAGGGCCGGGCATCGACCGAAGCGGATTGCGCTTGCTGTGTAGACATGGGCTTGCGTGCGACCAAGAAGGTCGGCGCGCCTTCGAGATCGAGGCCCTGCTCCGTATGACGCGTAATGTCCCGCAGGCCCGCGCGCTCGCAGAGCGAATGCAGCGCGGCCGGCGCGAGCGCACCATAGGCTTGCGTGCCGAGTTCCTGCCCCGCCGCGCCGAATACAATGTCGGTGAAACGGCTGCGGCGCGCATCGGCGAGCACGAGCATGCCGCCCGGCGCGAGGTGCTCGACGATCGCGTGCAAGACTGTCAGCGGATCGGCCTGTTCGCCGATCATGCGGTTGACGACGATCACGTCGAACGGCACGGTGTCGCGGCAATGGCCGAACAAGGCTTCGTTTTCGCCGAGCTGGAGCGTTTGCACGTGGTCGCGCGCTTCCGCATCGAGTGCGGCGAGTTGCTGATGCGTGCCCGCGAGCACGTGCTCGCACTGCGGCTGCGGCACGCCGATATCGAGCGGCTGCAGCACTTCCCCAAGCGTCGCGCCGATTTCCAGCACACGCAGGCGGCGAGACTTCGGCCATGCCGCAAGCGCTTCTTTGGCACAGGCCGCGAGCATGGCGCGGGCATGCGACCACGTCGGCGAGGCATCGAAGAACTGCTCGGCCAGGCTGCGCCCCGTCGGAGAAAGCAAGGCGGGAGCCGCGCTGCCGGACGCTTCGCCGCGCAGCACGCGCGGCAACGCTGCACCGACGTGCGCCAGCAGCGTCAGCTCGGCCACATGCGCCGGCGAATCCGCCAGCACATCGCGCCACAGCGCATCGAGTGCGGGCATCGCGGCACACGCCGCATCGTCGCGCACCAGACGCTTGCCCTCGAAACGGGCGAAGCCGTCTTCCACGACGATCTGCGCAAGACGGGCGAGCAAGCTCGCATTGGCCGATGCCGGCAGCGCGGGCTGCGCGAATACGCCGATCGCATCCAGCGCGTTCAGCGCATACAGGCCCGCGAGTACATCGAGCAGCGGCAAGGTTTCGGTCAGATGCCGCGTGCGCTGGCCGTTGTCCCCCAACGAGGCGAGACGTCCGCTCGCGCGTTCCACGAGTGCAGGCGGCGCGGGCAATGCGGCAGCCGTGAAGTGATCGGGCAAGGGACGCGCTTCGAGCGCGTAGGCAAAGCGCGCGGGTGCGGCATGGCGTCGGCCCGTCAGGTCGACGCGGCGGAAACGGCACGCCGACAGACGCGCGACGATGGCGTTATCGGCGTCGAGGAAGTCGAATGAAGCGACGATCGAATGCGGACTGCGGCGCTGCACGCGCACCAGCACGCGGCGCACCGAGTCGCCGCGCAGAAAATCGACACGGCCGATCTGCACCGGCACGAATGCGGCGCGCGCGTCGCTCGCCTCGGCGCCGGCCTGGCCGAGTACGGCAAAGAGCGGATGAAAACCGCTGTCAATCAGCGCGGGATGCAGCAGCCAGCCGTTTAGCGCCTGCGATCCACCGAGCGCCTGCGGTGCTTCGAAGTCGCCGAGGGCATCGTCGCCTTGCACCCGAACCTGACGCACCCAGCGGAAGCTCGGGCCATAGTTCAAGCCGATGGCAGACGCGCTTGCGTAAAGCGCCTCGCCGCGCATCGCGGGACTCGCTTCGAGACGTGCAAGCACGGCCGGGTCGGCCATGCCCTGCGCGCCGAGCGTGCTGCCGCTTTCGAGCAGGCGGCCTGTCACGTTCAGATTCCACGGCCCGTCGCTCATGCGCTCGCGGGTCTCGATCGTAAACGATGCCGTGCGCGCATCGATCACGAAGCGGAACAACTTCGCGTGCTGCGGCTGGAACACGACCGGCAGGCGAATCTCGAGGTTTTCGAGCGAGACAGCCGAGGTGCCGAAAAACACCCGCGCCGCAGCCTGCGCCATTTCCACATAACCCGCGCCCGGGAATGCCACGCCGCCATCGACGACGTGATCGGCGAGCATCGGCACGCCTTGCGGATCGAGCTGGTTTTCCCACGCGAACGCGTGCTCGTGCAAACGATAGCCGAGCAACGGATGATCGATGCGGCGATTCACGAGGTCGTAGCCCTCGATGGTCGCCTTCTGCCAATGGCGCTCACGCTGCCACGGATAGGTCGGAAGCATCGTGCCGCAGCCCTTCTGCGGCACCGGCACAAATCGGTCGAGATCGACGCGCGCACCGTGCGCGACCGCCAGCAGCGTCGAATGCGCGAGCATCTGCGCGCTGTCGTGATGGCGCTTGAGCGTCGGCACGACTGCGCCGGCGATCTTCAGAGCGGCCAGCGTCTGCTTGACGTAGTGACGCAGGATCGAATGCGGCGCGATTTCGATGAAGGTCCGCACGCCCGCATCGGCGAGACTCTGGATCGCGGCGCCGAAACGCACCGGCTCGCGGATGTTGCGCCACCAGTAGTTCGCATCGAGCGCAACGCCGGCAAGCGTGTCGCCCGTGACCGTCGACACGAAGGGCTTCGTGCCTTCGCGCGGCGTCAGGTCGGCGAGACCTTCTTGCACGACCGGTTCGATCGCGTCCATGTGTCCGCTATGGAACGCGTAGTCGAGGTCGAGCAGCTGGAAGAAGCTGCCGTTCGCATCGAGCGATGCACCGATCGCGACGAGCGCCTCGGGCGAGCCGGCGAGCGTGACGGCTTCGGGGCTGTTGACGCCGGCCAGTTCGACGGACTCCGCCAGACCGAGGCGCTCGATCAACGCCCGCGCCTCGGGTTCGCCGATACCGGCCGCCGCCATCATGCCGGTGCCGCGCGTCAGACCCTGCGCGCTGCTGCGAATGCGGATCACGCGCACGGCTTCAGCCAGCGTCAGCGCGCCCGATGCCCATGCCGCCGCGATCTCGCCGACACTATGACCGACGGTTGCATCGCAATCGATGCCGCGTGCTTCGAGCGCGCGCGTGATGCCAACCTGGATCGCGAAGAGCAGCGGTTGCGCGTTCTCCGTCGCCGCGAGCCAATCGGCGCTTGCACCGGCGCGCAGCAGGTCGACGAGCGAGTCGCTGCCGTCGGCACGCCACAGCGCATCGACTTCGTCAAGCGCCGCACGGAACACCGGGTCTTCCTGATAGAGCTGCCGGCCCATGCCGGCCCACTGACAGCCGTTGCCCGAGTAGACGAACGCCACCTTCGCGCCCGACGCCACGGCTTCGCCTTGCGCGACGTAAGCCGGCAGCGCCTCGTCCGACGGGTTCGCGAGCATCAGCAATGCGGCGCGACCGGCTTCCAGATCCGGCGGTGCAATGATCACGCGCTGTTCGAGCCATTCGCGACGGCGTGCCGCACCGGCCGCGCATGTGTCCCAGTCGGTCTTCGAGTGCAGGCGCGCGTGATAGCGCGCCGCGAGCGCGGCCAGCGCGGCAGGCGAGCGCGCGGAGAGCACTAGCGGCGGCAACGCTGCATCCGCGCTTGCCGTGCCGGGTGCGACAGGCTTGGCCGTGCTCACCGCCTCGGCGAGCACGACGTGCGCATTGGTGCCGCCGAAGCCGAACGAATTCACGCCGATGGTCAGCGGCGAACCTTCGCGACGCGAGAGCGGCGTGAAGCGATCGACGACGCGCAGCCGCCCGCCTTCGAAATCGATCGCGGGATTCGGCGTTTCGAAATGCAGCGAGCGCGGCACCGCGCCGTGCTTCAGGCAAAGGATCGCCTTGAACAGACCGGCCATGCCCGAGGCGGTTTCGAGGTGACCGACATTGGTCTTGACCGAGCCGATCAGCAACGGATCGTCGATCGGGCGGCCTTCCGCGACCGCCTCCATCAACGCGCGCGCCTCGATCGGATCGCCGACTGCGGTACCCGTGCCGTGCGCTTCCAGATAGGCGAGCGAACGCGGATCGACGCCTGCCCGGCGATAGACCGTACGCAGCAGTTCGGCCTGCATGGCCGTGGTCGGCACGCTGATACCGCCGTGCGAGTGGCCGTTGGAGTTGACACCCGAACCGGCAATGACGGCGTGGATGGTATCGCCGTCCGCGAGCGCGCGTTCGAGCGGCTTGAGCAGCACAAACGCGCCGCCCTCGGAGCGCACATAGCCGTCGCCGCTTGCATCGAAGGCACGGCAGCGTCCGCGCGGCGACAACATCGAGGCCTTCGAGAAGCTTACGAAACCAAACGGATGGAGCAGCAGATTCACGCCGCCCGCGAGCGCCATGTCGGTTTCGCCCGACTGCAAGGCCTGCACGGCCTGATGCAACGCGACGATCGACGACGAACAGGCCGTGTCCACCGACATGCTCGGGCCGCGCAGATCGAACAGATAGGAAACGCGATTGGACGCGATGCTGAGCGTATTGCCCGTGGCCGAGTACGGATCGATCCAGTTCAGATCGTCCATGCTGCGGTTGCCGTAGTCCATGCTCGCGGCGCCCACGTACACGCCGCAATCGCGGCCGCGCATCTCGCCCGGACGCACGCCGGCATCCTCGAACGCTTCCCACGCGAGTTCGAGCAGAAGGCGTTGCTGCGGATCCATCTGCGTCGCCTCGCGCGGCGAAACGCCGAAGAACGCGGCATCGAAGCCGGCGACGTCATCCAGCACGCCCGCGGAAAAGGTATAGCTCTTCCCCGCTTCCTTCTTCGACGGATGCTGGTAGAACGCCGTGCCGAATCGATCGGACGGCACGACCGTCACTGCGTCGCGCTCGTCGCACAGCAGTTGCCAGAAGCCTTCGGGGCTTGTCACTCCGCCGGGAAAGCGACATGCCATCCCGATAATCGCGATTTTCCTTTCCATCATCATGCCGGCATCTGCTGCAACTCGTTGCGCGAATCGGTGTCGACACAGTCCGCGTGCATCGCGCGCTGTACCGTGATACCAAGGGTTTCGACGCTCACATTCCGGCGCGTACCCAGGTCGCTGCCGAAATTGCGCCAGATAAAGTAGTCGCTGTGGGTCGGTTCCGTTTCGAGCGCATCGAACACGGATGACATCGCGGGAACGTGATCGCCGTAGAAGCACAGCACGGTCGGTCGGGTGCGCTTGCGCAGATAGCCGGTCAGTTTGCCGATCATCGCGTCTGCGTTCTCGACGTGCCGCAGATAGGCCGTCAAATCGCGCCAGCGCGCGTCCTCTCCGAGCGTGTGCCGCGAACACGATTCACCGCGCGACACCGTCTCCAGATGCAAGGGACCGTGATTTTCCATCGTGATGGCGAACGCGAACAAAGGTTTGTCGTCGCTCGCTTCCAACAGGCCGATGAGCTTGTCCGCCACCGCAAGATCGCCGACATAGGGGCCGACGCGAGCCTCGCTGTCAAACGCTTCGATGTCGATAAAGCGCTCGAAGTGCATATGCCCGAATGCCCGCCGACGACCGAAGAAGCTCGTGTGGTAAGGGTGAACGGCGCACGTGCGATATCCGCCGCGGCTGAAATAGCCCGCCAGCGACGCGCACGCGCGGCGCACGAACATATACGGATAAAAGCGCGCGTAGCCGAGTTGCGCCGGATTCAGGCCCGTGAGCATCGCAAACTCACTGCGCATCGTATTGGCGCCCCAGGCGGGCACCGCCAGTTCGCCCTGCTCGAAGGACTCGCGCGTGGCCCGATCGAAATGCGCATAGGGCGCGCCGGACACGCATTGGCCGAGCCGGCGGGCGTCGAAGAACGACTCGCTCTGAATGACGATGACGTCCGGATGGACGTCCGGGCCATCGGCCGCGAACGGGCTGTTATCGGTGGCGCGCGCGAATGCGTGCCGTTGCGCGCGGCTCAAGCCGTTGATCGCGTAGGCGACGAACGCGGCAAAGAACCCGAAGCGACGCTGATCGGAAAACGGCTCCAGCGTAAGGGGCAGGCGGCGCGCGAGCGCGATGCAGGCCGGCAAAGCCAGCCATGCAACGACGGCGGCGACGTAGCGCGACGCCTGTGTCACAGGACTTTCGGCGAAGAACGCTCCCGCCACGCCCGCGATCGACACCAGCACCACGGTGAGCTTGCCGATGCCGAGAAACGGCAGATACAGGCGCGGATGCGAGAAGACCTGGCTGAAGAGACTCAGGTCGCTGAAGACCAGCGGTTCGCGCAGCGAGGCATGTTTGGCGTTGCCCACTACCGCGAGCAGGCCGATCGCCCCAAGCGTGACGCCTGTCGAGAACAACGGCCGTCCTGTCAGCGCGAGGCAAGCAGCACTCACGACAACCAGCGCCGCCACGTGCAGCATAAGCGCACGCGGCGGTCGACGGAGCGAGGATCGGGTGACGGCGATCGCCTCGACGGCGAACGAGCAGGCGGCGAGGACGGCCGCGAGTGTTGAGCCGAGGACCACGTCACATATTCCGGCGAGGGATCTGAAACAGGCGCCCGAGGATCGCGTCGGCGAGCGTTGCTGGCAACAGGCGCAGCAACTTGAGGCCTAGCGTCAGGCTGAAGGGAAAAGCGATTTCCACGTGGCGGCGCGTCAGGCGCTTCTTGATGAACGAGGCGGCTTTTTCAGCGCTCCACATGAACGGCTTGTTACCGGGAAACACGTCGCTCATCGAGGTTCGCACGAATCCGGGCATCACGACTGAAATGCCGATACGGTCGCGCGCGAGAACTGGCCGAACGGAATCGCAATACGCCACGAGCGCGGCCTTGCTTACGCAATACGCCGGCGAAATGGCCATTCCCCGCAATCCGGCAAGCGAACTGACGATCGCGATCTGGCCGCGCCGGCGATCGCGCATGCGTTCGATGGCGGGCAGCACGGCATGCAAGGCGCCGTAAAGATTGATATCGACTACTTCCGCAGTACGGCCGATGCCTTCCCAGTCGTCCGATGAGCGGAGCGTGCTGGCCACGCCGGCATTGGCGATCAGCAAGTCGATCGGGTGTTGCGCGTCGAAGTCGAAGATCCACGCCTGAAGTGCTGCTGCGTCACGAACGTCCAGACAGCCCGAGACGACCTCGGCGCCGCGCGCGCGACACTCCGCTGCAACGGTCTGCAGACGTTCGGCGTTTCTGCCAATCAATCCCAGCGTGATACCGGGGGCGCTATAGCTCAAGGCCAGCGCGCGCCCGAGTCCGGCGCTCCCGCCAGTGATTACCACCGCGCGGGATTCATCGGCGCTCACTCGCCCCTCGGTTTCAAGGAGTATTGCTTTTTTGACATGGCTCTAATTCTGAGTTATCACTTCTTTTTTTTGCGGAGGCTAGTCGCGTAATCACACACGGACCGCTAGCGAAAAAATGCGCGGCCAAAGCATTCGCTGCTACATGGATTTGCGTAAGCAAAGCTACTGAATCGCAAAGTCCGCGCTTGCGGCGGAGACCTTTTCGCGCTTTCCCATCGGCTAGGGAGACACTCGATGCCGCAAAGCGGCGAATGCCTGAAAGCGGAGGAAGTGAAAAATTTGCAAGCTTTTATCAATTCGAGAAATAATAACGCAGACAAAAGGCGTGCGCTATTACAATTTGCAATCTTTACTTAAAAGTTGTTCCTCCACCACAAGTCTGAGTCCTTAAATGGGTAGAAATTACCGATTCAAAAGTTTTTGTTCATATGAATAGATAAAATGATTAGACTTCGGAATGCCGACTGACAGGGTTTGTCGACGGTGTGGCTCGTAAGCGCCGCCCATCTCTCGGAACTCCGCTTGCTAAGCGTTTGGCATCGCCGCTGGCGTGCAATCAAAAAGACTCGAGCGCGGAACTTGACAAGCGGATGCAAGCGCCTTGGCGTGAGTGCCCGACTTCCCGCCTCAAATTGTCTCGAGCCCGCCCCTCTTGATTCAGCCAGCGAATGGACTTGCCCAGGATATGCGCAAACGTTTGCATAATTTCCCCGGTCCAGAACTTTTTTCTCCCGTTACAATCTCCGCCGCCCTCTTACATCCGCTCGACGTTACGTAAACGGTCCGCAAGGCTTCTCTGCATGAAATACCTTTATCGCTCCCGCTTAGACACGAACCGTTTCTTTAATCGATGTGTTTTCCGGGATAGAAACGATCTCTTCTCTGATAGCTTTCATTCGCTAGCGACGGCACAGGAGACTTTGACGTTCGATGAGTCGTTCCTTGACAAGAGCTTCAAGAGTACGATCGAAACGCCGTTTAAGGAAATCTGGAGAGCGGCACCGGAAGAATATTGCGCCGACGTCCTGCCGACTCGGATTCCCACCTACTTCGGTTCATATGAGAGTTATCTGGATGAACTGGAAAGGACGCTCGAACGAGTGCTCCTGCGAATGGACCCTGCAAAGAAGTATCTGATGGCGCATTCATCGGGATCGGATAGCCGCATCATTTCCGGGACCATGGCGCGCCTGAAGCGCCAGGGGAAAATGTCGTTTGATAACGTGCTGTTCCATTGCTGGTGTACTTTCGAGGCAGACTCCTTCCGCCAGATCATGGCCACGAATGGCTGGACGAATTTATCGTTCGTGGACGACAGCCAGCCGGACGTCTACAACATCGGCCGACTTGATATCCCATGCGAAGGGTGGAACCCCTACACCTATCAGATGGATTTTTGGGGTGATCTCGATCCCCGCGAGTATGTGCTCGTGTCGGGTGCTCAGGAAACTTACTCCGTCCCATACGAAAGATGGGTTTACGCCAGCAGCTTTTTCAATACCAGAGGGGAAAGCATTCACAGGATGGCGAATGTTTTCCAGGATGTGTTCTTCCCTTTTCTGACGCACGACATGCTGAACATCACAATGTCCATGCCGAGGGAGTGGAAGAACATCAAGGATTCGAGGATAGGTCGAGACAAGGTCCGAACCGATCTCGTAGAACGGTTGGGCTTAATTCACATTCCCGTGCAAGCAGCCTCGTGCCGATTCAATGTGTCGCCGGAACGGCGGCAGACGATGCTCGACGCGTACGAGCGAGGCAAGTTTAAGAAGAACTATGGAATTCAACTCGACGAGGATGACCTGTTCAAGGTGTGGGGCGGTTGGAACTCATGCCTCTGGAGCTTCGCGGTCACAGTCTACGAACCGCTGATGTAAGCCCCGGCTCAAGCAGTCGCGCCGCTAGATCGATAGCGGTCCTAGGTATCCATGCATAAGGAGGGCAATCAGCACCGCGGACGAGGCCGGCAGAACTACATCCAGCACCTTGTAGGCGTCCCATTGCCACGGCAGCCAGCCGATGGCCCATGTATAGGCATGCGACTCGAACGCGAGCGATTCCTCGACATCCAGGGTTTCGAGTTCGCATTCGA
Organism: Caballeronia insecticola; assembly: GCF_000402035.1. Taxonomy (GTDB): domain Bacteria; phylum Pseudomonadota; class Gammaproteobacteria; order Burkholderiales; family Burkholderiaceae; genus Caballeronia; species Caballeronia insecticola. Next base: position 202,698 of record NC_021295.1, read on the forward strand.
GTTTCTTGCGCGACCAGTACCAGACGATCACGGCGAGCGCGCCAATACGAAAATTGAAAAGCAGCCCGATCGGCGCCTGGATCAGCAAACCTTCAAGACAGTGAGACAGCGACATGCGCCACCGTGCCGCTGCGAACCAATCGAGTAGACCAGTCATGGGGAATATCCTCGTTACGCCTTGCCGATGTTTCCAATTCATAGGCGACATCTTAGCGGTGATGTCATGCATCGTACCGAGGCTTTCCCAACGTTGTCGAAAATTCGCTTATAGTGTTCCGCCTATTTCCTTAAAAGCGGCGACAGCCGCCAACCTCGCCTACCAGGCTGCGGCAACTCATTGCACGGGACTCAAGGGCCGAAGCATCTCACCGCACCTGGTTCGGCACGCGACTGCCAAGCGCACCTGCTTCAGGCTGGCGTTGACCTCACGGTCATCGCGCTGTGGCTGGGTCACGAGAACCCAGCGACCACGCACATGTACATAGAGGCAGACCTGGAAATGAACGAAAGGGCCCTCAGTACGCTTCAATTGCCCCACAGCAAGCAACACCGCTACGCAGTTACCTGAGGGCTTGTGATTATGCTCGGCCACGTGAACTGACCGATCAATGAGTCCTGCAATGCTCAGGAACTCGAAAGCGCTCGCGGCGCGGTCCCATACTTCGATTCACATCGGCACGAGCCATCCTCGCGGTACTCTCGGCGCTGTTCGTGCTGGGCACGGTCGATCCGGCGCAGGCGATCGGCCTCATCGACGCGTACGACGCCGCGCTCGGATACGACCCCGTCTATGCTGGCGGGATAAAGGTAAGCGGTAGTTTTAGCATACCGAACATGGAATCAATAGCAAGCGAAGGGCAAGCATGGCCGCGTCTAGCGGTCCTGACGGGCGTGCGCGCCAACGCGATGATCAAAGCGTGCTCGCTGCCTCAGCTGACGCTTGCCTCGGCCTGCCGCTTGGCGTAGTTGAATGGCAGCAGGTCGCGGATGTCAGCGTCCGGGGCCCGCTGCGGCAACTCGGTTAGCACGTGCAGCAGCCAGGCATGTGGTTCGACGCCGCAAGCTCGGCACGTGAGCATCAGACTGTAGACGACCGCGCTTGCTTTCGCACCGGCTTCCGTGTCGCTGAACAGCCACGATTTTCTCGCTGTGGCAAACGGCCTGATGTCGCGCTCGATGACATTGTTATCAACGGGGGATCGCCCGTCGTCTACGTAGCGGATCAGGTACTGCCATTGCCTGAGGCAGTAGCCGACCGCCTCGCCGAACAGACTCTTCGGCAAGACCTTCGGCGCCAGTTCGTCAAGCCATGCCTTGAAGGCGCTCAGCAATGGCACGCTGTGGTGTTGCCGCCGGCGGTAACGGTAATTTGCCAGCGCCTCGCCCTCCGGTAAGGTTTGTTTGGCGAGCGCCTCAACTTGGTACAGCGCCTGGACGAATTCGAGCGCCCAGGTGATACGGGGACTGGGCTTGTTCTTCTGTCCTTTCAGCGCATCCATAAACATTCTGCGCCCGTGGGCAAGGCATCCGAGGTGCGTCGCCGATTTAACCGTCCGCCATGCTGACCACCCGTCCGTCATCAACGTGCCCGCGTAATTTCCAAGGAAGGCCTTGGGGTATTCCTGGCCACGCCCCGGCTGGTACTCGAACAACACGACCGGCCGCTCGCTGTCCTCGGCGCTTCGATAGACCCACATATACGACGCGTCCTGCGCTTTTCGATCCTTTTCCTTGAGGACCTGGACCGTAGTCTCGTCGCCGTGAATCAGCCACTGACCCAGCAGAACCGTCTTGAGCGCGTCGTAGATCCGCTTGTAGTGCAACTCGGCGGGGCGGATGATCCAGTTGGCCAGCGTGCCGCGGCTGATCGCGATGTTCGCGCGCGCGAGCACATCCTCCATCCGGTACAGCGGCGTGCCATCGACATACTTCCCGGCCGTGACAGCGGCGATCATCGACGGACTTGCATGGCTGCCAGGCAAGGGCTGCGCCGGCATCGGGGCGACCACGATCGGCGTTTGCGTGCCGTGACGCTCACAGTGACGGCACGCGTACTTGAAGCGCGCATGCTGCAGCACCGACACCTTGACCGCCATGTGCAACTGCTCGCTGACTTCCTCGCCCATCCGGTGCATCGCTTTGCCACAGCACGGGCAGATCTTCTGGTCATCGGACAGATCGTATTCGATACGCTCGCGCGGAAGATCCGCAGGCAGCGGTTTGCGGCCACGCTTGCGGGATTCTGGCTTACCGAGCTCCGGCAACCCGGTGTTCGGCAAAGCGGGCGCGTCGAAGTCGCCCTCGTCAACCGCATCCCCTTCAGCGACTTCTTCAGCCTCATTGAACACGCGGTCCTTGCGCTTCTCGCTCTTCGGCGCGTACTGTCGGGCCAACGCAAGGCGATATTGCTCTTCGAGCGCATCGAGGCGCTTGGCCAGTTCGTCGATCTTGGCGTCGCGTTCTGCGAGACCGGCTTCGAGTTCGTGGATGTAGGCCTTGGCGGCCCGCGGCAATCGCGAGAGTTCAGGGGCTTTCATGCACTTCACGATAGCGAAGCGCAACACCGCGCAGGTTTACGGAGATTTGTAACAGCCGGCCCAGCCGTTGTTTACCGGCAACGGCGGCGACACCGGAATTTAGCCCGTGTGGGTGTACTGCCGCGTGGGATGACGGCGCACCGCGTCGACATCGACGCCATCTAGCAGCAGGTGAAGCTGTTCGGTGGTGAACTCGATCACTGCCTGCTGACGGCGGGGCCATATCAAATGGTCCGCCTCGAGTCGCTTCATCAGGAGCCAGAAGCCAGCCCGGTCATAGAGCACAAGCTTCACGCGATCACGCTTACGATTGTGGAATGCAAAGACGGCTCGCGCGAACGGATCAAGTTGCATCGATTGCTCGACCACTGTCACCAGTGTATTCAGTCCGCAGCGGAAGTCGATTGGTTCGCGATGCAGGTAGATCCGCAGATCATCGTCAAAGCGGAACATCAACCCGCTCCCAACGCCACGATCATCGCCTTGACCAGTGACATGTCCTGCACTGAGCATTCCATATCGATCGCGACGCCATTGGGCAGTCTTACGGACAGGCGCGCTTGCGGCGGCGCCAACGTCGGCGCTGAGGGAGAATCGCGACGTATCGCCAACGTCGCCGTCGGCTCTGCCGCCTTCAGTGTCGCGTTCCCGATCGTAACCACGGGAACAAACGCAGAAGGTTCGGGCTCGCTCGTCCTCGGTGGATCGGCAACGACGCCTGCCTTGCGGTACATGTCGACCCACTTGCGCAGTTGGTTGGCATTCACTCCTGCCTTCAGCGCCAAACCGGCAAGCGACGCGCCAGGCCGCAGGCATGCCTCGACCAAGCGACGTTTCCCATCAGGATCGAATGATCGTTTGCCCTTTGCCGAAACGTGCGTCACCTTCAGCGGCAGAAACTCGAGGTCAATCGTGTCAGGCGTCATCGTCGTTGCGTCCGCAAGTCAAGTTTCTCGCCAACGACCTCCGTGCCAGCATCGTTCTCGTGGGTACCGACGACGCGGTAGTCGCCCTGCAGAGCGATACGCAAATGGTGAGCCGATTTACACCGTTCGAGATTCCGCGCTGGCACGAAAGCGATGCGTTTCGTCGGCTGCTGTCGGCGTTCGAACGCACATTACCGCTACGTCGTCCGTCTGATCTCGCGCTACGCGAGATCGTGCAATACGTCCTGGCTGCCAGCGAGGGACTCACCGGCGAAGTGTCGCGGATCTTGAACGCCGCTGCAGAACTGGCGATTCGTGACGGCAATGAATCGATCAATCTGCATCATCTCGAGCAGGTAACTTACCTTGCCGTCCATTAGTCTGCGTCCATGGCCAGTAGCGCCTCGCCCGTTCGACGATGAGGCCTTCGGGAGTTGGTTCGGGCGTGTCGCCAGCCGCTACCAGTTGAGCGTCATTCAGGCGTGGGCGATCAATCACCTTGGACCATTCCCGCCGTTGACGAACGCCGGATGGATCTTATTCCCTCCCCTACCTGCCAGCACGCTCAACGTCCTTGCCACGCTCGCTCGTTTGGACGTTGATAGTCTCATGCAGATTCAAACGCGACCTGACTGGCTGAAGGCCCGCTCGAAACTCCCGTACTGTTTTGTTTGCTTGACAGTTAATCCAGCCGATGTCTTCGCGCCACGCTGGAAAAGCCGGTGGCTCGATCCAGAAACCGTAGTGTGCGAGGAACACGGGACGGTGTTGGACCGAATTCCGATAGGACTTCCGAAACAAGCTCGAAACATGACGAGTCTGCTATCGCTCGTCAGCAAGTATCGACGTGTCATCGCTAGATCGAGGCTCGCTTGGCGGTATTAGCGGAATTAGCGTACCTATTAGCAAAATTAACGTACCTCAACAATTACTGAACAGCGCGGGCGTAGGTGCGCATATGAGATTGTGCAAGGGGCGTAGGACGAAGCACTTACATTCTTGCCACAACGCCCAGGAGCAAGCAAACCATCGACGATACGGCGACGGCTATTAACAACTTTAGTTGAAGTCCATTAACAACTTTAGTTGTGTGAGCGGCAACGTGCGACCATCAGTTTGGCTCGAATAGACGTCTGTTTAGATAACTCTTATTATCTTAATAGCCTAATTTTGAGGTTAAACTGGCGTGCATGAAAACGCGTCTGCCCTCCCCCGCGCCGGATGCCTCCCTGCCCGATCTTCCCGCTCAGCCCGAGTTGGCCGGGTTTCCGAGCGCCGATGAGCTGGCCGCGCTGCGCGCGTGGACCGCTGGCCTGTCCTCGCGTGAAGCGGTGCGACGCTTCTTGCCACATGAGCCGACGACGTCGGCCCGCGGCGCGATCGGTCGCATTCGCCGCCAGCTGATCAACCGGGCGCAGCAGGTCAAGCGCGCCGACCTCGCGGAGGTGCTTCGCCACCCTGCAGTGGAGCGTGAGCAGCACGCCCAAGCCGCGGCGCAGGCGATCGAAGCGCTTCGCCACGCGCGCCCTCCCGTGCCTGACATCGTCGACCCCGTCGAGCACTGGTTCTCGCCTCGCACGGTGCGCGCGCTGCACGCGTACGGCATCGTCACACTGGCCGATTTGACTGTGCGCATTCCGCGGCGGCGCCAATGGTGGACCGTCATTCCCGACCTGGGGGCCGCCAGCGCGAAAGCGATCGAAGCGTTCTTTGCGGCGTATCCTTCCCTCACCGAGCGGGCGCGTGCGTTGATCCTGTCTGAACCGCGCGGGATCGTCGTGCCGTGGGAGTCACTCAGCCTGCCGCATGAGGTCGATGGGTCGGCGGGCACTTTCCGGGCACCGACCGCCACCTGCACCCTCGATGCCGACAACGACTACCAAGCGGTCCAGTCGTGGCTCTCCTTGCAGGAGTCGTCCGCGACCCAGCGCACCTATCGAAAAGAAGCCGAGCGCCTGATCCTGTGGGCGATCGTTGAACGCGGCCGGGCGTTGTCGTCGCTGACCACCGAAGATGCAGTGGCGTACCGGACGTTCTTGCGCCGGCCGACCCCGCACGCGCGGTGGGTGGGGCCGTTGCGCCCGCGCAGCTCGCCCAATTGGCGCCCGTTCGCCGGCGCCCTGTCGGTGCGCTCCACGGCGCACGCGCTCTCCATTCTGAATGCGTTGTTTCGTTGGCTGATCGAGCAGCGCTACGTGTTGGCGAACCCGTTTTCGGGGGTCAAGGTGCGCGGCGCGGCGCGTGCGACGGCGATCGATGCCACGCGCGCTTTCACGGAAAGCGAGTGGCAGCTCATCCGGGTGATCGCTGACGGCCTCGAATACTCCTACGGCTGGTCGGCACCGGCCGCGCAACGGCTGCGGTTTCTGCTCGACTTCGGCGTGGCAACCGGACTCCGGGCGGGCGAACTGATAGGCACGACGCTGCGACAGATCGAGACCGATCCCAGCGGACTGCACTGGTTGCGGGTCACCGGCAAAGGGGCAAAAGTTGGCAAAGTCGCCCTGCCGCCCCTGGCCTGGAATGCGCTGACGACCTATCTAGTCGCCCGGCAATTGCCGGTCTCGTCGGGACGCTGGAATTTGAATACACCACTCATCAGCCATCTGGACTCGGACTCGAATCAGGCGATTAGCGGCGTTCGCCTCTGGGCAGTATTGAAACGGTTCTTTCGGCAAGTCGCTCAGGTGCTTGAAACGGATCACCCCCCTCTTGCCGATAAGTTGCGCGCGGCGACCCCGCACTGGATGCGACATTCGCACGCTTCGTTGGCGCTCTCCAAGGGCGCGGAACTCACGTCGGTTCGCGACAATCTGCGGCATGCGTCGGTGGCGACGACGTCAATCTACTTGCATTCGGATGACGTAAAACGCGCGCGTCAATTGACGGACGTATTCGGCGCGAAATCGTCAATCGAGAAGTAGTCACGAGTTCGAGAGCACATGAAAGCAGAAGCTGGCAAATGGACAGCGTAATCGCTTCGCTTCCGCAACTAAGCATTCGCCGTGCATCGACTTTAACGAGCGCGTTCGTGTTGTGGCTGACAAACTCATTCGGCACCGGCGCCGGGACTAGGCGTCGCAACATGTCTTTTATAAGGTGGGTGTGGCATAGTGCGACGATGGCCAATAAGGGGAAATCGATGGCTACGCTCAAAGCACTGCAAGACAAGATCGCCAAGCTCCAGGCGCAAGCCGAAGCGATCGCGAAGAAAGAGTCGTCGGCCGTCTTCGGAAAGATTCGTGATTTGATGGAGAAGCACGGTCTGACGCCGGACGATATCGCTGCCCATTTCCGTAAGCCGGCGGCGGGTCGCCAATCCACAGCCGCGACAAAAGCAGCAACGCCGCGCGTGGCCAAGTACGTCGATCCGAAGACCGGGGCGACGTGGACGGGGCACGGACGCGCGCCCGCCTGGATCGTCAATGCCAAGAATCGCGACACGTTTCTCGCCAGCACAAACGGTCGGCCGGCGTCAGTTGCTAAAACGAAGCCGAAAGCAGGCAACTACGTGCGCGGTCCGCAAACGCCGAAGTATCGAGATCCGATGAGCGGCGAGACATGGAGCGGTCGCGGTCGTGCGCCGGCCTGGTTGGCAGCGGCCAAGGATCGAACGCAATATCTGATCGAAAAGACGGTTGCGGCGGCAAAATCGGAGTCGGCGCCTGCCAAGAAAGCAACGAAGAAAGTTGCTGTGAAGAAGGCAGCGGCGAAAAAGACCGCATCCAAGACAGCGGCAGTGAAGAAAGCGTCGACCGCCAAGCAAGCGACGAAGGCAGCGACCAAACCAGCCTCGACTGCAAAGAAGTCCGCGCCGGCGACGAAAAAGACGACTGCTAAAAAAGCCCCCGTGAGACGTGTGCCGGCGAAGCAGATTGCGGCGACGAAATCGTCGGTAGTTGAAGCACCCACGCCCGTGGTCGAACCGAATGTATCGACCGAAGAAACTTCCGCGTAAGAGGCCGCTGCAATCAGCGTAATCACAACAAGCGCGGGCTCAACTGAGCCCGCTCTACTCGGATATTGACGATCGCAAAGGGCTTACTTGCTAGTCGGCAATCTGGGGCGGCGCACTGAACCCTTCGAAGATCCAGTGCGAAGCAAGCGTAGCGGACGAGCCATCCGCTCCAGCAAAACACGCTAGCGAACAGATCGAGACGTCGGATTAGCTGGTGCCCCTACCCTGCCGTGATGCTGACGTTCGGCGTCCCTCCCTGCGAAGCAGATCCCGTTCACGTCTTCTGCCGTTGAATGTTTCGCCTCCGTGAGTACGGGGCCTATGTTCAGCGAATGGGTCTTGCCGACCCACTGCCGCCGGTCCCGCAGTCATGAGTTCAACGACAGGTAAGGGAGTGGTCCGGTCATGCAAGTCTCCTTCTCAAGCAGGCCGTTGGTCCTCAACAAACGCTCAGGCGTTGCCTTTTTTTCCTGCCCTTCGAAGCATGGAAATGCATTCTTAATGCTTCGAAGGGTTGATCCTAATAGAAAAGAGTCCGCTTACACGGGCAAAAGCCACGCACCCGAAAGAGTCGCGACGTGGGAATAGCAGGAGATCGCCAGCGGCGTTCTCGTGTTGGACTTATTTTGCATCTGTCGGGTAGGTGGCTATCGGTGCAAGCTGAGCGCCGCCCGCGACATAGAGCGTCTCGCCCGTGACAAACCCGGATTCTTCCAACGCAAAATAGGCTACAGCGCTAGCTACGTCTTCTCGCGTCGCGAGACGCTGAATCGGGGTGCGGGCGATGGAATGCCGTGCGGCATGAAGCTGTTCCTCAGGGGTGCGCTTAAGAAGGCCCAGCCCAGGCGTGACGGCAATGGAACCAGGGGCAACAGCGTTGGCCGTGATGCCGTATGCGCCGAGCTCACGCGCCCAGGACACTGTCAATGCCTGCAAGCCTGCCTTGCTGGCGCCATAGGCAGGCATGCCACCGGCAAGGTAGTTACGCGAGGTGATTGCGACGAGCCGCCCATATTTTTGCGACTTCATGTGCGGGATGATCGCACGGGTAATCAGGAAAGGTCCCTTGAGGTTCACGTTGACGATGCGGTCGAACACGTCTTCTTCCATCTCGCAGTTGTCTTCGCGAACGAGAACGCCTGCGTTGTTGACGAGAATGTCGATGCGACCGAGGCGTTCGATGACTTCCGCCACGGCTTTGCGAACAGAGACGTCGTCAGTAATGTCCACCTCAACGCCGATTGCGCCGCCTCCCATTTCGTTGGCCAGAGCGGCACAGACTCGGCCGTCTAAATCGGCGAACACGATTTGATTTCCATTGTTCGCCAGCCGTTGCGCAATGGCCCGGCCCACTGCGCCCGCAGCGCCGGTAATGAAGGCGACTCGCTTGGATTCCATTGATTGTCTCCTGTTGGAACGTCGAAAAAGTAGCGCAATCATGCCGGGATGGAAGCCACCGAAAAAGGCTTGTACACTCACACTAGCTATGAACTAGCGGCACAAGTGGGGGATTGAAGGCAATGACCGCCGATCGTTTTCGGGAATTTGAGACATTCGTTTGCGTGGTTGAATCCGGCAGTTTCTCTGCTGCTTCACGCAAGCTGGACTGCACACCTTCGGCTGTGAGCAAACTCATCGATCGTATGGAGAATCGGCTTGGTGTCCGGCTTTTGCACCGCACTTCGCGATCGTTGGCTCTGACGCAGGACGGTAAAAACTTTCATCAGGCGGCAATTCGCGCGCTTGAAGCGATCAACGATGCCGAAGGTTCACTGATGCATGCCGATGCGCCGGTGAGTGGGCTTCTTCGTGTTCACACAACCCTCAACTTCGCGCAACAGCAACTTGCGTTGCTCCTGCCGGAATTTCTCGAAAAGAATCCCGCACTGCGCCTCGAATTCATACTTCATAGCGACGCGGTCGACCTAATTGCGGCCGACATTGACCTGTCCCTGCAGGTTGGACCCGTGACTAATCCCTCATTGGTCGCCAAACGTATCGCCACGACGCGCTGGCTCTTGTGCGCATCGCCGGGATATCTTCGAAGGGCCGGAGTGCCGAAGTCACCCGCTGATCTGGTAAACCATAACTGTCTTAACTTCCTGCCCCAGACCTACCGAAGCGTTTGGCCGATGGGAGCGCAGGATGATGCGGGAATCCGGACTTCAGGTATCACACGTTACGAGCTGACCGGCAACGTCGCGAGCAACTCCGACAATTTCCTGAAGGTGCTTGCTTGCCAAGGCATGGGCGTAGCACGTTTGGCAGCGTTTCACGTTGCGCCCGACCTACGCGCTGGAACGTTGCGCACGATCCTCGCAGACTGGCTACCGGAAGATCGCGAACCGGTGTTCGCAGTGTTTCAAAGCCGTCGCAATCTGAACTTGCGGGTCAAAGTCTTCGTGAAGTTTCTTGAAGAGCGTCTCGCAGAGGCCGCGGACTGGGGGCTTACGGAGTCGAGCGCTGACCGACTAAGCATTCGATAAGCCCATCGGTGCCACCCGGGCATGCGCGATAGGCCCGAGTTAGATTCTGACGTCACTGTTATTCCGCCCATTCCCGTTTCAGCACGGCTCGACGGGTGCCACCGGCGACCGTTAAAGCGAGTTTTTGCTTGCAAAAACGACATGAACTGTGCCGAGAGTTCACAGCTGCTATGAGCTTCGATGGCTGTTTCACTGACTCCAAGATCTGCATCATGCAATCACGACGCCACATATCGGCGCTCAAACAGATGCGACCAAGCATCGGATTACAAGATCAACGGAGACAGACATGCATCGAATCGGCCGCATGGCCGCCGCCACTGCATTTGCGGCAGGAATACTCGTCGGAGAACACGCTAACGCCACCTCTTCCGTAACGCTTTACGGAGTGCTCGACGATAGCTTGTTGTATGTGTCCAATGCTGGAGGCCATTCCAATTTTCAAATGTCCAGCGGCGGGCGCGGTAGCTCGAAGTGGGGCATGCTCGGCAGTGAGGATCTGGGCGGCGGAACGCAGGCCATCTTCAGGCTCGAGAACGGATTCGATACCAACACCGGCAAAGCCGGCCAGAACGGTGCGCTCTTTGGTCGATACGCAACGGTTGGCTTGACGAACGATCGGCTCGGCTCGATACAGTTGGGACGGTCCTACGAACTTCTTCCGCTATACCTCAATCCGCAAGCAGCGAGCATCACCTTCGGTGGCGGCCTTGCGACGCATGCGGGGGACGTCGACAACGTCTACGGAACCTATCAGCTAAACAACGTAATCCGGTACGAGTCCCCCAAGATTTTTGGCACGACGTTTGGCGCGATCTTTTCGCCAGGCGGAAGGCCGGGCAATTTTGCGAAGGGACGCGCCTACGAAGTCGGCTTCAAGGGTGACCAGGGCGGGTTTTCATATGCAGCTTTATACGCGAATATTAATAATCCAGCGACCACGCTCTGGTATGCCTCTGCAGATCCGGTTTCAGGAAGCGCGTTCACCAATCCACTAAGCAACACGGTCTACGCCGGCTACGCCTCGGCTGGCAACTATCAGGTCTACGGGACCACTCTAGCCTACACGTTCGGAAACTCGATGATTGCCACTGTGCTGACCAACACACGCTTTGGCGATGTGATCCGGACAGCCTCGACGCCTTTTGCCGGTACGCACTTCTTTCGCAACGCCGAACTGAGCTACACCTATCAGTTCACGCCCGCGTTTAATGTTGGCGTCGGTGCCGACTACACGAAGGGCGACGATGCCCACTACTGGCAAGGTAACCTTGGTGCGTCCTACCTTCTTTCCAAACGGACCTACGTGTACGCGGTGGTGGTTGCAGCGCGCGCGAATGGTATCGACTCAACAGGCAAACCAGCTGGTCCGGACCTTCTCGGCCAACCAGGTTCCACGTCACCAAATGAGTTCGCAACGCGCATCGGGCTTCGCCACACGTTCTGATCGGTTGCAGTTGAAACCGCCGGCAATCGACCCTTCGAAATGCTGGCCGACCAATCTCGTTCAATAATCGCAGGACTGGGTTCCAGCTGAGCCAACAGCGGAATCGCAACAGGTCAACTGGTAGGAGATTTTTCATGGATCGACCACTACGATCAATACGACTCGGTTCCGTCGACGTAACGGATGTCATCGACCGTGGGTCGATGAGCGCTGTCGCATGGCGTGTGCTCGCACTTTGCCTAATCGCGATGCTCGTGGACGGCTTCGACATCCAGGTCATTACCTACGTCGCGCCGGTCCTGACCCGCGACTTGGGCATTGAGCGATCACTGCTTGGTCCAGTGTTCTCGAGCGGTCTGGTTGAAACCACGCTCGGCGCATTCATATTCGGCTCTCTCGGAGACCGGCTAGGGCGAAAAAACGTACTCTGTGCGTGCATGCTGGTTTTCGCACTCTGTTCGCTCGGGACAATCACTGCGACGGGAATCAAAAGCCTGATGATCTGGCGATTCGTGTCCGGTCTAGGTCTGGGCGGCTTGACTCCGTTGACCGTGGCCTATGTTGCTGAATTTTGCCCAGGGCGCTACAAAGTGTCGGCGGCCATGATCACGACGTCCGGTTACGCGATCGGCGCTGCGGGTGGAGGACTTTTAGCCTCGTTCATGATTCCCATGTTCGGCTGGCAATCCGTGTTCATACTCGGCGGCGTCGCACCGGTCCTTATCCTCGTCGCGATTGCCGTCATGTTGCCTCAGTCCATCGTCGATCTCGCCCGTCGAGGCCGCTCGAATCTGGTTGCAAAGGCGATGACTCGGATCGCACCGACGATCTTAGTCGATCCGGCCGCTCCAATCAGTCTGGCTGAAAAGGCATCTGGCTTCCCAGTGCGACGACTCTTTGCTGAAGGCCGGACGCCACGCACGATCGTCCTCTGGAGCATGTTCTTCGCCAATATTCTGTCGCTCTACTTCATGGTGTCGTGGCTTCCAACCATCGCACACGGCTCGGGCATAGATTTGCCGGATGCCGTTCGCGCAGCGGCGGTCATGCAGGTGGGAAGCGTCTTGGGAACATTCTCGCTTGCTGCGCTCGTCCGCAAGTTTGACACCTTTGGGATGGTCGGGTTTGGTTTCGGTGCGGGTGCTCTTGCGCTGGTGCTTTTGGCGTTCGCCGGCAGTTCCATCACCTACTTCACGACAGTTGCGTTCTTCGCTGGCTTCTTCGTGATCGGAACACAGACGGGGGCGAATGCCGTGAGCGCGTTCGCCTACCCTCCGAGCCTTCGGTCGACCGGAGTTGGCTGGGCCTTGGGAATTGGCCGCACTGGCGCGATCATTGGACCGTCGCTCGGTGGCGCCTTGATGGCATTAGGCTGGCCAACTCGCGATCTCCTGCTTATAGCCGCCGGTCCTGCCCTGCTTGCCGCACTCTGTGCCTTTGCGATCTCACGCATGGTCGCGCGGGAAGCCGAAGTCCAAGGCACGGCCACCGCACAGAGCGCTGTTTAATCACATCGATCTAAAAGCAAAACCAAGAAATGCCGTACCGCACTATCAATGTGCGGTAGGCGGGAAACTTACGTTCTGGAGAAATCGACTATGCAATCCAAAGAGATACGAATTGGCATCATCGGCGCAGTACACGATCACTTTTGGCCCGTTTGGGGGAAAGGAGTCTTCTTTGAATTTCGAGACCATCCCGGAGTCAAGTTGATCGCAGCGACAGAAGAACATGTCGAGCTTCAGAATCGGTTGCGCGACGAACTTGGTGTCGAGCGAATCTACACCGACTACAACGAAATGCTGGAAGTCGAGCAACTCGACGCAGTGCTGATCGGATTGCCGAGCAACGCTAAAGTCGGGCCTGTTCGGGCCGCCGCAAAGAAAGGGCTGCATATTCTGATGGACAAGCCTTTGTGCACGACTATGGCCGATGCATGGGAGATGAAGAAAATCGTTGATGAAACGGGCGTCAAACTCGTTGTCAACTCACTGTCAATCTGGAAAGCCCCGCTTCGCAAAGGCTTTGACCTGATCACCGAGGGCGCGATCGGAAAGCCGTTTTGGGCGAAATGGCGTAATGCCAATGCTGGAACGGAAAAGGCCGGCGCGTCGAAATTTTTCACCGACTGGCTCTGGAATATGGAGAAAAACGGCGGCGGTATCCTGATCAACTACTGCTATTACGGCATCAGCTATCTGTGTCATGTTTTCGGGCGGCCCTCGAGCGTCTCTGCGATGGCAGGGCACTTCGTCAAAGAGCACATTCCGGTCGAAATGGAAGACAACGCGGTGGTCACGATGAAATGGCCGGGAGCGCTGGGTCAGGCCGAGGGAAGCTGGACCCAGACCGACGAAGGCCCCGACGAGGAAGTGGACCCGACCAACCGTGGGCTGATTGTCTATGGAACCGATGGAGTGCTCCGCACAAGCAGTAAAGGATACGTCGTTCTGGTGAACGCCTCGAACCCTAAAGGAAAGCGGATCGACTGCAGTTCGATTCCGGTCAAATTCAAGGACGGGGCGCAGCATTTCGTGAGTGTTATCCGAGGTGAATGCGAAGTGGATCCGTTGTGTAGTCTCGAACTCAATATCTTGGTTCAGGAGGTCTCTACCGCGGGATATCAATCGATACGCGAGAAACGAGAGATCGAACTGTCCTGAATCAAGCCAAAGCCTGGGTCCAGCCGGCCTATTGTTTGCAATAGGCGCGATTGTGCGTATCGCGACGGTCAGTTAGCGGAGTAATGCGGTCGTTCCAACGGGGGGTTCGCCCCTTCGCTGAACGGCTGGTCGTGGCCGACAAGCGCACGCTCGCCGGCCGCCGGCTAGCAAACCACCGTCTGTTCAGCCATCTCTAGCGCGTCGTCCACCTCGATCCCGAGGTATAGCACGGTGCTCTCAATTTTTGTGTGGCCTAGCAGCAGTTGGACAACGCGCAGATTACTGGTGCGTCGATAGATCAACGACGCTTTCGTGCGCCGCATGGTGTGCGTACCATACGCACTGTCATCGAGGCCGATCAGCGCGACCCAACGATGAACGATGCGTGCATACCGGCGCGTCGAGACGTGTGCCGAAGCGTGCAGCCGACTCGGAAACAAATAATCGGCGGGCTTCAATCCCCGCGCCGAAATCCAGGCAGAGACACTTTGACGAGTCTGCTCCGTGATTTCAAACTGCACCGGTCTATGCGTCTTCTGCTGCATGAAAGTCGTCCGAGCTACGACGTGACCTCCCAAGTAGACGGGCGGCAAGTCCGTTGCCCTGGCTTTTGGGCCCAGCCTTGGGGCTCCCGCCTCTGGGTCCAGCGCTGCTGCGCGCTTCAGTTCAGAGCGAAGGCGGCGATTCTCACGGCGATTCGCGGCCTTCACCTGGTGCTTGACACCGTGCCAGTTCACCATGCGCGCGCCGCGCAACCACCGGTGGTATCGGGCACCGCGGAACCCTTCGTCGCCGTGCTCGTGCAACAGATATGCGGTGGTTGCCGCAAGGCCTTGACCCAGCACGACACCACTTGCAATGAGCGGGTTATGCGGCATCATATGGAGCGCAACGGTGAGCGCTTCCGGTAGCGGGCGCAGTGTCACGTCCGCGGCATAGGTTCCAGCCAGCCACCCAGCAATGGGTGAGCTGACGCCAAAGAGCAACGTCGCCCTTTCCGCTTCGTGATTCCGCATCGGCCTAACTCCCGCTGCGCCTGAGGACTGCATCACATCGCCTGTCGAGCCACGTGGCCAAGATCTGTGCGTCGCGAGCCGCATCGACGCAATCGCGCTGCAACGCGCTGAGCAGCGCGTCGCGCGGCCAGTAGCTCATGCTTGGTGAGTTGAGAGCCGCCTGAATATCGGCGTCGACCCGCTCGATGGACTCAATCGGGTCGGTCAGGTCTGACATCACGAATCCTCCGTCAAGCGAGCGATCAGCGAAACGAGTTCGGGAGATGAGGCCGCGAGCAATTCCGCCGGCATAGCAGTACTTATTTCGGCGTCTTGGCATGCAAGGACGAGATCATTGAACTCGCCGGTCGTCGCCTGCTTCCGCATCAGGAAGAGCAGTGCGGCCAGCGGTGTGTGTGAAGTCGTCTGGCTGCGCTCAATCTCCGCGAGCCGACCGTTTAGTTCTTGCTGCTCAGCCCATGTTTCCATGCTGTCGCGAGCGGAGTCGCGCTGGCTATCGCGACTCATCGCCTTATCGCGAATGTATTTCGACAAATGCTTATAGCCCGCCAATGCTGCGGCCTCTTCGACCCTGCGGCGATCCTCCTCTGAAAAACCAGACTGGGATCGATTTGCCTGTGCTCATGCGTGGTTATGCCTGTTGTTGAAAATAGAGTAACTCATTCTTCTTACCTATAGTATTGTCTATAGGTATCAAGTGCGCAAACACATAGCTTTCCTGTGAATTCCTATAGCAACGCTATAGAGCCAAAGTAGTGTTACTTTTGATTTGAGGCCGATAAAACCAAGGGTTTGCATCCCCGAAGGGGGTGCGTGATGTGTATTGAGATTTCTGGCCTGTTAAGGACAGGGATCTCTAGGGGTTAAGGGCGTGATAGTCGACTAGCCCGAAGGGCGTAGGCGGCAAACATGCGAGGCAGCAGCAGAAAGGTTGCAAAACAGATGCAACTTGATAGTATGACAAATGCGTGTGAGATGCAGTAGGACTGCGTATCAATAGCTCGGAGGACGCGTGAATGCCGCAACGTGACGTGATGCAGGCTTTGACGGCACTGGAGCCAAAGACCAAAGCGGCAAAAGTACGCGAAGTGATGCCGTTGATCGAACAGAGGATCTCAGCGGGCGTGCGGATCGCGGATATTCTGAAAGCTCTGAGAGAGAGTGGGATCGATTTGACCGAAGCCACAATGAAAAACTACTTGTACCGATACCGGCAGAAGCAGCAGGTCGAGCGAGAGACTACAGGGCAGAAAATTCAATCTAATGCAAAGCATGCTAGCGCCACCGATCCGGTGTCACAACGACACTACTCTGACTCCTCTTCGATAACTGATTCAGATTCATCGGCACAAGTAGCCTCACACAGACCGATCTCGATGCAGGAGCTAGACCGCTTGATGAAACCCGACCCGGCAGAACAAGCCGAGAAACTGGCACGTTATGAACGCCTGGCCAAACAGCAACGAAGGAGTCGCACATGAAAGTCGCCGTCATCAACTTCAGTGGCAATCCGGGAAAAACACGCTGGTCGATAATCTGCTCGCGCCGCGCATGAACCCGCAGAAGTTCGAGATCGAAACAATCAATGCGGGATCATCCGGCTCCAACGCCGAACGGCTCAAGGGCGAGGACTACGGCGGACTTCAGGTGGATTTGATGACGCTCGATTCGCCCATCGTGGATGTGGGCGCGTCGAACGTCTAGGAATTCATCAAACGGATGAGCCAGTTCGACGGCTCTCACGAGGAGTTCGATTATTTTGTCGTGCCTGCGGTGAGCGAGAAGAAACAGCAGATCGACACGGTCAACACCATCGAGACACTGGCCGCGCTTGGCGTTCCCCGAAGAAAATCCGTGTGGTGTTCAACAAGGTCGAACTCGAAGATGCGAGCGATGTGCCGCGCTTGTTCAGTACGGTCTTTGGCCTTCACGCGGAGCGAAAGTGCTTCACGTTGAAACCGTAATCGGTGGTTCTCAGAAACGAGATTTTCGAGCGGCTGCGTGCGCTCAAAAAGAATGTCTCGGAGATCATCGCGGATGAGACCGACTACCGGGCCATGCTCCGCGAAGCGACTGACGAGGACACGAAAGCGCGTGCAGTCAGCATGATTTCGGCGCAGCGGCTCGCGAAGTCTGCGCACAAGAACCTGGATGACGTGTACAAGGTTCTGTTCAAGTAACGGGGGACGTCACGGGCGGCAACGTATCCACCGCACGCGAAGCGCTGATGGCCGAGCTATTGCAAGATGCCGACGCGCTTGTGCGCCGCTTCGAACAGGCCGATGAAGGGCTGTCCGGAAAGATCGAGCGAGCAACCAGCGACGCGGCAGGCAAAGCGTTTCTCGCAGCGAAGCTCAATTTCGAGTCAGTGATCGACCAGAATAGCGACAGGCTCATGGAGGCAGGCCGCGTTGCGGCCGCACAGATTGGAAATCAGCTCAATAATGGCGCCCTCCAGCTTGTTTCCAAAAATGCCGCATTTGAACGTAAGGCGCGACGGCTCGTGGTGATGCTGGCCGTGTTCGCGCTAACCGCTGGCGTCGTCGGCGGCTTCATCGGGAGCAAACTGGCCATCGGCATGTGATCTGAGCGCGCTTCGTCATGCGCGTTCAACCATTAAGAAGTCGAAGGAAAAGCCTTCGAGTCCGATGAAATCCGCTTGGGCGAAAGCACTCGCCACGCCGCGACAAACACCACGCAGGAACGGCGCGCATTTTTGCCGCCGCCCCCGTGTAAACAACAACGCTCTTCTCTGATGCCATCCTTCGGTGGGAGCGAATAGGCGGTCGCGTCGCCGGAAGATAGTTAGTCGCGTAACTTTCGATAACGTCGCGCGCGACGAATCTACCGCGTCCCTAGCTGATTCGACCTCTTTCCTCTTCTGCCATCCGGCGGACTTTCGCGGCAAGCTCAGGCGGGAGCCACACGTCCACATGTTCCCAATCCGGCGGTATCTCACGTCCCGCTGCCTGAACGGCTTTGATTACCGCGCCGACGCGCTGCTTGCTAAGCCCGCTTTCCGTCGCGGCGTCAACCTGCGAAATTCCGTCAACCAGCACGCGCCGCGCGATTTCAACGTTGCCGACCGTCATTCGCTTCAGACGGCATGAGTGCCTTAACAATCTTTCGCCGTCATCCGTTCTGCTGCCATGTTTGCCTCGCATCGACAGAATCTTGGAATGGCTGAATTCCGCCGCACCCCTTTCCGCCAAATAGAAACGTCGCATTTTGACGTAGGTTCGTTGCCAGACAAGCGTTTCAGGAGCGCGGGCGATGAACACGACCGGGACCGTCACCATGTCGATGCACGAACTGGACCGACTCGGACTGATTCAGGCAGTCGCCGAACGCCGCCAACTCAAGCCAGGCCCTGCCGCCGAGCGGCAAGGTCTGAGCACCCGCCAGATTCGGCGTCCGGTGGCGCGCTATCCTGACGACGGGCCAACCGGGCTGGTGTCACGTCGACGGGCGAAGCCCACCAACAATCGGCAGGATGCGGCAACGGCCAATCGGGCGCTCACGATCATTCGCGAGCGCTACGCGGATTTTGGTCCGAGCTCGGCCTGCGAGGAACTGCCGTCTCAGCCATGCCTACCGCTATCAAGATACTGCCAAAACGACGCCGATATTATTCATGTCAAGCTCGAAGGTACCGCGCCGCATTCATGAATAACGGCGGTCCCTAGGCGTTCTCCTGACGGCACGACATGGCACGCTTCAAGCGATCAGAACGAATGCCGCAGTCCGATGATCGCGCCGAGTTGCCCTACGCCCACCGCAGGCGTCGTACCGCCGCCGCCCGCGCTCACCGAAAATCGCGCGCGAGCGCTGTTCCACAGATAGGCGACGTTACCGTACACTGCGGTTCGCTTCGACAGAAAATACGTCGCGCGCAGGCTCGCCATGGTCGCGCGTGTATCGTGTTGCTGAACGATCACCCGATACGCTTCTCCATCAAGCGCCAGCGCGGGCGTGACGTAGTACTGCGCGCCGAGATAGAAGAGATTGGAGCGCACGCTCCCGGCCGTGTCATCCGACGTCACGCGGCGACCTATCCAGCCACCGCCCAGCTTGACGCCCATCACGTTGACGTAACCGTTCGTCTGAATGCGGGCATCTTTGTCCCCGCTCGATGTGATGTGAGTCGGTGTGACGCCATCGAAGAAGTTCGCGGCCGCGTTCGTGCCGCCGCGTTGCTCGTCGTAGGACGTCGCAAGGCCGAAATAGGTGCCGTCGTACTTCAGCATCGCACTCCATTCGCGGCATTGACTCACGTCGCCGGGTACCGGTCCGAAGCAGGTGCCCTGTCCCGGCGAATTGCCCGTGCCGGCGCTGTCGCGGCCAGCCGAGTATGAGCCGCCGACGCTCACGCCATAAAACTTGCCTTTGTAGGCGATCGTGTTGTCGCTTCGAGCGTTCGGCAGGTAGGCATCCAGTGCGCCGATGCCGTAGATGTCGGGGCCGAGGATATCGGCGTCTCCCATGGCCCAATAGGTCATCGTGTATTGGCGCCCCAAGGACAATGTTCCCCACGGCCCTTCCAGGCCGACGAACGCCTGCCGTCCGAAGAGTCGCCCGCCTTGTCCCGAGTCGCCCGCCCGCACGTTGAAGCCGCTTTCGAGTACGAATACGGCCTTCATCGCTCCGCCCAGATCCTCGACGCCTCGCATGCCCCAGCGTGAGGGAAACTCGCCCGTGATGCCGGGCATACGCACGACGGCATCGCCCGCTGCATTGGCGTGCGACACGTATTCGACGCCCGTGTCGATCACGCCGTACAAGGTGACGCTGCTTTGCGCATGGGCGGAAGCATTGAACAACCCGGCGACAAAGATCGCGATGCGGCCATATCTCATGAACTCTCCTGTGAGCGACATACCGATTTAATTCGGATACCGCATGTCTCATCATTGTTTTGGAAACTACCGCGGCGAGCTTGGGGATAGAGCGTCGAGCCGACAACGGGGAAACCCCGGTGTCGAATACATTGCAGAACGCGATCAGGAACCGCATGCGAGACGATGTTGCTTTGTTCACGCAATCGTGAGACATCGCATTTTCTCTCCCACGCCGTTCGAGGAGAAATCATCTATGGGTAGGAGCAAACGACCCTTCACTCGATGCCCGAAAGACGAATTGAAATGTGTTCAACCTGCTCTTGAACGGCTTTGATGGATAGCTGCGTGGGTGCGAACGCCATCGTTCACTACGCCGCTTTTCAACTTGCACGACATTCAAGCTTGCCTTGCAACAACTTCGCTTCCAGCGCGCGAAGCTACATGGCATCGTGGCTCGGGCCAGCCGTCATTCAAACTCAAGGAGAGAATGCAATGTCCCCGCTTCAAACTGCCGAAACCCGCAAAGACGAACTCGTCGCGCGCTGCCTGCCCTTCCTTCAGGAGGTCAGGGATATGACGACGGACTCCGACGTCGAACAATGGCTCAACACAAAATACGGCCTCGATAGCACGTTGTATAAGGATCTGGCCCGTCTCATCAGGCTTGGCGTGCAAGAAGGCTGGGCGGCCGATGTCGAGATTTCCGGCCCGCGCTATCGGCGCGCAAGGCTAGTCGAGCCGTGTCCGGAAACGTTCTACTTCAGCATCACGGCGGTTCTGATGGACAGCACCGGGAATGATCAAACCAATCCTGAAGGCAGTCTCCGCGGCGACTACCACGCGCATCCGTATGGCGAGTTCAATATGGTGGTGCCGCTTGACGAAGGCGCAGCGCTCAACGGACCGAATGGATGGTGCTATGGGGGATGGACTGCGCCCGCACCGGGAAGTCATCACTATCCGGAGGCGAAGGGCGGCGCCGTGATTGCCTTGTTTTTCCTGCCTGCCGGACGAATTGCGTACGACATCGAGCCGCCCAGGCAATAAGAGCCGAAGGGTTTTGGCGAATCCTCTGCAATGTCACGCGGCTTGCAGAGGATTTTCATTTCTTAGCGCTGTTAATGAACCGCCGGCTGGCGGGCTTGCGCATCGGACCTGGCGGCCTGGCGGCTTGTCAACTGCTTGAACAACAATGCCACGCACGACACCGCACCAGCCGCCGCGACCACGCTGAAGATGCCTGGCAAACTCATCTGCTGCCGCGAGAGCTCCGCGACGAGAAAGGAACCCGCGATCCCACCGAAGCGGCCAACGCCGAGCATCCACGCAACGCCGGTGCCGCGCCCCGCCGTGGGATAGAACGCCGCCGCGAGCGACGGCATCGATGCCTGTGCCGTGTTCACGAGCACGCCCGCGATGAACACGGCGCATACCAGCAAGCCGACATTGCCGACAGTCTGGCCGATCGCATACACGCAGATCGCGCCGAGCGCATACGCCGCGGCCACGACACCGTTCGGATTGAAGCGATCCATCAACATGCCGCACAACACAGTTCCCACGCCACCGAGCGGAAAGAGTGCGGAGACCATCGCGGCGCGTTGCGGACTGAGGCCCGCATCCCTGAGCAGCACCGGCATCCAGTTGATGAGGCCATAGAAGATGACGAGGCCCATGAAATAGCATAGCCACAGCATCGACGAGCCCAAGATGTACGAGCGAGACAACACGACGCGCGCCCCGCCGCTGCCTGCCGCGTGCATCACGCTCTCGTGCATCGTGAACGCTTCAGCCGGCGGAACTTCGGGCGTCATGCGCGCGAGGACCCGCCGGATGCGCTCGACGGGCTTTCGCTTCGACACCATGTATTGAATGGATTCCGGCAGCACCAGCACAAGCATGGCCGTCAGGATCAATGGCACGGCGCCCCCGAAGTACAGCACGCCGCGCCAGCCGAATTGCGGAATCATCCATGCGGCAAGAAACCCGCCGAATGCGGCACCTAGCGGAAAGCCGCAAAACATCATGTTGACGATGGTCGCACGACGGCTCTGCGGACAGAACTCGCTCATCAGCGTGACGGCATTGGGCATCGCGGCACCCAAACCGATGCCGGTCACGAAGCGCAATACGATGAGTCCGGTCAGGTCATTCGCATAGCCCGAACTCAGGCACGCGAGTCCGAATACCAGCACCGACACGATCAGCACCAGACGCCTTCCATAACGATCGGCAAGCGGCCCAGACGAAATCGCACCGCAGGCGAGCCCGAAGAGCGCCGCGCTCAATACCGGTGCAAGCGCGGCACGGCTTAAATTCCATTCGGTCACGAGCGAAGGCGCGATGAAGCCAATCGCGGCCGTGTCGAAACCATCCATCAGCACGATTACGAAACACATCGCGAACACGAGCCACTGGTAGCGTGAAAACGGGCGCGTGTTGATGAGCGCCAGAACATCGACGGTCTTTGTATCTTCCATTGCTTCCTCTCTCTATCCACGGGGCGCCCAGATTAAGAGCGCGCATACGCGCGAACAACCCGGCAAATTACGAAGGCGCGGCGCGAATCGCGAGGAAGTGTCATGTGACGCCTCCCGCGATCACGCCGTTTCGATCAGAAAAGCCCATTTTTACGGGCATTTCAACGACGTTCAGGCGATCGCACGCAGCAGCGCAATCGTGGGGAATTCCCTGCATGAGGATCTTGAATGCCGCGCATCAGCGGCAGCGCACCTGGCGCGAAACGTCGATGAGTTGCTGTCTGAGCCATTGCAGCGCGGGGTCCGCATCGTTGCGCTCGTGCCAGACAGCGCGCACGGCGACGTCGGGGCATTCGTAGGGCGCCGCGCGCATCTTCAGTTCGCCATGACGCTCCAGTTCACGAGCGAGCGACGAAGGCACCAGCGCGAGCATGTCGCTGTGGCGCAAGAGCGCGGGAATCGCGAGCGAGTGTGCAACGGCCATGCGCACGCGAGGTATCGCCGCGCTATCGGCATAAGCACGGTTAAGCGCTTCACGATCGAACATCTCCGACTGCCGCGCCAGTCCGCGTTCGACGATAAAGCCGCTCACCGCGCCTTCCTCCTCGCCGCCCTGCGAGACCGCGAGTAAGGGATACGCCAGCAAGTCGGCAGGCGCGAGCGCGCGGTCCGCGATCGGGTGTTCGCGATGCAGCAGCACGACGTCGGTCTGCTCCCAGACCTGAAGAGAACGAAAGCGGCGCGGCACATCGGCGAAAATGCCGACCGCCAGATCGATGCGCCCGACATCGATCTGGCCCGCGAGGTCGAGCCGCGTCGAAGGCCGCACGACGAGATCGACCAACGGCGCTTCCGCGCGCAGGCGTTGACTGAGCCTGCCCAGCAAGAGCGCGGTAATGTAGTCGTTCGCGGCGATCACGAACGTCCGCTGCGCAACGCCTGGATCGAACGCATCGACGCCGAGTGCCGCCTTGATCTGCGCGAGCGCACCGCGCACCTGCGTCGCCATTGCGAGCGCGCGCACGGTGGGCTCCATGCCACGTCCGGTGCGGATGAACAAATCGTCGCCGAGCACATCGCGCATGCGGCCGAGCGCATGACTGATGGCGGACTGGCTCAGATTGAGGCGTTTGCCCGCCAGCGCGAGATTGCGGTCCTCGTAAATCGCGTCGAAGACGCGCAGCAGGTTGAGGTCGATGCGGTCCGTGGACATGGCATCACTCCGCGCGCGACATCGCATAGTGCCGGCAACGCTCGCCGAACGCTTCGAACAGCGCGCGCGACAGCGCATCGCTCGCTGTCATCGCTTCGGGATGCCATTGAACGCCCAGTGCGAAAGGATGTCCGTCGAGACGAACGGCCTCGATCAGGCCGTCGGGCGCACGCGCTTCCACGACGAGGCCGGGAGCAAGCGCGGCGACGCCCTGACGATGCAGGGAATTCACCCGCACGCTCCGCGCGCCACCCGCGAGCATCGACAATGTGCTGTCATCGACGAGTTCGATGTCGTGCCGATAGCGGTAGCGCACGAGCAACGCTTCGCTCATGTCTTCGAGATGATCTTCGGAATGCCCGGACACATGGATGTCGGAGTGCAAGGTGCCGCCGAACGCGACGTTCATCTCCTGAAATCCACGGCAAATGCCGAGGACCGGCATGCCGCGATCGGCGGCGCCTCGCATCAGTTCGAGCGCGACATGATCGCGGTCCACATCGACGAGCATGGCGTCATCTGTTTCGCCGCCGTATCGGCGGGCTTCGACATTCGATGCGCCGCCCGGAAACAGCAGGCCGCTGACGACCTCGAGATAGTCCGCAACGGACTCGATGTCGCGCGACGCCGGAATCAGCACCGGATTCACGCGCGAGCAGGCGGTCAACGCACGGACATAGCTATGTTTCGCGCCATGCGAATCATGCTCGCCGACAAAAAAGCGATCGCACACCACGCCGACGATCGGCTTCATTGCGCGGCTCCCTTAAGGTCGAATGCAGAATCCTGAACCTGATACAGCGTGAGCCTCGTGCTTTTAGCGAGCAGCTTGCGCGCCAACATGTGCTCTTGCGGGCGATTGACGCTGTCTACGGCAATCAGCACATCGCCGCGGAAATAGAAAACGGAGAACTTTTTTTCTTCGACGGAACCGCGCAATCCATGATGCGTGAAGCCCGTGTTGACGCCGGCCATCTGCAGCTTCAGGTCGTATTGATCGGACCAGAACCAAGGCACCGCACGATAGGGTTCGGGCTTTCCGGTTACCGTGGCGGCCGCGCTCCTCGCCATGTCGTTCGCGTTCTGCACCGACTCCACGCGACACGCCCGCGACCCCGCTGATGCCCAATGCGGCACGAACGAAGCGCAGTCACCCGCCGCGACGATTGCAGGGTCGCTCGTGCGGCCGCATTCATCGACGGCGATGCCGCCCGCCACGGTCAGTCCGCACTCCGCCGCGATCTCCGTATTCGGCACGACGCCGATGCCCACCACGACGACCTCGCATGGCAAGTGCGTGTCGTCGTCGAGGACGACAGATACTGCGCCGTCGGCAGGCCGCACCGCGACGACCTTGCGCCCGCATCTGAACGCGACATCATGCAGTTCGTGCGCGCGCTGCATGAAGTCCGACATCCAGGGCGACGCGACGCGCGCGAGCACGCGTGCCTCGGTCTCGACGACCGTTACGTCGACGCCCATCTGACGCAGCGACGCCGCAGCTTCCAGACCGATATAACCGCCACCGATCACCACCGCCCGCCGCGCCGAGCGCGCTGCTCGCGCGAGCCGCCGCGCATCGCGCAAATCGCGCAGGTAATGAACCGCGTCGAGTTGCGCTCCGGGACAATCGAGCTTGCGTACGCGCGCGCCTGTCGTCAGCGCGAGATGGGTATAGCCGATGCGCGTGCCCTCGTGCAGTTCCACTTCGCGACGCTCGCGATCAATATACGTCGCGCGCATCGAAGGCATCCACTCGATCTTCTCTTCATCGAAAAAGGCCGGCGAACGCAGTGGCAGACGCCCCTCGCTGAAGGCGCCCGACAGAAACGCCTTCGACAGGGGCGGACGTTGATAAGGGGCATCGGGCTCGTCGCCGAGCAGCACGATGCGGCCATCGAAGCCATGTTCCCGCGCGGACGCCGCGAGCTGCACGCCCGCATACGACGCGCCGACGATCACGAGCGTGCGATTCATGATCTCACCCTTGCCTTTGTGGAATCTGCACGACGAGTCCGTTCATCGCGGCGCTCGCGACGAGCTGGCAACTCAGACGGCTCTCGGGACGGCGCTCGGCCGCGACACCGTCGAGCAGTTCGATTTCCGACTCATCGGGCGATGGCAACTGCGCCGTGGACGACTCGTCGATATAAACGTGGCAGGTTGCGCAGGACAGGCATCCGCCGCATTCCGCATCGATGCCGCGCACGTTGTTGTGAATCGCGGCTTCCATTACGCTCGTGCCGTCGGGTACGTCGATCTCGCGACGCTCGCCGTCGCGCAGAATATAGGTTACAACAGGCATGACAATTCTCCTTGCTATGGGCGCATGAAAAGGCGCAGCGTCAGAACGCCTCGAAATACTCGCGATGCTCCCACTCGGTGACTTCCAGATTGAAGCGATCGATCTCCGCCTGCTTGAGCTTGCAGAAGTAGTCGACGAAGGCACTGCCGAGCCCTTCGCGCAAACATTCGTCGGCCCGAAGCGCATCGAGCGCATCGTTCAGACTGCGTGGCAACGCTTCGGCTTGCGTTTCATAGGGCGTATCCGCCGAGGCTGGCAACTCGAGCTTGCGCTGCATGCCGTCAAGACCCGAAATCACTTGCGAGGCAAAATACAGATATGGATTTGCAGTCGGTTCGCCCACACGATTCTCGATGCGGCTCGCTGCATCGTTCGCGCCGCCGAGTACGCGCAGCATCACGCCGCGATTGTCGCGGCCCCAGTTCGCCCGATCCGGCGCGTTCGAATACGGCCGATAACGCCGATAGCCGTTGATCGTCGGCGTGGACAATGATGTCGCGCCCCGCGCATGCGCAAGCAGACCGGCGAGATAACGTCGACCCGTGATAGACAACGGTTCGGTTGCATCGCCGGGCATGAACGCGTTCGTGCCGTCGCCCGCATGCAGCAACGACTGATGCAGATGCCAGCCACTCGACACGACATTCGGAATGCGCGGGCGGCACATGAACGTCGCGTGATAGCCGTTGCGCTGGCAGATCTGCTTCACCGCACTGCGAAACAGCACCATGTCGTCGGCGCTCTTGATGCCCTTGGTCGGCGCAAAGGTGAATTCGAACTGGCTCGGTCCATACTCCACTTCGAGCGAGCGCACCGGCAGGCCGAGTCCGTCGATATTGCGGCGAAGCAACTCCATCACATCGTCGACGGCGTCATAGCGCAACTCGGTCAGATACTGAAAACCGTGCGACAGCAGTTCGACATCGGGCGGCAAGCCGGGCTGCCCCGAATGCTCGGGCTTCATGTGCGGGTCAGTGACCTTGAACACGTGAAACTCCACTTCGAGTCCCGAGACGAATTCGAAGCCATGTTTCGACAACCGATCCAGCGCGCGGCGAAACAGATGCCGTGTGCCGAACGGTACGGGCATGCCGTTGGCGAAATGCACATCGCACAGCACCCATCCGGTATGCGGCGCCCACGGCAGCACACGGAAAGTTTCGGGATCGGCGACCATTAGCGTGTCGCACGCGCCCTGCATCTCGGGCATGTCGAAGCCGCCGCCCGCCGTGAACACAGGAAACACCGTGCGATGCGACGTGTCCTTGGCGAACAGCGTGGTCGTGAGCGTAACGCCGCTTCTCATCGCCCTGATAGCCTCGTCGACGACGAGCGTCTTGCCGCGCAACAGGCCGTGCTGATCGGGAAACGAAAAGCGCACCACTTTCACATCGCTTTTCTTCAGGCGCTCAACAAGCCCGGCATAGGCGGTGTGCTGGGCATCCGTCCACAAACCGTGGGTTTCTACGAAAGACATGTTCGATCCGCGCGGCAATCATATGCCGCGCGCTCCATTCAGGTGGCAGGACGGTTGCGTTCAGGCCTTCGGCGCGGACCACGGCGACTGTGCGCGCCGACTCGCATCGGACTCTTTCCAGTAGTCATCCCAACGATCCGTCGGCGCGATGCCATCGATCGAAGCAGGTCCCGTCAGATGCGCGGCTTGCTCTTCGTCGATCAGCATCAGCGTCTTTTCACCCGTCTGTGTCTTCTCAATTGCATCGACGAGCAAGCGGCGATAAGCGATGATGCCCTTGTCCGTCGTACCTAAATGCTCGCGCGTGCGGTCCTGAATCGCGCCCTGCGATTCGACGGCCCATTGATCGTGCACGTTGATATCGAAGCCCATGCCCGTATAGGTTTCGTTGAGCTGCTCCTGCGCGTTGAAGCCGTAGTTGTTGCGCTTGTTCTTGCGCGAGGTGTAGTCGGGCAACTCATACAGCTCGAGCCGTTGCTCGCGCATCTGTGCGCGGTCGGTGGGCGCGCCGAAACTCGTGAAGATCGCGTACCAGTAGCAGTTCTCGTCATCGACGGGCACGTGCCATTGCGTGATCGTCATCTCGGTGCTCATGGGAATCACGAAGGCTTGCGGAAACACGACGTTCGTCACGCGCACGTGCGTATGCGCGTCGTCGAGCACACGCTTCGCAATGAGCCGCAAACCGTAATCTGCCGGGCTCACGAGAATCTCAGGCGATTCGTATTCGCGCAGGACCTGGGTGATCGGCATGCTCGAATTCGCCGATGCGCCGCGAAACTGTTTGCCATAGCTCTCGCTGACATCCTCGTCCTCGAAAAAGCGATGCAGAAACGACGCGTGCGCCGGATCGATGCCCACTTCAAGCGCCTGCAGCCAGTTGCATTCAAACAATCCCTTGAACGCGAAGGTGTAGGCCTCGGGCGCGGCGAAGCAATCGAAATTCGGAAACGCGGGCGGCTCGCCGTGGCCGATATAGCCAAAAAGAATTCCGCTCTTCTCGATGACCGGATACGCGGTCTGACGCACCTTGTTGCAGAGCGTGCTGCCGACGGGTTCGCCGGGCGTCGAAAGGCAGCGGCCGTTGACATCGAAAAGCCAGCCATGAAATGCGCACCGCAGACCGCCGCCTTCAAGACGTCCGGCCGCGAGATCCGCGCCTCGGTGCGGACAGTCGCGATCGAGCATGCCATAGCGGCCCTGTTCGTCCTTGAACACGACGAAATCCTGACCCATCAGACGCACGGCCTTCACGGGACGCTCGTCGGGCAACTCCTCGACAAGCGCGACGGGCTGCCAGTATCGGCGCAGCAACTGGCCGCCGGGCGTGCCTTGCCCGACACGGGTGATCGTCTCGTTTTGCTGCGAGCTCATCATGGTGCTATCTCCGTTCATTGAATTCAGATGTCGATCGGTTGCATGCAACGTCACGGGTTGTTGAGAGTGAGAATAGCCATTTCTGGCTTTTTGTACAAACGATGTATGCAGCACACGCGTGCCGAAAAGTCGCTGCCAACGCCTCCTATCATGCTTATATTGCTGATTATTAACTATTTTTTCGAGATATCCGGACTTACCCTGTTCTGATTCGTAATACATGAAAATGACGCTCATCGGGCATATTGCATACATCTAAAAACATTCACGACCACAAGTGAACACAGACAAGCAACCTTCGCCTAGAATCATCGAAGGCGGCAAAGGAGAAAAAACCATGGAATCCCAGCAGGAACGCGTGCTGATCTATCTGCGCGATCTGATACTCAAGGGCGAATTCGCGCCCGGCGAACGTCTAGGCGAAGTCGCGCTCGCCGAGCGCCTGAAGGCGTCGCGCACGCCGGTTCGGCTCGCGCTCGCGACGCTGGAGCAGGAAGGTCTGGTCGAGCCGTCGCCCGCCGGCGGGTACGTCATGCGGCGCATCACCGCCGCCGAAATCGCCGATGCCATCGCGGTACGCGGACATCTGGAAGGCATGGCCGCGCGGCTCGTCGCGGAACACGGCGTGCCGCGCCAGTTGTCGAACGCGCTCGCCGAATGTCTGCGTGCGGGCGACCGCCTGCTCGCCAAGTCCGAACTGGATCTCGACGACTACGCCGCCTACACCGACATGAACAATCGCTTCCACAAGCTGATCGTCGAAGGCTCGGGCAATGCGGCGCTGATGCGCGCCATCGACATGAACAATCGACTACCGTTTGCCGCCGCGAGCGCGATGCTGCCGATGCAGTCCGCCATCGAGGAAGGACGACAATGGTTATTCATGGCGCATCAGCAGCATCACAGTCTGGTCGACGCAATGGAGCGCGGTGAAGGTGCGCGCGCGCAGGCGCTGGCGACCGAGCATGTGCAGATCGCGCAGAAGAATCTGGCGTACGCGCTGGAGCGTCCGGATGTGTGCATGAAACTGGCGCCGGCGTTGCACCTCGTGGCAGAAGCCGTTTTATAGCTGGATTTTTATTGTCGCTGTCCGGGCGAGGCATGCGTTGCGCTCGCTCGCGACAGGTTGGCGAGCGGCAAATCGTTCAGGTCCTGCCCGGGCCAGTCGTCGCGCGACTTCGACCAGAGCGGCTCCGACCGATCGGACCTCGCCTTCTGCCTTTTCGTCGGCGAGTCTGCCGTCCTTGGCGAACCATGCAGTCGTGCGGATCAGGCGTATTCCTCGAACCCGGCGAATGATGCAAACCCATCGACGGACTCGCGCGGAATTTCAAGCCGGTTGATCACAGCGCTTTCATCCGCGTAGCCGAGAGACATCCCACACACAACATCGTGCCCCGCCGCCAAATCGAGGTGATCGGCAATGATGCCCGGGTAACGCGCGAACGAGACTTGCGCGCACGTGTCGAGACCGCGTGCGCGTGCCGCGATCATGACGGTCTGCAAGAACAGGCCGTAGTCGAGCCAGCTATATTTCTTCAAGCGGGCATCGATCGTGAAAATCATGCCAACGGGTGCACCGAAAAATCGAAATTTCTACCGGAAGCCCGCGAGCGCGCGGCGGCGTCCTCCTTGTTGATGCCCAGCGCGCCGTAATATCGCGCACCAAAGTCCTCCTGCCTCGGTTGACATGCGCCGAGCAATGGACTGGGAAAATGTTGCAACGGCGGGTGACGATCCTCCACGTGCGCACGCGCGAGCGCCGCGCTCAATTGCCCTTTGATGCTGCCGCCCAGCACATGAACATGCCACGGTTGAGTGTTCGAGTTACTGGGCGCGCTGCGTGCGACATCCAGAATATCGACGATTTCCTCTCGCGCGACTGCGTCCGGAAGAAAGAGCCGAACGGCTTTGCGGGAACGAATGACCGCGTCGACGACAGGTGTTTGCGAATGCATGATTGCCGGCCTCCGAGACTGCGAACGTCCTATACAAGTCGCTGCGATGATGGCATAGAAGCTTCGCAGCCAATAGTGAAGAAGCTGCAAGTCAGAGTTGAACGCGATGCCGGCGAACTCCTTTACGGATTCCTGGAATTATCGACTGCACCGTAGTTAGCTAGCCATCCGTTCATACGGCTGAAGGATTGTCGTTGCAACGTCTTCGCGCAACAGGCGATCCTGCGCATCGTGGAAGGACGTATTTTTCTGGCTATCCCGGCATCGCGACGCTCCGGTCTTCTGAACTCGGCATACCGATAAGCGTTCTGCCAGCGAGTTTCGTTACGCACGGTCAGTCATCTGCGAAACATTGCCGCGGACCAACGCCGATTGTAGAGTCGCTCGCTCGCCGACAATTCCACGCTGCCGGGACATAATGAAGAGGAACTTCTATGGCATTTCGCTGGGCCGCGGACGCC
This sequence comes from Caballeronia insecticola, assembly GCF_000402035.1. Classification (GTDB taxonomy): domain Bacteria; phylum Pseudomonadota; class Gammaproteobacteria; order Burkholderiales; family Burkholderiaceae; genus Caballeronia; species Caballeronia insecticola. Next base: position 233,840 of record NC_021295.1, read on the forward strand.
CGTTCCAGGGATCGAATATCTGGTGCGCCGGCTGCGATTCCATCGGAAAACCAGGTCGCGACTCTTCTCGATCAACCCGCTTTCCCAGTCTTTAATCAATCTACGCTTCCAGCGCCGTAACCACCGGCGTGACGAAGGGGACGAAAGAAAGCGCGAATGTCCTCCACGAGCAGTTCCGGTTGCTCCAGCGCCGCAAAGTGGCCGCCACGTGGCATCGAACTCCATCGCCGTACCTCGAAAACCCGTTCGAGCCAGGAACGGGGAGGCATCGGCAACTCGCGGGGAAATACCGCCACACCCAACGGCGTCGCCACGCGTTCCGACAGGCTGAAAACCAGCGGGCGGAGGCGGTTTTCCTTGTAGATTCGAAAAGACGCGTCGAGCGCGTGGCCGAACCAGTAGATCGAAATATCGGTCAGTAACTGATCCATCGTGAAGACGCTTTCGATGTCGCCATTGCAATCGCTCCAGGTCCGGAACTTCTCTGCGATCCAGGCAGCAAGACCAACAGGAGAATCGGTCATCGCATACGACAGGGTTTGGGGCTTGGTACTCTGGACCGACGCATACGCACCTTCCGTACTCGCCCAGGCTGCGACGGCGTCGAGATAGGCGCGCTCCTCTTCGGTCACCGGACACAGGCTGTCGCTCACGGGCGGCCGAAAGCTCGCAGGGATGTAGTTGACATGCGCGCCGATCATCTGTGCAGGGAAACGTCGCGCAAGCCACATCGAAACCCCGGCGCCAATGTCTCCTCCCTGAGCACCGAACCGGTCGTAGCCGAGCTTAGTCATGAGTTCGAGCCACATCCCGGCGATGCCGTGGGCGCCGCTTCCAGAGGTCTGCAATGCTGTAGAAAAGCCGAAGCCGGGTAATGAAGGAACGACCACATGAAACGCGTCAGCCGGATCGCCGCCGAATGCTGCGGGATCTGTCAGAAGCGGGATAACGCGCTCCATCTCGACGAACGAGCCCGGCCAGCCGTGAGTCAGCACGAGCGGCATCGGCGCAGGACCTTTGCCTTTCTGATGAACAAAATGAATCTCGCATCCGTCGATACTCGCCTGAAAATTCGGCAATTCATTGAGCCGCGCTTCCTGCGCACGCCAGTCGAACTGAGTTTGCCAGTAATCCGTCAAGCGCCGAATGAACGCCAGGCCCGCGCCATCATCCCACTGCTGCGCGTCGAGACCCGCGGGAAAGCGAGTGTTGCGCAGTCGCTGCATGAGATCGTCGATCTGGCTGTCATGCACATTGATGTTCAGAGACCGTGCGTACATTCTCGTGCTCCATTCGACGAGAAAGGCGACCAGTCGACCGGCCCCCGTCGAGTGCGGCCGCGGGCTTGCTGCTTAGATTCGACCGCACGACGAAAATGCTGAAGGAGCCGGGAAAAGCGTTGATCGGATGGCACCCGATGCGGGTGGGCGCTGAGCGGCGTCTTCCCCTGGCAGATTCTCGCAGAACCGTAGCGGACCTGAATACGAGCATCACATACCAGTCTCTTCGTTCGCACAAGTCATTCCTGAGTTTGCTGAACAGGGAAGTCCGACAGGATGCGCACCATTCACGACACTTGCCCCCAACTGACCTTAAAGGCACGCGCTCGAACCGGAGAAAATCGCAGCGGACCACGTGCGCCATCGTCACCCCTCTTACGAGCAAAATCGACGCACCCCCTCGCGGACACGTTCATCATTCGAAGCGTGGTACGACAGCCAATCCAGCGAGCCTCGCGAGTTCACCGCTTTTCACAAGCGACTGCGCATGGTCCAGCGCGCCGGAGAACTCCCAGTCCGTGGCCATCGAAGGCACGCGCTCGCGCACGGCGGAGCGCAGCATTTCGAGCGTCGCGCACGAGCGCAATGTACCGTGACACTCCATCGCTTCCGTCGCGGCGAGAAGTTCGATTGCCACGATCGCATCCGCGTTGCGCGCCATATCCAGAAGACGGCGCGCACCGTGCGTCGCCATCGACACGTGATCTTCCTGATTGCCCACCGTCGGAACACTCTCGACCGATGCCGGATGCGAACGTTGACGGTTTTCGGCTACAAGCGCAGCCGCCGTGATCTGCAGGCTCATGAAACCCGACGTCAGTCCGCTGGTGCCCGTCAGAAATGGCGGCAACCCGCTCATCGATCCATCGAGCAGGAATGCGATGCGCCGCTCGGCCATGCCGCCCGTCTCTGCCGCTACGTTCGCAAGCGCATCGGCGACGAACGCGACGGGTTCCGCATGAAAGTTGCCGCCCGAGATGACGTCACCGTTATCGACAAGGATCAGCGGGTTGTCCGACGCGCTGCGCGCCTCGGTCTCAAGCATTGAGCAGGCGAAGCGAAACACTTCGAGGCATGCGCCCATCACCTGAGGAATGCAGCGCAAGCTGTAGGGATCCTGCAATCTCCCCTTGGTGCGCTGCAACTCGCGGAAATCACTTTCCTTAAGCAAATCGCGCAACGCGGAGGCGACCTCGACCTGCCCGCGATGCGGCTTGAGCGCGTGGATGCGGGGATCGAGCGGCGCGGTCGACCCAAGCGCGCCTTCAAAGGTCAACGCGGCAACGGCCAGCGACGATTGCACAACGCGCCAGATTTCGAACAGTCCAGCGAGGCACAAGGCCGTGGATACCTGCGTGCCATTCAGCATCGCGAGTCCTTCCTTCGGGCCGAACCGGATGGCACTCAGTCCAGCGCGCGACAATGCGTCCGCGCCGCTGAGCAACTCGCCGTTGAACGTCGCGCGACCTCGGCCGATCATCACCGACGAGAGATGGGCAAGCGGCGCAAGATCTCCGGAAGCGCCGACCGAACCCTGCCCCGGTATCACCGGCAACACACCTCGCATCAGCATCTGTTCGAGCAATTCGACGACTTCGCCGCGCACACCGGATGCACCCAGCGACAGCGCCGCCAACTTGAGCGCGATCACAAGGCGCACGACGCCCTCCGGCAGCGGATCGCCCACGCCGACCGTATGCGAGAGCACGAGATTCTCCTGCAACGTATGCAGGTCGGCTGCATCGATCCGTCTGTTCGACAGCTTGCCGAAGCCGGTATTCACCCCATACACGGCGTCGCCCTTCGCAATCATTTCGTCAACCATCGCCGCCGAGCGCGTGACGTTGACGCGGCCCGCATCACCCAGTAACGCGGTTGCGCCATGAGCGTATACGGCGTACCAGTCCGCAAGCGTGTTCGCGCCCGGCACGATATCGATGTTCATTGGAACTCCTGTTCTTGAGCGGCAAGGATCACATCGACTTCGGTAAGCCGATGTGCGCAACATGGCGCTGTGGGCACCCTCGTCATGAAGAAGGCATCGGCCTGTTAGCGAAATCTTCGAGATGGTGAATGTTTTGGCACTACTGTGCCAATTATTATTTCGTCGCCTTTGATAACGAACGCTTATTAACGACGCGCGTCGGACGCGGCCCTGACGCACCCTTTCGCGCTCTCATCGCTCGCACAAATTGCTCGACGGCGACTTCGCCACGGTCACGTCGATAAACCAGATAGGCCTGAAGCGTCGACAATGACGCATCACTGACCGGCACGACGTTCACGCCGGGTGTCGCGATGCCCGCGTAAGCGCGAGGCACGAGCGCCACGCCGTCGCCAAGCGCTACCCGCGCGAGCAGATTGGTGAAGGAAATCTCATGGCCCACGATGCGAGCCGGCCTGCCGCGCCGCCTGATGATGGCGGTAAGACTGTCGTACACCTCGGGATGACGCTCGCGCGGCACCGTGTAGAAAGGTTCATCGGCCAGATCGCCGATCGACAGCATCGGCGCTTTCGCGAGCGGATGGTCGCTCGGCAATGCGACGCCCATCTCGATGCGCGCCTGGAGTTTTACGGTGTGGAATGCATCGTCGCGTTTGGGTAGCGTGGTGACCAGAATGTCGACGAGCGACGCATCGAGCAGCTCATACAAACGATCCGCACGCTCGACGGTCGGCGTTATTCGAATCAGCGGATGAGCGTGACGAAAGGCCCTGATACACGCAGGCACGGTGCTGTGAATGATCGCCGATGAAAGTCCGATCAGCAGGTGGCCGCCTAATCCATCGCCCATCGCGCGCGCATCGGCATGCATGCGATCCGCCAGCGCGAGCATCTGCGATGCCTGTCGAAGGAGGGTCGTTCCCGCTTCGGTGAGCGACACGGCGCGCTTACTCCGCCGAAGCAACTGGACGCCCAGTTGCGCTTCGAGCCGGGCAATGTGTTGCGTCACTCCGGGCTGCGTGGAGTGAAGCGCCTCGGCGGCACGGCCAAAATGCAGCAGGTCACCCACTGCCACGAATGTCTTCAATAACTTCAAGTCGAGCATCCTGCCTCCCTGTCCCTTGCTCCCGATCGAGCACGTTCAAACCTTCTTGCCTTTGCGTGAGACGGAGCGCCGGCTTGCATCCTTCGGCAAGCGCTGACGATTGCCGAGGAGCGCGACCAGTTGCGTCTCGCATACGGAAAACGAGTACCCGCGCCGCTGCGAGATCATGAACGTGAGTGGGCGCATGTGCCAGGCGCGCCGTTGCAGTTCAACGAGCATGCCCTGCACGAGGTCCTCCGCGACCAGATGATGGGGCATGTGCCCCCAGCACAAGCCTCCCCGAAGCAGATCGTGCTTCGCGCCGAGGTCATTCACCAGCCACTGGCGTTCGCTGGCGACCCCCTGTTGCGTCTTTTCTGCGTCGGGCTGATTGTCGGTTACGACAAGCTGGATGTGCCGGCCGAATTCCTCGCGCGGAATCGGCCCCGCGATCGCGGCCAGCGGATGCGATGGCGCACAGACGGTCACCATCCGCGCTTCGCATAGATGCAGCCTCTCTATCGCACCGGGGTCGAGTTCCGGCACGTCCGCGATCGTCACGGCCAAAGCGCAGGTGCCATCGAGAATCAAACGCTCGCCGCCCTGCATCGTCGTCATGCGCAGATTGATTGCAACGGTCGGACGGTCCGTCTGTAGCGTGCGCAGGCATTCGATCAGGTGCGCACGCGGAAAATAGGTATCCACGGCAATCGAGACCTGCGGCGCACCCGTTTCAGCGATCGAAGCTGCGCGCATCTTCATTTCCTCGGTGCGTGCAATCACACCACGAGCATCGGGCAGGAGACTACGGCCCGCTGCCGTCAGCGTCGCTCGGCGAGTGTTGCGCTCGAACAGCGCGATATCGAAGGCACTTTCGAGCGCGGCGATCGCATGACTGATCGCCGACTGTGCACGCCTGAGCTCGCGCGCCGCCCCGGAAAAGCTGCCTGCGTCACACACGGCAACGAAGGCCCGAAGCTGATTGATGGTCACGTTATCGAGCATATGCATCAAGAAAGTAGATGGTATTCATAGATATTTAGTCAATTGGCCTGATGACGCAAGGGGTCCAGAATCGTGATTCCCAATTTAGTTTTGAAGGATGCGTGTCATGAACAGACTGAATGGAAAGACCGCTGTCATCACCGGCGGCGCTACCGGCATCGGCCGCGCCGCGGCGAAGCGCTTTATCGAAGAAGGCGCCTTCGTGTTCATCTTCGGCCGCCGGCAGGAAGCGCTCGATGCCGCTCTGGCCGATCTCGGGAACAACGCCCGCGCGGTGAAGGGCTCGGTCTCCGATCAGGCCGATCTCGACCGACTCTACGCGGCGGTGAAGGCCGAACGGCGAACCCTCGACATCGTATTCGCCAATGCCGGGGCAGGAAGCCCGCTTCCGCTCGGCGAGATTACCGCCGAGCACATCGACGAAACCTTCGACACCAATGTGAAGGGCACGATCTTCACGGTCCAGAAGGCATTACCGCTGATGAGCGAGGGCGGCTCGATCATCCTGACCGGATCGAGCGCCGGCACCACGGGCGCCCCGGCGATGAGCGCCTACAGCGCGAGCAAGGCGGCGGTACGCAACCTCGCGCGAACCTGGGCGGAGGATTTGAAAGGCACCGGCATCCGGGTGAACGTGCTGTCGCCGGGAGCAACGGCGACCGAACTGGCCAAGGAAGCGCTGGGCGAGGAAGGCCAAAAGCACTTCGCCTCGATAACTCCGCTCCGGCGCATGGCCGATCCGGCGGAAATCGGGGCGGTAGCCGCCTTTCTCGCGTCGCCGGACAGCAGTTTCATGACGGCCAGCGAGGTCGCCGTTGACGGCGGTCTTGCGCAACTCTGACACGCGATGTGGACGGCGCTCCGCTCGTTTATCCGGAGCGCCACATGGGCGGCGAGCCGACCAACAACCATCAACAACACTCAGACTGATGAGGAAACTTGCCATGAGCACTATCAGTATCATCGGGTCAGGAAGCATGGCCGCGGCGATAGCCGGCCGTGCCGACAGGGCGGGATACCACGTCGAGGTGGTCAGTCGCGACCCTGCCAAGGCGCGGGCGCTGGCCGATAAGCTCACAGACAAAGCGACCGCCGGGACGTACGGCGCCCCGCCGGCGGGCGACATCGTCATTCTCGCCGTGCCCTATTCCAGTGTGGCGGCGGTGGTCGCCGACTTTGGAAACACACTCGATGGCAAGGTGATAGTCGACATCACCAACCCTGTTGCTCCCGACCTCTCGGGCCTCGTCACCCCTCACGGAAGTTCCGGTGCGCAGGAGACCGCGAAAGGTCTTCCCGCCGGCGCGCATGCCGTGAAGGCGTTCAACACCATCTTTGGCCACGTCCTTGCTCGGGGCGACCGCCTCGACGCGTTCATCGCTGCAGACGATGCGCAAGCCAAGGCTCGCGTTTCGGCCTTCGTCGAGCGTCTTGGACTGCGTCCGTTCGATGTCGGCGGCCTGCAAATGGCCCATGCGCTCGAGGCGCTCGGCCTGATGGTGATCGGCCTGGCCAGGAACGGCGCGGGCACCTGGGACCTGGCCATGCACGTGAAGGTCGGCTGAAGCACCGACACCGTGGCTTTGCCGGCAGTTCCGCGGTGGGCGGACCCGCATCGTTGACGCCCTTAAAAGAGGTAGTTCACGCGCAGGATGCCTTCGTTCGAACTGTAGCCACTGCCGAACTGGCCGCCATACTCGAGCTTGAGCTCGGTGCTCTTCGAGACACTGAGGTTCATATCGACCTTCACCTTCGCCAGCGACGAAGGCGCCGATGCCACTGCCGAAAACGGCGCCGCGCCCGGCGCACTGCCGACGAACTGCGCGCTCGCATCCCAATGGTTGCGGTTGTGAAAGATCGCGCCCAGCGCGAGATCCGGCCGCAGCGTCATGCCGTTGGCAAAGGTCCAGCGTCCGCCCACTTCGAGCATCGGCGATACCGACAGCGTCGTCGCGTTCGCGCTGTTCACCGCGAGGTCGAGCGCGCCCGCACCCTGCTCCGTGTAGTGGACGAGATGCAAGTCGACATAGCGCTTCACGTACCAGTCGTTCATCGGAACAATGTAGGCCACGCGTGTGTGCAGTCCGGCTTCGTACGCATTGAACGCACCCTTGGCCTGTGCGGCATAGCCGGGGAGCGTCACGTTGCGGGTCGAGTCGTACCAGTTGTAGCCACCGTCGACGCCGCCCGAGAACGTCCAGTTGCCGATTTGTGCTCGCGCTCAGCTGCGACGCATCGAGCTTGCCGCTCACATCGATCGCATCGATCGTGCTGTTGCCGAGGCGCGCCGGGCGCATCACGAGCTGGCCCGCGAGCGTCCCGTCGCCGGGCACCGTCAGGCGGTCGCTGGTGCCCGCGACATGATCCGTATCGACCACGATGCCGCCCGTGCTTCCTTGCACGAGATTGCCCGTGACGAGGGTGGCGGCGCCCGGCGCACTCGCAGAAATGTGAAATGTTCATCGGACTCTTCCGCGCGAATCCACTGCTCACCAAGATGGCGATGCAGTTGCGTGACGACATGCGTCTGTATGGCATCGACTCGCGGGAAGGATTGAACCGCCAGCGGGCGTCCGTGCAGGAGCATGCCCAGATGGTCGGGCTCGCGGAGAAAATGGAGGTGGACAAGATCGGCGCTCGAACGGCGCGCCTGGTGCATCCGGTTTGTCACATTGCAGGAATGGGCGAACGTCGCCCGGCCAAGGACGGCATGGGCTTGTCCGATGGACTGCTTGGCGGCGACGTCAACCGGGTCGACCGCGCCGGCTCCCCGGATGGATGGCGACCGGCGGATCGACCAGCCTTCCGCGGCAGCTGGCACTGTCGCGAATTGCTTTCACGCGCGCTTCGAATCCCCGGACGGGATGACGGCGCCGCCTTCCTGACCGGATTCTCGTCTCTTCGGCTCTTCCTCGGCAGCGACGCGCCCATGCTTCGGAACGCGGCTGATCCTGCGCTTCAGGTACAGAAGCGCTGCGCTCACGCCGCCATACATGACCGTCACGATGAATGCCGCCTGCAATAACGACTCGGGCGCAAAACTCGAAATATCCTGCGAGCGGTGGAGCAGTTCGTCATAGGGGATGACGTAACCTAGCGAGGTATCCTGCACGATCGCCAGCAGCGAGCTGATCAAGGCCGGCAGCATGTTGCGCAGCGCCTGCGGCAGGACGACGTGCAGCATCGCCTGCCAGGGACGCATGCCGAGCGCCAGCGCCGCCTCCTGTTGTCCGCGCGGCAGCGACAGTATGCCGGCGCGCATGACTTCGGCCGTCAGCGCCGAGTGATGCAGCGCCATCGCGACGACGAGAAAGCCCAGCGCCGGCCAATCGAAACCGAGCGCGGGCAACTCGATCACCATGAACAGAATCAACAGCAACAGCGGCACCGCGCGAAACAACTCGACGTAGGTTCCCGCGACCATACGCACCCATTTGCGCGGCGAAAGCCTGCCGAGCGCGAGTGGCAGCGCCAGCACGAAAGCGGCAAGCGCCGAGCATAGCGCCGCCTGAATCGTCGAGACCAGACCGTCGAACAGGAATTTTGCCGTGCCCCAGTGCCAGAAGATCGCCCACTTCTGCGCTTCGAACTGTCCGCTCGAGCCGAGGCGCAGGGCGATCGTGGCGAGCACGCCCAGCACGGCGATCGCGCTCAATGCCGAGAAAATGCGCTGCCGCCTTCGCGCGACGGGACCCGGTGCTTCATAGAGCGCCGTGGTGCGGTTCATCGCGTCACCGCCATGTTGTGTTCGATTCGACGCATGAGAAGTCCCAGCGGCACCGTGAGCGCCATGTAGGCCAGCAAGGCCGCCGCAAACGTCGGCACCGCCTGCGCGGTTTCGAAGTTGATGCGCTGCGCCGTATAGGTGATGTCGAACACGCCCACCGCCGCGGCGATCGACGAAGCCTTGATCTGGTTGACGAACAGATTGCCGAGCGGCGGTATCACCGTGCGCACCGCCTGCGGAATCACGACGTTGCCGACCACCTGCATGAAGCGCATGCCGATGCTGCGCGCGGCCTCGATCTGCCCCGACGGAACGGCATTCACCCCGGCGCGCAATACCTCGGCGATCCATGCGGCCGTGTAGAACCCGAGCACCAGCACCGAAGAGGTCGTAAGCGAGTACATGAAGCCCAGCTTCGGCAGGCCGAACACGAACAGCAGCAGGAGCGCGAGCAGCGGCGTCATGCGCATGATTTCGATATACGTCGCGGCGAACCATCGCAGCGGCGCCAGCGGACCGATGGCCATCACGGTCAGCGCGACACCCAGCGCGAACGCCATCGCGAACGAAAGCAGCGATAGTTCGACCGTGACGCCCATCGCCTCGACAAAGCGCCACGCAAACGAATAAAGCGGGTCCATGGATGCGCGAGACTCAGCGTTCGATCGTCGGCACTTGCGGCTTGCCGAGCGTGCCTTCCAGATTCTTTGCGTAGAGCTTGTCCCAGGTGCCGTCCTTGATCGACTGCTGGAGCTGCGCGCTGATCCACTCGCGGAACTGCTCGTCCTGCTTCGCTACACCGATGCCCCACGGCTCCTGCGTGAACGGCTTGCCGACGACGCGGAACTTGTCAGGCTGGCGCAGCGCTTCGCCCGCGAGCGTCGCACCGTCGTCCACGTAGGCATCGAAGCGCTTGTCGGCGACGCCTTCGACGCACGCGGCGGTATCGTTGAAGGTGACGAACCTGGTCTGCGGCGCGATCTTTTTGACGTTGTCTTCCACCGTCGTGCCGTTCAGCACGCAGGCGGTCTTGCCGTTCAGGTCGAGCGGGCCCTTGATCGACGTATCCGCGCGGCGCGTGAGGATGTCCTGACCGGCCACGTAATACGGGCCGGCGAAACCGATCACCTTTCTGCGCTGGTCGTTGATGGTGAGCGTGGCGATCACCACGTCGACCCGGCCGTTCTGCACGAACGGCAAGCGGTTCTCGGTGGTCGTCTTGATCCATTCCACGTTGTCGGCCGAGCCCGTGAGCTTGCGGGCAAGCAGGCGCGCGAGATCGGCCTCGAAGCCTTCGGTGTTGCCCGACATCGGATTGCGCACCGAGAACATCAGCGTATTGAGGGACGTGCCGACAACCAGCTTGCCGCGCTTCTGGATCTTCGCCATCGTCGAGTCGGCGGGAAAGGTATCGGCGTATGCGGGCAAGGTCGCCGAAAACAACGCGCCTGCAACGCACGCCGCCATGACGGCAATCGACTTCAGTTTCATTCGGGTGTCTCCGTTCTGTTATGTGAAGCGGCCTCGTGGACGCTTGCGAATCCAGGGATCAATGCTCCAGTATGCGCGACAGGAAATCGCGGCCGCGCTCCGAACGCGGCCCCGCGAAGAAGGTATCCGGCTGCGCAATCTCGACGATGCGCCCGCCATCCATGAACACGATGCGATCGGCGGCCTGGCGGGCAAAGCCCATCTCGTGCGTGACCACGATCATCGTCATGCCGCTTTGCGCGAGTTCGAGCATCACCTGCAAGACCTCGCTGACCATCTCGGGGTCGAGCGCGGACGTGGGCTCGTCGAACAACATGAGCTTCGGGCTCATCGCCAGCGCGCGGGCCAGCGCGACGCGCTGCTGCTGGCCGCCCGACAACTCCGCCGGGACCGCATCCGCCTTGTGTGCGAGGCCGACCCGCGCGAGCAGACGCCGCGCCTCGGCCTCGGCTACCACGCGAGTGTGGCCGAGCACCTTGCGCGGTCCCATCGACACGTTCTCCAGCACCGTGCGATGCGAAAACAGGTTGAACGACTGGAACACCATGCCGATCTGCGCGCGCATCGACGCGAGCGCGCGGCCTTCTTCCGGGAGGCTTTCGCCATCGATCAGAATCTCGCCCGCGTCGATGGTCTCCAGCCGATTGATGCAGCGGCACAGGGTGGACTTGCCCGAACCCGACGGTCCGATCACGACCACGACCTCGCCGCGTTCGACATCGAGATCGACGTCGAACAACACCTGCTGTTCGCCGAACGATTTGTTCAGCCCGCGCAGCGCAACGAGCGGGCCGTCAGCATGCGCGCTCACACCCATGTCAGCTTCACCGTCGACTGGAGCTGGCCCACCGGCGTGCCCCGGACGTTGCGCAGCACGGGGTCGGCCCATTTCTCGAGCAGCGCGCCTTCGCGCTCGAGCGGCAGGTCGAGTTGCCTGAGCACGGCGATCGTGGTCGCATAGACAGCGGCGAAATCGCCGTCGGCAATTTTCACGGCCACGCCGATACCCCGGCTGCGTATGCCGATTGCATGCACGCCATCGGCGCCGACCTTCGTGACCCAGTCGCCACGCGCTGCCTGCGCGAGCGCGAGATCGCAGCGGCCGGTGCCCGACACCATCAACGGATGCGCGGCCATCGCCGCGAAAATGCGCGAGAGCGCTGCGTCCGTGTCCGCGCCGCAATGCGAAGCGCCGGCGGCGAGCCGCGCCCACATGCCCGCGAGCCGCTCGAGCGGCATGCCGTAGTTGGGCGCGCTGCAGCCGTCGATGCCGCACCACATGTCCTGTTCCCGCATATCCGCGAGCGATGCGACATCGTGCGCGATACGCCGCTGCAATTCATGATCGCGATCCAGATACTGCCCGCGCGCGTATCCGTGCATGGCGCAACAGCCGAGGAAACCCGCATGTTTGCCGGAGCAGTTGTGATGACGCTGATCGAACGTGGCGCCGCGCGGCGGCAGGTTGTGCTCGCCGTAGCAATCGGGCATGTGCACCCCGCAGCGCAGGTCGGATTCCGTCGCGCCGACCTTTTCGAGCATGCTCGTGACGGCATCGACGTGCACCGCTTCGCCGCCGTGGCTCGCACAGGTCAGCGCGAGTTCGGCAGCGGTGAATCCGAAGTGATCCGGGCCGCCATCGCGGACGAAGGCGAGCGCCTGAAAGGGTTTGAGCGTGGAGCGCGAAAAGACGCTGGCGTAGGGATCGCCGGCATGGGCGAGCAGCGAACCCGCTGCGTCGACGACGGCCACCGAACCCCAGTGGACGCGTTCGACATGCTTGTTGCGGCTGGCAACGGCGAGCGGAACATGGGCGGGAAGCGTCATTGGATTGAAAAAGTGAACTGGACAGAGCGAGTTTAATTATTGCAAAAAACTATGTTCCGGCGTAATTTGGAAAACCGTTTTGCACTGAGCGCAATACCAAATGGCTCCGAAAAAGGTGGCGGATACCGGTCTGGATCATCTGGGCGCGATGCGTGCGCTGGTTCGCGTCGTCGAGCTGGGAAGCCTGTCGGCGGCTGCGCGCGAACTCAAGCTCGCGACCTCGACCGTCGCGCGCAAGATCACGGCGCTGGAGGAAATGCTGGGTGTGCCGCTTCTGCATCGGTCGACGCATCATGTGGCGCTGACCGAAGCCGGCAGTCTCTATCATTCGCGCGCGGTCTCGATGATCGCGGATCTGGACGACACCTTGCGCGTCGTCGCCGAACTCGATGCCGCGCCCAGTGGGCCACTCAAGCTGACGGCGCCGGTGGCGTTCGGCCGCCGCTATCTGGCGCCGCTGGTGGCGCCGTTTCTCGAACGCTATCCCGGCATTCAGCTCGATCTGCGCCTGACGGATAACCACAACGACATGGTCGCGGGCGGCTTCGACCTCGACATTCACGAAGGTGAGAACTACCTCGACAATCTGATCGTGCAGCCGATCTCCCGCAACGACAGCATCCTGTGCGCGACACCGGCTTACTTCGCGCGGCGCGGCCGGCCCGCGACGCCTGCCGATCTCGCTCAACACAACTGCCTGCGCTATCTGCATCCCGAAGGCGATCCGCGCTGGCATCTGTCCAACGGAAAGGTCACGCAATCCGTCATGCCGCAGGGCAACCTGCAGTCGGACCATTCGGAACTGCTGCTCGAAGCGACCTGCGCCGGGCTCGGCATCGCCGAATTCGAAATCTGGCTGGTTCGCGATCTGCTGGTCGACGGCAAGCTCGAATTAGCGCTGCCCGCTTACCGGCTGGAGAATGCGCTGACCGGCAAGATGATCTATATGGCCTATCTTCCCAATCGCCGGCTTTCGACCAAGGTGCGTGTGCTGCGTGAGTTTCTCGCGGAACGTCTTCAGGGCATTGGCGAATTGCCGGGCGACCGGGCTATCGCGGTTAACCGTGCGGCGATAAAGACTTCGAATGCGATCGGAGGAAAAGCGCATTTATCGCGCAGATCAGCATAGCGTGTCGTCGGTGAAGGGATGCCTGCGTGGAACCGTGGACAGTGCGAGTGCATTTCATGCATAAAGACCTCACAAGAGGATGAAGCGAATCCAGCCTGGATGTCTTCGCTGGCCGCTCCGCGGCATTTGCCACCACCGGTCACCTGATGCCTGAGGTCTGTTTCCGTGCCACCTGTGACGCAACAGTCAGCAGGTAGCGTGACCCTGTGGCATCGCGCAGACGCGCCGGCTCACTGCGAGATCTGCTCCAGACTCAGGCCGCGCACGCGCGGGCCGAATGCGACGATCGTGATGAACACGACCAGCATCGATCCGGCAATCAGCGCGAACACGCCTGGCACGCCGAGATGCCGCAGAAAGAACGCGATCAGGAAGCCCGACAACATCGCGCTGACGCGGCTGGCCGAGTAGACCATGCCGATGGCGCGTGCGCGGATGTGAGTCGGAAACAGCTCGGCCTGATAGGTCCGGTAGGAGAACGTCATGCAGTTCGCGGCCAGCGTCATCAACAGTCCCATCGCGACCACGATCACCGGATCGTGCTGCTGCGCGAAGACGATGCCGAGCACCGCCATGCTGGTCGCCGATCCGGCGATCAGCCATTTGCGCTCGATGCGATCGGCGACCAGCATGGCAAGCAGCGGACCGAGGGGACTCGCGATCGCGATGATGAACGAGTACATCAGGCTGTGCGTCAACGCGACGCCTTTTTCGGCGAGCAAGGTCGGGACCCAGCTCGCAAAGCCGTAGTATCCGATCGACTGAAAAAAGTTGGAGACGATCAACATGAGGGTGCGCTTGCGATACCGGGCATGCCACGGGCCGACTTCCTCGGGCGCGGTCTCGGGCCGGGCCGGCACGGCCGACGCAACCACCGCGGGCAACGGCTTCCCGGTGACCCTCTCGATCTTCGCCTCGATCCGCGCCACGATGTGTTCGGCCTCCTGCCCGCGACCTTGCTGAATCAGCCAGCGAGGACTCTCCGGCAATCCCAGCCGGACGATCCAGACGAGCACCGCGCCCGCGCAACCGATCCACACGACCCATCGCCAGCCGTCGAAGCCGAACGGCGCAATCGGCACCAGTTGCCATGATAGGAACGCGATCGTCGGAATAGAGGTGTACTGGATGGACTGCAGGAACGCGAAGGCTCGCCCGCGCATGCGCGCCGGGACGAATTCGGAGACGTAGGTATCGATCGTGACGAGTTCGGCGCCCACGCCGATGCCCGCGATCACGCGCCAGAACACGATCCACACCGCATCGGTCTGCACCGACATGATGGCCGCGGCGAACGTGTAGCAGAGCAGCGCGCCCACGAAGACTTTGCGCCGGCCTAGCCTGTCGGCGATGAACGCGACCCCGATCGTGCCGATGAACAAGCCGAGAAAGAGCGCCGCGACGAACGCGCCGAGACCGTGCAGGTCGAAGATCGTCGCGGTCGTTTTGGCGAAGATGCCGGCTTTGACCAGCCCCGGACCGATATACGCGGTCAGGAACATGTCGTAGATCTCGAACCAGCCGCCGAGCGCCAGCATGCTGATGAGGAACCAGACCGGCCGGCTGGCCGGCAAGCGGTCGAGACGGTCGGATATCCCGCGGCCGACGGTGCGGCGCGTATCCGCGAGCGCCTCCTCGACATCGGTGGATGGGCTCATGCCGCGCGCGAGAGAAACGTCGATGGGTCCGTGCATGGGTTTGTCTCCGAATTGATTCTGCCGTGGCTAAGCGGGCTGCGCCCTTTTCCGCGCGACTCGACCGAGCGCGATGGCAAGACCCGCCGTCATGGCGAGTGCGATGGCCAGCGTGACCAGCCCGGCGGTGAACGACCCGGTCATTTCCTTGACGACGCCGACCATCGCGGGACCCGCGAAGCCCGCGCAGTTGGCCACCGCGTTGATGAAGGCGATGCCGCCCGCCGCCGCCGCGCCCGAAAGGAACGTTGGCGGAATCGCCCAGAGCGCCGTGCGCGCGATGTTCACGCCGATCATCGCAATGGTGATCCCCACGAGCGCCACGCTGACCGACTCCGATACGGCCGACACCATGAAGCCCGCCGCGGCGACCGCCGAACTCATGGTCAGGCTCGCCGCATAGTTGCGGCCCTTGTCCATCCGGCGCGCCGCGACCACCATCGCGAGGCCGGCGCACGCATAAGGAATGGTCGACAGCATGCCCGTCTGGAACATGCCGAGCCCTTCGCGGCGAATGATCTGCGGGAGCCACATGCCGATGCCCGTAATACCGATCGACAAGGTGAACAGCGCCACCGTCAGCAAGAGCACGCGCGGATCGGTCACGGCCGCGCGGAAGCTGCGCGTGCCGCCTGCCGTGACTTCGCTTTCCAGTTGACGGGCCAGCGCGCCGCGCTCCTCGCTGCTGAGCCACGTGGCATCCCGGGGTGAATCGGAGAGCGCCGCCCATGCCCAGATACCCAGCACGGCAGCCGGCAAGCCCTGAGCGATGAAGAGCCATTGCCAGCCCGACAGACCCATGAAGGCGTCGATGCTCAGCAAGCCCCCCGAGAGCGGCCCGCCGATGACCGACGCGAGCGGAATGCCGAGCGTGAACCACGCGAGCACCCGTACGCGGTACGCGCGGGGAAACCACGAGGTCAGATAGAACGCGACACCGGGAAAGAAGCCTGCTTCAGCGACCCCGAGCACCAGACGCAGCGCATAGAACGAGTGCGGGCCCGCGACGAATGCCGTGGCGGCCGAAAGCAAGCCCCACGTCACCATGATGCGCGACAGCCAGAGCCGCGCACCGAAGCGATGCAAGGCCAGATTGCTCGGCACTTCGCAGACCGCGTAGCTAAGAAAGAAGAGTCCGGCGCCCCACCCGAACTGCGCCGGCGTGAGCCCGAGATCGTGGTTCATCGTCAATGCGGCGAAGCCTACGTTGATGCGGTCCAGATAGCTGAAGATATAGCCGAGCAACAAGACGGGCAGCAGGCGGATGGATGCCTTGCGCACCGCGCGCTCGCACAATAGGGCGTGTTGTTGCGCTTCTGCTGCCGGAACGCCGATGTCGGCGCATTCGGCCTGGGCAAGCGCATAAGGCGAAGTCGGCTTCATCCTGTCTCCTGTCTGTGATTTCTTTTATGGCTGAAAGCGATAGAGGCGCGCGGCGTTATCGACGAGGATGCGGTGGCGCGTGGCCTCGTCCCGCGCCCATTCCAGCAGATGGTCGAGTTGCTCCGCGTCATCCGGCAGCGACTTCGCCGCGGGATGCGGCCAGTCGCTTCCCCATACGAGGCGATCGGCACGATGCTCGACCAGCGCGCGGCCGATCCGCACGATGCTGTCGCGCGTCGCTTCCGTGTCGAGATAGGCGGCACTGAGCTTCACCCACGACCGGCCGTTGTCCAGCAATGCGCACAATGTCCGGAACGCGGGCTGAGACGTGCCTTCGTTGAAGCGCAGACGCCCGAAGTGATCGATGGCGACATCGCACGGCAGGCGCGCGAGCGTCGGCGCGATCTCGGGCAGTTGCTCGGCGCCGACATGAATCTCCAGATGCCAGCCGCGTTCCGCAAGCGCGGGCGCCAATGACACCGCGTCATTCAGCGCCGCTTCACCCGAGCGCACGAGATTGAAGCGCAGGCCCACGATGCCGCCCGCGTCGAGCTCGTTCATGCGCGTGTGACTCACGCCGCTCCCGACAACGCCGATGCCTCTCGCCACGTTGCCGGAACGCGCGATTGCGTCCAGCACGCCGGCGTTGTCGTATCCGTAGGTCGAAGGTTGCACGAAGACGTTACGCGTCGTGCCGAGCCTGCGCCGCAGCGATCCGTAGTCCGAAAGCGCCGCCGCAGGCGGTTTCAGCGCCGCATCGGCCGCGACCGCATAGCGCGGCGAATAGACATGCATGTGGCAATCGCACGCAAGCGCCGGCGGCTCGAGGCGCGGCGCCGCGGCTCCGGCGGAGAACGGCACGACGCCGGGCTGAGGTGCTTCTCGTACGCTCATGGCGGCCTCAGACGGGACATCCCTTCTTGCGCAGCAACGCGTTGAAGCGCTCGGGGTCCGCCGTGCCGGCGAGGTTGGTCGCGCGAATACCGGCTTCCTTGTCGGCGTGGGCGCGTACCAGCGGCAGAAGCGCGTCGAGCTGACAGGCCGGGATCGCGATCACGCCATCCGCGTCGCCGAGCACGAGGTCGCCGGGCGTCACGACCATGCCCGCGCATGAAATCGGCACGTTGACTTCGCCCGGACCTTCCTTGCTCGGGCCGCGGAACGTATGGCCACGCGCGTAGACGGGAATGACGCCTTCGGCCCACTCGGCGAGATCGCGAATCGCGCCATCGATCACGAATCCGCCAATCTTTTTCGTCAGCGCCGAGGTGCGCATCAGTCCGCCGATCAGCGCCTGCGTGAGATCGCCGCCGCCATCGACGACGATCACATCGCCCGGCCCGGCCATTTCGATCGCCTTGTGAATCATCATGTTGTCGCCGGGGCGCACGCGTACCGTGAGCGCCGGGCCGCACATCGTGAGCGACAGCGAGTGGTGATACGCGCTCAGACCCATCGCGCCGACGCTGCGGCCCATGCAGTCGCCGGCATGCGCGACCGGCACGGTACGGAAGGCCTCGACCTGGGCCGCGGACGGCACGCATGCGCGATCGCCGATAAAGAAACCCGCGGGCCAGCCGGCCCGATTCTGAACAGCGCTCATGCGATCACCTTCTTGTCGGAGAGGAGCACGTCGGGATTGACGCAGCTCGTTGAATTCGCGGACTCGCCGCGCAGGTAGCTCAGGCAGGCATCGACGGCCGAGGTCGCGACGGCATCGAGGGCATCGGGCGTCGAACCGCCGACATGCGGCGTCAGGACGACATTGCTCAGATGCGCGAGCGGATCGTCGGCGCCGAGCGGTTCATGCGCGAAGGTGTCGAGGCCGGCCGCGGCGAGCTTGCCGCGTTTCAACGCGTCGACGAGCGCGGCTTCGTCGATCAGTTCGCCGCGCGCGGTGTTGATGACGATCGAACCATCGGGCAACGCCTCGATCGCCGCTGCGTCGA
The DNA here is from genome assembly GCF_000402035.1 of Caballeronia insecticola. Classification (GTDB taxonomy): domain Bacteria; phylum Pseudomonadota; class Gammaproteobacteria; order Burkholderiales; family Burkholderiaceae; genus Caballeronia; species Caballeronia insecticola. Next base: position 252,354 of record NC_021295.1, read on the forward strand.
TCATCCCGCGCGTGTGCGCGTTGACCGGGCAGTGCAGACTCAGCACGTTCGATTTCGTCAGGAGCGCCTGCACGGAATTTTCGACCGTGACATGGGCGCCGGCCGTGTCGCGATCGAGCGCCGGATCGAAGACGTGAACCTTCATGCCGAGCGCATGGGCAATCTTCGCGACCTGGCGGCCGATCTGGCCGAAGCCAATCAGCCCGAGCGTGCGCCCGTGGAGCTGCATGCCGTCGCCGGTCCGCGTCCAGCGTCCGGCGCGCAGTTCGCGGTCGAAGTAAGCGACCTTGCGCGCGGCGCCGATCATCAGTCCGATCGTCAGTTCGGCGACCGACGAGGTGTTCGTGCCGGGCGTCGTGAACACCGGAATGCCGGCCGCCGTCGCGGCCTGGACATCGATGTTGGTCACGCCCACGCCGTGCTTGCAGATCACCCTGAGCGTGGCGCAGCTTTCGATGGCGGCTCCCGAGAGCAGAACAGTGCGGGAGATCACCGCGTCGATCGGCTGCGAGGCCAGAATGCGCTCGACCTCGTTCGCATCCTGCGCATCCTGGATATAGAAGACCTCGCAGCCCGCGTCGGCCAGGGCACGCTGCCCTGCTGCCGCCAGCCTCGGCGCGGTAACGAGAAATCGGTACGTCATGAGTGTCTCCGTGATCGGTGTGTCGCCATTGTTCTGCCACGGACTCATAATGTCTATTATCGAATATTCAACAAACGATTCCCGTGAGTTATGATTTGAATCAACCAGCGCTTTGACGGAGCCGCGGCGTGCTGATCAATCTGCAGATGCGCGACCTGATGTACTTTGCGAAAGTCGCCGAACTGGGCCACCTCGGGCGAGCCTCGCAGGAATTGCATATCACCCAGCCGGCGCTGTCCAAGTGCATCGACCGTCTGGAGACGACTTACGGCGCGGCCTTGTTCGAGCGCAGCGGCCGGGGCATCCGCCTGACTGACGCGGGCCGCCTGCTGCTCGAGCGCGCTCGCATGATCGAGCGGAGTCTCGACGAAACGCACAGGCAGATTTCATCGCTCGGAAAGGGGCTGGCGGGTCTCGTCAGAGTCGGCGCCGCCGCCACGATCGCGGAATTCGTCATGCCGGCGGTCTGTCGCGCCATGCTCGAAGAGGCGCCCGAAGTGGCCGTGGAATTGCAGATCGGCATGAACGACGTGCTGCACGAATCGTTGCGCAAGCGCCTGCTCGACGTCGTCGTCGGCCCGCTTGGGACACGCGACGATGCGCTGACGGAAATTCCCATCGCGACGGATGAGGTGGTGGTTGCCGCGAGCGCGTCTCATCCGCTGGCGGGCGCGCATGCGTCACTTCAGGACATGTCCCGTTACGGATGGGTTTTACCGGCGCGCTCCGTCGCCACCCGCCAATGGCTCGAACGCGTGTTCCTGGCGCATCAGCTCCCACCTCCGCACGCGTCGATCATGACGAGCTCGATTGCCGCGGTTCCCCGGCTGATCGCGCAAAGCGGGCTGCTCAGCTTCATTTCGCGACGCAATCTGACTGAGGGTCGCTTCACTCCGGAACTGGTCGAGGTCTTTAATCCGGAGACCACGATGATCCGGGAATTCGGCGTGGTGCATCTTGACGATGCCTATCTGTCTCCGGCGACCAAGCGTTTCATCGAACTGGTAAAAGCCGTCGGACAGATGCAGGCGCCGGGCACGCGATAGATTGGCAGAAACCGTATTCAGATTTGGCGAGCGGGTCGAATCTCATGAAGCACGACTCGCTCTGATCACGCTAAGGCGATTTCTTGTTTTTCAGTGCTTCATTTGAATACAGTATGGCGAGACGATCGGTGGCATCAACCGTCGATGCCGATGCCGCTCAATCGCGGAAGATCGACCCTCGCTCTTCCACGACAAAGCGTGGCGTAATACTGCGCGTCGGACGGACATGACCGGACACCTCTGCGTTCGTGATCTCGCCTACTGCACTTCAAGGGTCGTTCACCTCGGCGCGGGGTAGATAGGACCGATGTAATCACGCTTGCCCACGTCAACCCCGCCTTGACTCAGGATGGCATAGGCGTTTCCGACGTGAAAATAAACGTTGGGAAAAACCACTTCGATGACGAACCTCTCCGAATCGATTGGCTCTGCGAGCCAGGCGAACTTGATCATGCGATCGCTGACATCGGTGAGCGCCTGCCGCGTCACGCCGCGCGCGAACCCGACAATCTCGCGGATAAGCGCGCGCAATCCCGCGATATTCGTCTCTGATTCCGAAGAACGAAAACGCAGGCCGGTCAGCCCCGCGATGCCGCTTTCCAGATACGTGCAGGCGCTCTGAATCTGGAAGCTGAAAGGGGCCATGTCGGGGGCCAGTTGCCAGTTCATCAGCACTTCGACATCGAAGCCCTTCAACATGGCGTGACGCTCGGCCTTGGCCATCCACTGATCCATGCGCTCGATAGCCGATGCACACTGTTCGATGATTTGACGATGCATGTGTTTCCGTACCATTCAAGCAATGCAGATCGGCGTCCAGGCGACGTTGTTGTCGCCATCATGGCGCCGCGTCCGTAACGTCGTTGAAGCGCTAAACGAGCTGTGCAGCCGCGCGCCTCTCGCGACGGTTGATTCGTAACACGACAAACGACGCAACGATGCACAAACCTCCGGAAAGCATCGTCGTCACGGTGTAAGTTCCAAGGCTCGCTCGCAGCATGCCGGCGCCCAGGGTCGCAAACGCAGCGCCTAACTGATGTCCTGCCACGATCCAGCCGAATACCACGGGTGCAGCTTCCTTCCCATATCGATCGGTGGTCAGCCGTACGGTCGGTGCGACCGTTGCAACCCAGTCAAGTCCGTAGAAGACCGCAAACAACGGCAAGCCAAAAAAGTCGATGCCGAAGGCGTAAGGCAAATACATTAAGGACAATCCCCGCAAGCCGTAATACCAGAACAGCAGAACACGGGAATTGAAGCGGTCTGAAAGCCACCCGGAAAGCGTCGTTCCGATGAGATCAAACACCCCCATTGCGGCAAGCAACGATGCACCCTGCACCTCCGACATCCCATAGTCGCCGCACATTGCGATCAGATGCGTACCGACATAGCCATTCGTACTGGCGCCGCATATGAAGAAGCTCGCAAAGAGGAGCCAGAAATCCTTTGTTTTGCTCGCCGACATCAGAGTGCTGAACGCGATGGCGATGGGATTATTCGTCGTTTCATCGGAAGGCGCCGGAAAATCCGCGGATTCTCCGTATGTCTTTAGTCCGATGCTTTGGGGGCGCTCGGGTAGCAATAGAGCAACCAGCGGGATCACTGCCGCGGCGATACCTGCAACGACAAAGACGACCAGGCGCCAACCGAACCGCTCGGAGATTGCCGCGAGCATGGGCAAAAACACCAGGCTGCCGGTTGCCGTACTCGCGGTCAGGAGACCCATTACGAGACCGCGGTGGGTCGTGAACCAGCGATTGACGATGGTTGCCGACAATGTCAGCGCTGCCACGCCTGTCGCGCCACCGATCATCACGCCCCACAGGATGATCATCTGCCACGGGTGTGACATCATCGACGAGAGCCCGACACCTACGGCGATCGTCGTCAGTGCGGTAAGGATTGTCGGACGCACGCCAAAGCGCTGCATGGCAGCCGCGGCAAACGGACCCATGAGTCCGTATAGCGCGATATCGATGGAGATGGCCAAGGAGATGGTCGTGCGGCTCCAGCCGAACTCGCGCTCAAGCGGCACCATCAACACGCTCGGCGTCGCCTGCGTGCCCGCAGCGACAAGAAGGACCAGAAATACGATTCCCACGGCTAACCAGGCGTAGTGAAAACGCTTTCCAACAATAGGTGCTGCCCCGTTCATTTGTTCTCCGAGTGCGGACCTCACGCGCTTGCGCATCGACACATCGACACATCGATCTTTGCGCGGCGGCCAAAGAGACACGCTTGTGAGACACGCTTGTGACTCAACTGTCACAACAAGGTTGCGATGGTAGTCATCGGCTCAGCGCAGTGTCAAGCGTTCCCGCTCAATAAAGAGGGACTTGATTGTCTATCTATTACGCATGACTTGTGGATTTCGCATATACTTCTGATGCAAAAATTCTGGCCTCCACGCGTCGCTCTCTCGCGCTGAGCATTTGGCGAACAAATCCAGGAATGCTGACCCGATTCGTCTCGTGTCACCCATGGAAGGTGGACAAGAACATGGTCAAGCGTGCCGCTTTCGGATGCGGTCAGGAACTTATGTGACGCGGGCCTGATTGGCGAGCGTCTGCAAGGCCTCAGCCGGTTTCCGGGTGAGGCTTACTTGACACGACTTCAGCCTTTGAGCCCTTCCTCAAGCTCGGCAAAGGCGTCGGCATGCGCTTCGAGCGCGCGGCTTACCTCGGGAAGCGCCCGACGAATCATCGGCCGTGCAGAACGGGGAAGCTCCGCGCACGCGAGTTCGATTTCGCCGCTCCTGTGCTCACCGAGCATCGCGAGCAACACGCACGCCTGCTGGATGTCCTTCTGTGACTTCACCAGCATGTTGGTACGCAAACGCGAGACGAGGATCTTGTGGATCGCGAAGCGCGCGGGTTCCGGTACCCGCACCGGCACGGCTCCGTGTCTTGAGATCAACGTTCCCATATGAGACTGAGCAAGAAGGTAAGCGAGATAAGGCAGGCCGCTTGCGTGTGCGCTGAGTTCGGGCACAGCGACGATAGGAAACGTATTGTCCTTCGACGGCACGAGCAGATCGACGTGAAAACGCGTTCGGCCTGCCTGCTTGAACGACGTGGACGGGTCGGCTCGGTTGAACCCGGGCACAGGTACGAAGTCGATGCCCGTCTCTTTCAGGATATCGAGCAGACCTCCGGAGGGTATGCCTCGCAGTGCGAGCTGACGAGCGCGGGCGATATCGATGTCCTCGGTCTCATACGCCAGCGCCTTGATGCCGAGACTGTTGAGCAGCACGGCATACGCGTGTGAACCCACGAGCACTGCACCCGCCTGAAAGAGTCCATGGTTATAAAGGACGGCCATGGTCGAGTACGTCTTGTTGTCGGCGACCTGAAAATTGAGCTTCGCGAGCTCGCGGATGCGCCCGATCAGGTCTTTTGCTTCATCGATCTGCAGTCGCACCGCTGTGACGTACTCCTCGGCCGCCGGTTCGCCCTTGGGCCCGCCCAGGCTCTCCTGCTGCCGCTTGCCTTCGGCGTTCATGAACTGGCGGGCGTAGTAGACGGCATCGCCACGCTTGTGTTCGATGATCGTTCCTGGCGCACCCACCAGCACCCGCGGCTGCGCCGCGCAAGCCTGCTCGATGTTCGCGTATTGGGAGTTGAACGCCTGATCGTGCCGCTGATAGATCGGAAAGCCATTCATGATCGGAAAGATTGCAGTAGTTTTTTAGATTGTACTGCAAGAACTTTCGAAAAATTGCAGTAATTTTTGTGAAACTACTGCAAGGCGCCATTCAACCGACGCTGGCGACACACCATCCCAGCCACATGATTTGCTCAACCAGAAACAACAGACGGCGCAAAGGAGCATGGTATCGCTCCCTACGTCATCGCCGAGCGCGTGCGACATGGCTGATGCAAAGACTCGTTGTATTCGTCCATGCCCAGTCGAGCGTCGCGCATCGGCACGCATCACTCATGCTGGGGAGACGCCCATCCTCCGGCGGAAGAGCAGCGAAAGCTGGCGCCTTGCGGATCCAGTGGACCGATATCACGCATGCGCAGTCCGCCGCCTTTCAGCGCGCGCGGCTACGAGAATCGCAATGAGCGTATGCCCGGCAACCAGCGAGACATCGTGAGCGTTAGCGGTCGGGACTCAGCGCCTTTTCTGCTTGCCGAATCGCGAGAGCGACTCCCTGAGACGCGGCGCGGCGAAGTCGATGAAATGCCGCAGCTTCACGGCCATCAGGTTCCTGGACACATGCACCAGATGGACGGGTACAGGATCGATTTCGAATTGCGGCAGGAGGATTTCGAGTTGTCCGTTGCGCAGCGCCTCGTCGGCGTCGTGCTCGAACACATAGGTGATGCCCGCGCCGTCCGCTGCGGCGCTCACAGCGGCATCGGGCGACGTGACCTCGAGCCGGGGCTTCACCGCCAGCAGGTAGACCTTATGAGTCGATGGAAGCCGGAAGCGCCATGGCGACAGGAACGGGCTATTGAAGACGACGCACGGATACTTTACGAGTTCATCGGGCTCGCGCGGAGCCGTGTGTCTTGCGAGAAGGGCTGGACTCGCGCACACGATCGGGCGCAATGACCCGACGCGCGTGGCGATCATGTTGCTGTCCGCCAGTTCGCCAATGCGCACGGCGAGATCGGCATGCGAATCGATGAGGTCGATATTGCGGTCGGAAAGAAGCAGCCGCACGGTAATGTCCGGATACCGTTCCAGGAACTGGTTGATGACTGGCAAGACATGCAGGCGGCCTAGTTGCACGGGTGCGGTGACGACCAGTTCGCCTCTGGCAGTGGCGAACTCACCGGTGGCTTCATGCTCCTGTTCACGCACGAGATCGAGAATGCGCCGCGCGGCCGCGACGTACGACATGCCTGCGTCGGTCAGCGTTAGCTTGCGCGTGGTGCGTATGAGCAACCGGGTTCCGAGCATCTCCTCGAGGTCGGCGACCTTGCGCGTGAGCGTGCTGACCGGAATCTTCAACTCACGAGCCGCTGCCGACAGGCTTCCCCTGTCCACAGCAGTCACTAGCATTCCCATGGCGTCTAGTCGGTCCACCGCGATTGCTCACGCAGAATATCGTCGCATTATTGTAAGTGAAGTAGCCGGCAGAGACTCGGCTGCGTCCACGGGTGTTTCACTACCCGCCACATGCTTGATCAATGGAGCTCCGGTCAAGTCGCGGCGGTAGCTTGCGCGAACAATAGAAGGTCCCGAATTGCTTTGGAATCTTCACGCGCAAAAGCTGTCGCATAAGTCGAATCATTGAAGTGCCTCGATCCGCCCGACACGACGGCTATCTCGTCGACTGAATCCAGATGGGAAAAGTCGAGCCGATGCCGGATTGACGGCATTCAGGCCTTCTGCCGCCTGCAATCCCTGAGAAGTTATGTAGATGCGCCAGACGCTTAAACCGACCCCGACTGCCGCTCCAAGCACCCGAAGAGGTGCTTGGAGAACTACCATGACGCTCAAGGGCGGCTGACGTTAAGTGGACTGGGGGTAATCGCTCGTCCCGAACTGGAAGTATCACCGCTTACGCCACCTACGGCAGTCGCGCCCGCCTCTTCCCGCTGCGTTCTCAACCGCTCCTGCGCCGCAAGAATATTGCTCGGGTACGTCGCATGATCGCTCGATGGGTTGTAACCGGCTTGCTCCAACTGGACCAACTCCGCCTTTACTTCGGCACGAGTCAATCCACTGGCTTCATCGGCATGCGCAAGCGTGGGGGCAATTGCGGCAGAAGCGAAAACAAGAGTAGCAGTGATCGATTTAAGCATTTGATTCTATGAGTCTATAACGGGTTGGGTCATCGAAGTCCTGGCAGCTCATCTGCCCTCGATTCGAATGAAGTTTAAGCGCGCAGGTTCTCGAGAAAAATCCGCGTTCGCCTAAAACAAAATTCTCAAAGATCGCAACAATCCAGTTTTCGATTTATTTGGCCAACAACAATCGCGCAGCTATCGGAGCGCGTGCTGACATTGCCTTCACCCGTGGACCTCTCATCGAGGGGCAGTGCGGATCTGCGCCACGCGAGTCTGCGTTCGTCCGTCATCCAGTGGAACATCACTGCCACACGAGATATACCGCTTGGTATGTTTCAGTGACGATGGGATTGGCTGATTGAGCGATCCTCCCCCTGCCCACACCTTGATTGAATATGTGCTTCTACAATTTTAATTCGCGAGGGTTTTGCAATTGGCGTGCGACCATACGCCTCTCGACGATTCGATGAGACGACACCCAATCGGCGCCCCTCAAACCAACGAGAATCATTTGTATTTGAAAGGAATTTGATTCATCAACTGTCCTGCTCTCTGGCGCTCTTGTCGTCGAGCAGAACCCGCCAGGTACGGCGCGTCAGGCCGAGTGCATGTGGCGGAAGCCAGACTCATTTCGATCAACGATCGCGCCTCGAACCGTACCGCTTGAAATGACCTTCGGCTCATAGGCGACGCGCTTCGTCGAGCGAGCCGTCATGGCAAAGACCGACCATCAACGATAACTACATTTCGTGAAGACAACCACCATAGCGATTCGGGTCGCATTTGCGCGCCCGTAACGATGTTGACTAACAGTGCCGTACTCCTCACCGCGCTCTCCGCGATCGCCGGACTACCGATTTCAAGCTTTGCCCAGGGCACCGCTCAATTGAGCGATCGTTCCAAGGAAGCAGCCGGCGATTGCGGCCGGACACGGGGTCCGACTGATCGGACTGGGCAAGACAACCGATTTAAATGGCCTGGCCCTCGCGGCGCTCGCTGCCCTCACGATCATTGCCACCCTGTGCGAACGGCCTGAATGAGCAGCCTGGAGGCGAGACTCCAATCATATGGTCCGGTCTGGGATTTATGCGGCATCTCGGACCAGGCCGCGCGCGGGCCCACCCGGATAGCCCCGCGAAGCATTTGAATCCTGCGCCATCGTATCGAGCAACGCGCAAAGCCTTTTCCTCGACGTCATGGACGGATTGATCACACTCCGTCGAGCCTCATCGACAGGATTCACAGATTTGCACCCCGGACGCAAAAATCGGCCGCGATCAGGTGACGACTCCGCATCGCAGCCGAGACCTGTCGACGCCTCAGACTAATGATCGACAGCTTGCGCTGCCATGATCCCCGTTTCCGAATTGAAGACCTGCAGTGCGAACGCATCGCGCTCGCGCCGGGCTCGCGCACTTTGATCCAATAGCGAGAAGATCCAGATGCCGGAGAACGCCAGCGGAACCGAAATCAGTGCCGCATTATCCAGCGCGACCAGGGCTTTCGAATGATGAAGCACATCGACCCACACCGCCTTCGAGAGAATCGTCAATAGAACCGAGGACACCAGTCCCAAAGCGCCACCGATGACGGCGCCACGGGTCGTCATGCCGCGCCAGAAAATCGACAAGGCCAGCACCGGGAAATTCGCGCTCGCCGCAACTGAAGCCACGAGACCGGTAAGAAAGGCGACGTTACTATTCTCGAAGATCACACCGAGTCCGATCGCGACTACGCTCAGTACCAGCGCGGCGATTCGCGAGATACGAATTTCCCGCTTTTCATCGCTGTTACCTCGCGCCAGCCAGCAGCCGTAAAGATCGTGAGAGATCGTAGCCGCGCCGGAGAGTGTCAGTCCGGCCACAACGGCGAGAATCGTCGCAAATGTCACCGCAGCAATGAACCCGTAGAACAGATTTCCGCCCAGCGCCTGCGCGAGTTTCACGGCGGCCATATTCGAACCGCCCATCAGATCCTGCGTCAGATTGAAACTGCCGTTCGCCGCGGTTCTGAAGAATTCCGGGTGGTCCGCCAGCAAAGCGATTGCAGAGAACCCGATGATAAAGGTCAGCAAGTAGAAGTAGCCGATGAAACCCGTTGCAACGAACACGGACTTGCGTGCCTCCTTCGCGTTCGGAACAGTGAAGAATCGCATGAGGATATGAGGATATCCCGCGGTACCGAACATCAACGCGATGCCCAGCGACAGCGCGTTCAGCGGATCCTTCAGCATTTTGCCCGGCCCCATGATGCTGAGCGCCGCCGGGTGCACGTCGACGGCTCGCCGAAACATCGCCTCCGGACTAAAACCGAACTGAGCGAGTGCGATGATCGACATGAAAGTTGCACCGCACAGCAACAACACGGCCTTGATGATCTGCACCCAGCTCGTAGCCGTCATGCCCCCGAAGAACACATAGACGACCATCAAGGCGCCGACGATACTCACGGCCATCCAGTACGGCAAGCCGAAAAGCAGCTGAATCAGCTTCCCCGCGCCCACCATCTGCCCCACCATGTAAAAGATCACGATGATGAGCGACGTGCTTGCGGTCAAAAGTCGAATCGGGGCCTGCTCGAAACGATAAGCCACCACGTCGATAAAGGTGAATTTCCCGAGATTGCGCAAGGGCTCCGCAAGCAGGAACATCACAAACGGCCAGCCTACTAGAAAGCCGATGGAGTAAATGAGGCCATCGAAACCGAACACGAACACCATTCCTGAAATACCCAGAAATGATGCCGCGGACATGAAATCGCCGGAGAGCGCGAGCCCGTTCTGAAAGCCGGAAAGACCGTTGCCTGCGCTATAGAAATCCCTGGCGGTCCTCGTTTTGCGGGCCGCCCAACGCGTTATGCCAAGTGTGACGAGTACAAACAGGACGAAGGTCCCGATTGCAACCGGATTCAATACGGAACGCTCAGAGGTCAATCCCGAGATTCCAGCGGCATGCACCGGTCCGGTCAGGAGGATCACCGGTGCAAGCGATAAGAGACGAAAGTGCTTCATCGTCAGTCTCCCCGTCCGGCAGAAACAAGCAGCGAGCTCATTGCGGGATCGAACGTACGATTCGCACGCAGCACATAAAATCCCGTCATGGCCACCGAGCCGATGACGATGCCGATGCCCACGACGATTCCAGTGCTGATGACTCCGCCCCTGAAAAACGGGCGCGCAAGCATATGCGGCGCGAGAGCGACCAGCAGAATGAAGCCGTAGTAGATCAGCGTCATCAGCGCCGTCATGGTCAGTCTGAACCGGCGACGCGATGCCACGAGCTTCCTGTACGTCGCACTGGCTTCCATCTGATCGATGTCCGATTGTTGCATTGCTCTCCTCCGAATGTGTCCAATAATGTCAATACGAATGTGGCCACCGCTGAATCGCTAAAGTTTCAACATCTCAAAAATCAACCTGCGCGCTTCGGAGAAGCGTAGTAGCGAGTCGTGCAGCACCGCTCACGCGCCTACCATCAGGCTTCGTTCAATTGCAAGTCAAAGCCTGGAATTGAACTCCGTCTTACCTTGCATTCCTAATTGTTTTCGAATGAGCAATCTTCTCTCGACCATCTCTCGTCAGTCGCTGATGCTTCCTGCAAACGCAACAGCGACGGCGGTTACAGCGTCTTACGCTCCCTCGACGGAGGGAGCACGGATCTCAGACGAACAATGAGTCGGGAGCCTCGCCTTCCGGCCAGGCATTGAAGGTCGCCTCCCAGTAAACGCATTTCTCTTTCTGGATTTCGATGAACTCGATGCCGCGCCCCTTCATCGACTTGCCGGTCTTGCTGTCGGTCCACGAGGCCGTCCACGAGCAAATGATGGTGGACCCTACGACGCCACGGAGCGTCTTCTTGAGTTGGTAGCCCTTCTGGCGCGCCAGTCGGGCGAGAATGAAGGCCTTGAGGTCCGTCTTGCCTTGGATGCGCGGCAGATCCGCGAATTCCACGACGATGTCGTCGGCGAAGCCCTGCATGTAGTTGTCGATATCGCCGGTGTTCCATTGTTTCTGGTATCCGGCGAGCAGCGCTTCCGCCTGCGACCAGGTCATCTGTTCGGTCGCGTCGGTCTGCGGGGTGACAATAGCGTTCATAGATTCAACTCCTTATTTGCGTGGGTTTGTTCGCTTGGCAACTCAAATGTCGCCATTGAAATGTTCTTGCAGGTAGCGATTGACCGCGGTCTCGGCGCTCACGCCATGGCCGATTCTTTGCACGTTGCGAACCCAATGCTCGCGCTCGAACGCGATAAGCGGGATCTCCCACGTGCACGCGACCACGGCATTGGGATCTTTCGTGAATTCCGGGTTGGTGATGGATTCCGAGCGAAACAGAATCTGCTTCCACAACACGTCGTGGGACCACCAGTCAAGCAACAGCCAGTTGCCAAGGCGCCCTTGATGGAGCACGGCGAAACCGGTCCTGTGCGAGTTCTTGCTGAGCAAAGGGTTGTTGGCGACTTGATCCCAGACAAGCTTCTTGGCCGCGTTCAATAGTCCGGCATCGACAATCGGCTCGCCCTCGACGTACCTCGCATTGATGCCATAAAACTTGAAGGTCCAGCCATGAGCGGATTCGAGTTCGATGAAGCGGATCGGGCGGACGTCGTACGCATCCCTTTTCAGCCCGTAGTTGTCCGCTTGCTCTGCGATGGCTTCAACACCAAGACTCATTTTCTATCTCCTGAATACGAAAACCGGCTTGCCTGAACTGATGGCGCAGCGCCGAATACCGGGCGAGCCGATCTCGCTTGATCAAAAAAGTATTTCCTTTCTATCTCTTGCTACATGCCTTTCAGGCCTTGCCCTGTCCCTGATCGGCTTCCCACCCGTCACTCCGCCACGCCTTCGACGATCGCGAGCTTGCGTCTGGCGTATTTCTCGATCACATCGATGGCCGGCCGATATTCGGGCGAGTAATACCACTGGCGCGCACGCTCCACCGATTCGAACTCGACGATGATCAGCCGGTCGAAACTCCAGTCACCTTCGATGACCTCGGTCGCGCCACCGCGCACCAGGTACTTCCCGCCAAATGCATTGATCACCGGATAGGCGACTTCCCGATATTTCTCATAGGCTTCCTGATTGGTAATTTCGACATCGACAAGCACGTAGGCCGCCATGAGTTGCTCCAATGAACAGGTTCGTTTCTCGTTGCTTCAAGTTTTCCCTAGACGACTTCGGGTCGCTCGGCAACGCTTTCCTCAGCCAAGCGTTTCATCGATGAACCTGCTGGGCAGTTCATCCTTGAGGAACGCCCGCGTGACGTTCGACATCAAACGGGAGATGCTGTTGTCGAAGCCGTTGATCGGCAAGGCCTGACCGAATGAGATTGCGCCCGTTGCAAATACGGCGCCTCCCGCCTTCGTATCGAAGTACGTCATGTCGGCGCGGATCCGATAGTCGTATGTCCCGGTGAGACCTGGCTGCATATAGAAGATCTCGTCCTGAAAGACCACATAGTTGTCACTGTGCTCGCCGGACGACGCCAGAATGCGCGTATGAGGCGGCGTGCCCTTGCTCAGGTCGTACCGGTCGATCTCCAGACCGGCCGAACCCGAGTGCGCCAGACCGAAGTCGCCGAACAACTCCGTATCGATACCGTCGAAAACCCACGCAAAAGACGGGTCTCTGGCATCCGGCATCTTCGTGTACCCCTGCCCCGTCTCCCATCCCTCGGAAATGCTTCCGATGCCGAAGATCTTTTGCGGTGGTCGGTTGAGTTGCTTCCAGAGGCCGCCCTTGCGGCCGTTGAGCGCCAGATGATGTTCGCCTGGGCGGGCATTCCATGAGCGATGCCCCGCATCGAGTTTGCGAACTTCCATCACGGCGGGATTGGCGGCGTCCAGCGTGACGCTCCAATAGAAGCCATTTCCGCCGAGATACATCAGACGTCCGCCTTCGCCGACATAGTCCTCGATGGCGTCGAGAACCTGCTCCGACACGTACTCCGGATGGCTTCCGGTCAACACGCACTTGTAGCGCTTCAGTGCGGACAACCCTTCCTTATGCAAGTCTTCGTCGGTGATGAGTTCCCAGTCGAGTCCGCTTTGTTCGAGCCAGGCCACGATGGAAAGGTCGGCGGGAAACTGCCATGGCGTTCCGATCGATGACATGCGATATTTCGGCCGCATCGTGAAGAGCGGTCGCAGATACGATGAGTAACTGACGCCTCCTCCGTCCGCATAGACATCGTATGTCGCGTACCCGAACTCCGGGTTCTCGTACATCTCGATATCGACGTCATCGGCGATGGGCGGCTGGCCCATCATCGGCTGGATGCCGGGCGCATCCAGAGACAGATGCTCGTTCGCGTAGGCGAGATAGCTTTGTGTCGGCACCAGCAAGCACAGCTTGGCGGTCGGAGTTTTGGCGCGCACGAAGAAGACGACGTACTCCTCGTTCATTTTCTTGCCATCGTGGATACGAAGGCGGAATGCGTAGATGCCGCTCTTGATCCCGTCGGGAAGCGTGATTCGGCGCGTCACTTTCCACTTGCAGTCGATCACCGCGTCAGCGTGGAATTCGATGCCGCCGTATTCCTCAGGCCCGGTATGAAAGGAGTCGTGCCGGCCGCTCCAGTTCCATCCTGTCTGTCCACGTACAGGATAGTTCTGGCCATGAGCGTGAATGCCCATTGGACCTGTATCGACAACCATCTGGCCAATGCCGGAAACGCTATAGCCAGCGGAGGTGTTCCAGTAGATGAACTTTTCCGTCGCGTTGGGCGCTTGTCCCTTGGCGAGGCTGGCGAGCGCATCTTCTCCCGCGCCATACCAGAGAACCCCGGGGCGATCGATCTTCCCGTGGAAATTTTCAGCCGTCCAGCGCTCGTCGTCCGGCAGGGAAACGTCGGCGCAGGCGATCAGGAACCGCGCGTCCGGGGTGCTGATCGGCGCGTTCAGCCTGACTTCGAATCGTGCGGGTGCACGGTCGGCAAAGGCGTTTGCGCTCAGGAGGCCGTTGTAGCGCGACACCACGTTTCGGCGATGCAGCGTCACGCGTCCGGATGCGGGGTCGACTGCAACGGCGACGAAGTACCAGGTTTTCGCGACCAGCGCGTCGTGATCCTGAACTTCGCCACTGGACGCTGAAGAACTCCACCGGAACGCAAGCTTTCCGTTTCCCCCGATCTCGAGACGATATCCCTGCCTCGATGTCGTGTCCCACCGGCCCAATATTGTCTGTGTGTCGCCGGTTGCGGGCAGCGTCGGATACACGAAGGCAAACAGGGTGAATGCCTGAAGTTCGTCGAGCTTGTTCGCTGAATCCGCGACCGACAGATACGAGCCGATTTGCGTCCGCTGCTGATGAACGTCCCACTCGCCATTGGCATCGCAATCGACTTCTCGTTCGATAAAGCCCGGTCCTGACGGATGCTCGTCACCGTGAATCAATCGAACGAGTTGTGCCTGAGCGGTGGTCGCGCCCGTCGCGCTCACGAATACGTCGAAGGCGTCGCCAGGGCGAACCGAGATCTTGTTCGCATAGCCAAAAATTTTGGTAGACATACAGCGATTCCGTCAAAGTAATCGAGTTAAAGCTTGAGATCGACGATTCGGCGCAGAAAGGTCGCGTGATAGGCCTCGTCTGGCGATGCGTAGATTTTCTGATCGACCGTCTTCGGCGCCACGCCTCTTTGGCCAGACAAGGTGATGATCTGATAAGCCTTGAACGGCTCTATCACGCGTATTGCATACTTGCCGGCGTGTGGTCCGTTGCTGAGAATGAACGCCAGCCGCGCCAGCGCGTCGCTTTGTTTGCCGAGCGGCTGGCGTCGATGCTCTTCGATCAGCTCCTCGCTGATCAGACCGCGAGCACGCTCGCGCTGATTGGCGAGAAAGCGTTCGTAATAGAGCAGGTCGCGATTCTCGGACTGTGATCTGGAGAGTCCCATTCGAGCCTCGGTTGGTTAGTCGGAAGAACGCTAAAGATTTCGAAGTCCGGACGCCGGTCCGGGCATGTTCGTTTATGGCGGCGTCCGGTTGACATTTAGCGCCGGGCTTCTTGCAACAGCTTTGTCAGCATCTCCCTTTCCTCTTGCGCAAGCGGTGCGAGCGGCGCGCGAGGTATTCCGACGTCGAGGCCGTCGAGTTGCAGACCCGCCTTGATCGTGGTGGGCAATCCGCCCTTCAGAATAAATTCGAGCACCGGAAGTTGACGGTAAAACAGCCTTCGCGCGCGATCCAGTTCGCCGGTCGCTACCGCGTTGTAAAGATCGATCGTGAGCGTCGGAATCAGGTTCGGGGCGGCCGTGCACCAGCCGGCCGCTCCGGCCACGAAAGCCTCGAGCGCGAGCGGGTTGCTACCGTTGTAAAACGGGATTTCTCCGTTGGAGAGTTGGTGAAGCTTGTGCATCCGCTGAATGTCGCCGGTGCTCTCCTTCACCATCGTCACCGCGTCGATCTCTTTCACCAGGCGCGAAATCAGAAGCGGACTCATGTCGATGCCGCTGGTCGCCGGGTTGTTGTAGACCATGATGGGAATACCCACAGCCTTGCCGATAGCCGCGTAGTGTTCGAAGATCTCCTGCTCGCTCAGCTTCCAGTAGGAAATCGGCAGAACCATGACGGCATCCGCGCCTTGGGCCTCCGCGAATTTCGCGCGACGGATGGCGTTGCGTGTGGTCAGATCGGAGATACCCACAACGACAGGGACGCGCCTCGCAACCTGCTTGATGGAAGCTTCCGCCGCGCGGTCCCATTCATCATCCGACAGATAGGCGCTTTCCCCCGTGCTGCCCAGCGGCGCGATCGCATGAACGCCGCTTCCGACCAGTCTCTCGATCGACTGTGACAGCATTCCGACATCGATACCGCCCTCCACCGGATGGAACGGCGTGATCGGATAAGCGATGATTCCCTTGAATTTCTGCTCTGACATGACAGCCTCGATCAGTGATGAGTTCGTTGATTTCCTGGCGCCTTTACTGCAGACACCCTTCGTGATGCGGAAGCGCTCTGCGGGCGAAGTAACCGAACGTGACCGCATCGCGCTTGGGCGTCGAGATCCAGTCGTGCGCCTCTTTGCCCAGTTCGGGCGCGATCGGTTTCATGTCGCCCGCGGCCATGGCCGTCAGTTGCATTCGCGCGGCGCGTTCCATCAGCAACGCGAGAACACACGCTTCCTCGACCGTCTTGCCGGTCACGAGCATGCCGTGATGAGCCAACAGGATGGCTCGCTTCTGGCCGAGCGCCCCTGAAATGATCTCTCCCTCCTCGTTGCCGACCGGGATTCCGGGCCACCTTTCGAGGAAGGCGCAATCGTCGTAAAGGGGGCACAAATCCATGTGCGACACGACGAGCGGCACTTCGAGCGTCGATAACGCCGAAACAAAGCGTGGATGCGTGTGAATGATGCAGTTGACGTCCGGTCGCGCGCGATAGATCCACGTATGAAATCGATTCGCCGGATTCGGCATTCCCTTTCCGTCGAGGGTCTTCAGATCCTGATTCACTTGAAGCAGGTTCGACGCGGTAATTTCATCGAACCCGTGTCCGAACGGCTGCGTATAGAAGGTCTCAGCTTCCGGCGCGCGCGCGGTGATCTGGCCCGCGAGTCCCGAATCATGCCCGCCATCGAACAGGATCCGGCAGGTCAGAGCCAATTTCTGCTTTTCACTCCATTGCTGTTCGGTCAACTCGCCGTTCATTTGCGCGAGCGCGCGGGCTACGAGTTCGGCCTTCGCGACATGCAATGTTTCTGGCATTTCCAAACCTCGTCTGTCAATTCGTGATTGCGCAATTAAGTCGGTCTGTGCGGCGCGCTCAAAGCGCCGGATGCCTCGATGACCACGGTGCGATCGCCTCAAACTCTCTCGCGACGGCAAAGATCGATACGTCGTCGAAGGGGCGGCCAATGATCTGCACCCCGGTGGGCACACCTGAACTGCTAAAGCCCGACGGCAAGGAAAACACCGGGCACTGGCTCAGCAGATTGAAGGGATAAGTGAGGGCCCAGTTCAGGAACGCGTCGACGCGCTTGCCATTGATCGTGAAATCGGCATCGTCGTTCCGGTGCTCAGCCTTGATCGCGGGAACGGCAAGCGTGGGCGTGACCAGCACATCGTTGCGCGCGAGAATGGGCGAGAGGCGTTTCCACATATTCGTGCGGACCATTTCCGTCTGCTTGACGCGAATCGCGCTATGCGCCAGCCCTTTGTGAATGAGCTTGCGCACGAACGGGTCCATTTTGTATTGCCATTCCGGAATATGATGATGGGCGAGCGTTGCCAGCAAACCCTCCCAGTGCGTGACCCAAGCGTCGTACACGAGGTCGCTCCAGCCGATTTCGACCGTTTCGACGATTGCACCGGCGTCGGCCATTTTTTCCACGGCGATACGCGTGTTGTCCGCGACTTCCTTGTCGATTTCGAAGTAACCGAGGTCAGGCGAAAACGCCACGCGAACGCCCTTCATCGAACGCTGAACGGACGCCTTCGGAATCTTGACCTCGTCGCGCAAACTCGTGATGTCCTCGGGGTGTTGTCCGGACATCACATTGAGCATCAGCGCGGCATCGTCGACCGAGCGCGTCATCGGCCCGATGTGGATGATGGATTCGAACATGGTGTCGAGCAGGAAGCCGGGGACGCGTCCGAACGAGGGCTTGTACCCGACAATGCCGTTCATCGAAGCAGGCATGCGAATCGAGCCGCCGCCATCGTCGCCTTCCGCGAGTGTCGTCATGCCGGCTGCCACGGTCACGCCGGCGCCGCCTGACGATCCGCCACTGCTGAAGTCCTGATTCCACGGATTGCGCGTGACGCCATACAGAGGGCTATGGCAATGCCCGCAATGCGCGAATTCGGGCGTGGTGGTCCGGATATGCATGATCGCGCCCGCGTCGAGCAGGCGTTGCACCGCAGGCAGAGTCCGATCGGCAGGCACGCCTTCGAAAATGCGTGAACCCCACGTAGTGGTCACATCCTTGATCGGATGCAGCTCCTTGACGGCAAGCGGAATGCCCTCGAGCGGCCGCACCACCTGTCCCGACCGATAGCGCTTCTCCGCATCTTTCGCCTGCCCGAGCGCCTGCTCGTAGAACCGGTTCGTGATTGCGTTGACGCTCGGGTTCACCGCCTCGCAGCGCTCGATGACGGACTGCATGAGATCCACGGGAGAAAGGCTGCCATCCTTGAAACGATGGACGGCTTCCTCCGCGGTGATGTAGTGAAGTTCGGAACTCGATACCATCGTGGGCTTCAGAAGTGTGGACATGTATCCCCCTGGACTTGTTCGCGATAGTTAGGTTGGCGACGACCCGAGTGTCGGCGCGGTTCGACTTTCATACCCATGGCGACCTTACGTCGCCCGATAATTCACGCTCCAGCTCGCGGATGTTCGCCGCACTGCTCATTGCGAACGCTCGCTTGAACCTTCCCGAATCCATGAGATACCCGCGTGTCGAGAGTCTCGCCGCGAAGCTCGCATCCTTTTCGAGCGTCAGCACCGCCAGCTTCGCGTCGCTCGACACCTGCTCGATCACCTCGACCATCTCATCGAGCAGTGGAGGCTGCACGCCTGCGGAAGGCTCGTCCAGAACCAGAAGCTTCGGCTCGCTCATCAGTTCACGCGCCAAGGCCAGCAGCTGCTGTTGCCCTTCATCGAGCGAACCGCCGAGTTCCCTCAGGACCGGTTTCAGGGTCTTGAAGTAGGTCAGCTGAGTCTCCAGAACACTGGACGTCTGCGCACTGTCGAGCCGCGCTGCGTATGCACCGACCAACATGTTTTGCATGACCGTCAGTTGCGAGAACACCTGGCGGGCCTGAGAGACATACGCGATTCCCCTGCGGGCTCGTGCATGTGCTGCCTCCGCGGTGACCTCCACGCCCATGAAGCGAATATTTCCCCGCCTGCAGGGAAGCGCTCCGGTTATGGCCCGGGCCAGCGTCGTTTTCCCCGCACTCGCCCGACCCAGCACCGCCACTCGCTCCCCGAAATCGATCTGAAGATTGATCCCGCTCAGAACCACGGCGTCTCCATACCCTGAACTCGCATTGCTCGCGCTGAATAACATCTCGTTTTCCCCTGGATGCTTACGCGTCCGGACCCAGACATCGGTTCCTCGAGCAAACCAGCCGATGCTCCGGCCCGCTGCCCCGTCTTAAAGCCATCAAGACGCGCTCACATGGTGTGGCCGCGACGCATTCCGGGCGATCCACATATGTTTTTCGTGCGGTGGTATAGATGGTATGCTCCATGAGGATCCAAATCATCATCCAGTTTTTTTGATTTGACGGGTCCAGATTTTTTCGCGGAGGAAATTGAAATGAGCGGAAGAAAGCACGCACTGCGGGCATGGGATTGGACGATGTCGCCTGATCGTGACACTTCGCGTCCGCTCAATGTCCAGATCGGCAAGGGCCTCATCGACAAGATCCGGGCCGGTTTGCTTCCGCCTGGAACGCCGTTGCCGGGCTCGCGCGAACTCGCCGCCATCCTGGGCGTGAATCGGAAAACGATCGTTCTGGTCTACGACGAACTCGCGGCGCAGGGGTGGCTGTCCACCGAAGGCCGTCGAGGCACCTTCGTATCGCCCGATCTTCCGCAGGTGCGAGGGCGGCTCGGCGACAATTCAGCCGCTATCTTCGAGGAGGCCTTGCCCAACCCCGCCTATCACGTCTATGGATCAACCGAGCCATTACCGGAGATGGCATCGGAAGGTGTGATCGACTTCACGGATGGCGTGCCCGACACGCGTCTGGTGCCGTTCGGCGCGCTCTCCAGCGCGTTTCGCATGGCTTTGCTCGAGTTTGCGCGCGGCAGTCAATTGGGCTACTCCGATCCCCGCGGTCTTTTCGAGCTAAGAAATACCTTGACCTCGATGTTGCGCATCGAGCGCGGCCTGAGGGCGGATCCCGAGAGCATTTGCGTGGTGCGCGGCAGCCAGATGGGCATTTATCTCGCGGCCCGCATACTGGTTCGCCCCGGCGACACGGTCGTGCTGGAACAACTCACCTATCCCCCGGCTCGCGATGCGTTTCGCGCATGCGGGGCGTCGGTCGTCAGCATCGACCAGGATGAGTTCGGCATGAGCGCGGAATCGCTCAGAAACGTTTGCAAGGCGCAACGTGTTCGGGCGATCTATCTCACGCCGCATCATCAGTTTCCAACCACGGTAACGATGCCGATAGAACGACGCATGGAATTGCTCAAGCTGGCGGAAGAATTCGGCTTTGTCATCATCGAGGACGACTACGACCACGAGTTTCACTTCACGCACAACCCCATGCAACCCATGGCCGCACTCGACCGCCGCGGCACCGTGATCTATATCGGCTCGCTATCGAAGATACTCGCGCCGGGATTGCGTGTCGGCTACGTGGTCGCGCCCCCATCCATCATTCATCGCATCGCAAACGAGATCGTCCTGATCGACCGGCAAGGGAATTCCGTTACCGAACGCGCGATTGCCGATCTCATGCAAAGCGGAGAACTGAGGCGCCACGTACGCCACGCAGCCAAGGTGTATCACGCGCGCTGTCATACGTCCGCCGCGCTCGTGAGCGAGTATTTGGGCCCGTTTGCGAGCGTCGATATTCCTGGCGGTGGCCTTGCCCTATGGGTCCGTAAGACTGACGATGTCGATATGGCGCAGTTGTACGACGACGCGATTGCTCAGAAGGTGCGCATTCTGCCGGGCTCGAATTTCTCCGCTGAAGCGCGCAATGTGAAAGCCCTGAGACTCGGCTATGCGAGCCTGAACGAAAAGGAAATGCAGACGGGCATGGCAAGACTCAAGTCGGCATTGTCGCGGCAGGTTCACCTCTACGGGTCGGCTGCCTAGCTCGATGCTGGTCTAGCCAGGCAACTGCCCTATCTGTCGCAACAAGGTGGCCAGGTCCCAGTAGTCGACATTACGCACGATTTTCCCGTCTTTGAACTCCATGACGGACACGCCCGCCACATCGATTGTCTTGCCGGACGGATCGACGTCGAGAAGTTTCCCGTCGTGCGTCCCGGTTGCTCGCCATACGACAGCTGCACGATCTGCGGACTGGATGGCAGGCGAATTCGCGGCAAACTCGACGTCAGGAAAAGCCGAGAAGAAGCTGGACGCAAAATCCTTGAGCTCGTCTTTGCCGTTCATCTGAGCCTTGAGTGGCTCGTCACGATAGGCGACATCATCGGAAAACAGCGTCATCAACGTTGGCAGATCATGAGACCAGCCTGCCAGAAATCGATCGATCGTTGCACTCCAATCCATTAGCGTTCTCCATATCCTGAAAGGGACGCGCAATACGACGTCGCTTGAGCGTGCCGGGTCGCCCCGCTGATGTTCGATTCTGCTCAGTGACGAATCGAACTCTGCTAACACTTCGCGCTTTGGTGACTTGGAGAATGAACTCCTTGACAAGCTTTGGCAAGGCTTTGACAAAGCCAGCTCTCACTCAATTTAAAACCCGGATCTCGTTCGAAAAAACTGTGTAGATACACTCGTTTCTTAAGCGGTACACGCGCAGAGCACACAAGGAGGCGATTCGCTATCATCCAGATTTTACTTGTCCTGCGATGGCTTCTTGTCCTAAAGGGCTCGATCGCAGCAACAAGGTGGTCTTCGCCCCAATCGCAAGAAGGAGCCTGAAATGAGCGAACCGGAATCCTACGTGCCGCCCAAAGTCTGGGTCTGGGATAAGCCCAATGGAGGCGCCTTCGCAAACATCAATCGTCCGACGGCTGGAGCGACCCATGACCGGCCGCTACCGCGCGGCGAGCATGCGCTGCAGGTCTATTCCATGGGCACCGGCAATGGACGTAAAGTGACGATCATGCTGGAGGAGTTACTCGCGGCGGGCATCACTGCCGCGGAGTATGACGCCTGGATGATCGATATCAGTGCAGGAGATCAATTCGGTTCGGGCTTCGTCGACTTGAATCCCAATTCCAAGATTGCGGGAATGATCGACTATAGCGGTCCTCATCCCATCAAGCTGTTCGAAACGGGCGCCATTCTGTTGCATCTTGCTGAAAAGTTCGGCCAGTTCATGCCTGCCGATCCCGTCGGTCGCGGCGAATGCCTCTCATGGCTCTTCTGGCAAACCGGCAGCGCGCCGTTTCTACCCGGTGGTTTAGGGCACTTTTATAAATTCGCGCCGGTGAAACTCGAGTATCCGATCAACCGCTACGCCATGGAAGTCAAACGGCAACTCGATGTGCTGGACCGACGCCTGGCCGAGCGCGCTTTCATACTCGGCGAAGACTATACGATTGCTGATATCGCGATCTTTCCCTGGTACGGTGGAATCTTTCTCGACTGGGGCTATGGACTCGCCGAATTCCTGGGCAGCCACGAATACCCTCACGTCGAGCGCTGGGCCAGGCGCATAGAACAGCGTCCGGCGGTCCAGCGCGGAATACGCGTCAATCGCACGGGTGACACGCCACCCGGACTGATTCGCGAGCGCCACGCGGCATCCGATCTCGACTAGCTCGGTTTCGTCAGATGACTCCGTGTCGGCCACGCGGCCATGGCGATCTGGACCATCTTCTCGAGTTTTTCATACGAAGCACCGTCGCGGCACTGGATACCGATGCCTTGAACGATCGCGAGATAGAAACGACTCAGGCTCTCGGGCTCCGCCGAGTCCGGCAATTCGCGATCGATGACAGCCATTTCGAGTCGCTTGCGGATCATCTCGAGCCAGTCGCGCCGCGCGTTCCTGATCGCTACGGCAACGGCCTCCGGCATGTCCTCATCGATCGCGGCAGATGTGACCATGCAGCCGATCGGATGTGCCTTGCGATTGGTGAGTTCTTTCGCCGTCGCAAGCAGAACCGCCTGGATCGCGTCCCTTGCCGGAAGCGAGCCTTTCAGATGCCCCCAAAGCAGGCTTTCAGTGATCTGCATGTAGAGACCGAGCGACTCGACATAAAGATCTTCCTTGCTGCCGAATGCGCCATACAGACTCGGCATGCCGATTCCCAGCGCCTCGCTCAGGTCCCTCAACGACGTCGCATTGAAGCCCTTACGCCAGAACACCAGCATGGCCGCAGACAGCGCCTTGTCCCGGTCGAACTCTCTGGGGCGTCCTCGCACCATGATCCACCTCTTCACAAAAGACTATTTCTGTAGTGTACGTTAGAAAATGCTTGACCGCGACAATCGTCCCTCCTATATTTGCAACGTTCGCTACAGAATTAGATGTGACGCGGGATCCAGGCGGTTTCTGCCAAAGAACTGTAGCGAGGCATGCATTGAGACGTCTTCCGAACTTCTAACCGAACCTGCTTCATTCTTTCAAAGGAAACATCATGTCCAAGACGATCCTTATCACCGGCACTTCGAATGGCTTCGGCAATGACATTGCAACGACTTTGGCCGCCGCAGGTCATCGCGTTTTCGCGACAATGCGGGACGTGAACGGCCGTCATCGCGAAGCCGCACAAAAACTCAACGAGAAAGGTATCGAAACGCTCGAACTTGACGTGACGGACGATGCAAGCGTTGACGCGGCCTTCAAGGCGTTGTTCGCGAAGACCAATGGCAAGCTCGACGTGCTGATCAACAACGCAGGCGTCGCGGCCGGCGGACTTCAGGAAACGTTCACGCCTGAACAAACGCGTGCCATGTTCGACGTCAATGTGTTCGGTATTCAGCGCGTGACCCGCGCGGCCCTTCCGAACATGCATAAGGCTAAAAGCGGCCTGATCGTCAACATCGGCTCGATTCTGGGTCGCGTGACCTTGCCGTTTTTCGCCCTGTATGGCGCGTCGAAGCATGCCGTGGAAGCGCTGACGGAAGGCTATCGCTATGAGCTCTCACAACAGGGCATCGACGTCGTGCTGGTTCAGCCGGGTCCGTATCCGACCAAGCTCTACACCGCCATTCAGAAACCGGCGGATCTTGGCCGGGCAGACAATTATGGCGATGTCGCAAAAATGCCGGCTGCGTTCGAAGAATTCCTGGGCGGACTTTTCAGCTCGGAGCAAGCGCCTGACCCGCACGACGTTGCAAAGACCATCGTCGCGCTGATCGAAAAGCCCGCCGGTCAGCGCCCGAACCGCGCCATCGTCGGACTGGACTTCGGCGCCGACGCCGCGAACACCGCCATTCAGCCGATTCAAGCGAAGCTGGTTGCGGACATCGGCATGAATCAGCTCACGGTGCTGAAGACCAGCTAATCCGTGTCTTGATGTGGAGGCTCATCAGAACCCTGATCAATCGGGTTCTGATGAGACGTTGAACCCTTGTGCGCGCACGGACTTAGACGAAAGAAACCTCGGCGACGCGGGCAGCTGGGAGCAGCGTAATCTCGATGATTCAGTGAAAAGGGATGTCCCCGCTCTTTACGTCTGGCGTATGTTCATACGCTTACGCTACAATCAGCGTGACTGTTCCCGACGGCTTCTTTTCGAGAGCAGTACCGTTCTCCGGAGCGGCGCCAAGAGGCGCCCGCCTCCACTCCTGACTGACCCCGAGATTTCAATTGGTTTTGAGCCCCGCAATGGACACGTTTCAGGCAATCCGCGAGCGTCGAGCGATCAAGAGCTTCGACGCCACGCATCGCTTTAGCCAGCAGGAAGAAGATCTTCTGATCGACATGGCCACTCAGGCCCCCTCCTCCTTCAACATCCAGCATTGGCGACTCGTCAACGTCAAGGACACAGAGCTGCGCGCCAGAATCCGGGCGGCAGCAGTCGACCAGCCTCAGGTCACGGATGCATCGTTGCTATACGTCATTTGCGCCGATGTGAAGGCATGGCAGAAGGAACCGAACCGCTACTATCGGAACGCTCCGCAGGAAGTGCAGAACCTGCTGGTCCCGTGGATGAAAGACTTCTACGAGTACAACGAGCAGTTGCAGAGAGACGAAGCCGTACGATCGGCGAGTTTCATTGCGCACACGATGATGTTGTCCGCAAAAGCGATGGGCTACGACTCCTGTCCCTTGATCGGCTTCAACCCGATCGAGGTCGCCAGGCTCATTAATCTCCCGGACAACCACATCATCGCGATGATGCTTGCCATCGGTAAGGGCACGAATCTTCCGTGGCCGAAACCAGGCTACGTCGATCGAAAGGAAATTCTGTTCGAGAACAGCTTCTGAGTCGGGCATCGCGCAAAGACCCGCTTGTACATTGTGGTGCGCTCCCCAGACAGCATCCGTCTCGGAGCGCACGACGTCAAACGCTACATGCCTCTAGCAAGAACGCGCGCTGTCTTGCGGAATTCGCTCGGATCCCGGCTCGACCGGCCTGCTGGTTTTGCTGGACGAAGCAAGTCCCTGGTTCTTTTCCGGATGGTTGCAGGCCTGCGAAATAAGCTGGCGAGCCACCAGCGGCGCCGCCATGACCGGGCCACCACCCGCGCCATAGGTCTGACTCGACGCGTATATGCCCTCGATCAGAAGGGCTAGCGCATTAGCCAGCGCGTACGGCTCTTGCACACCGGCTTGAGTGCAGAGCTCGGCCAGTCGCGTGATCAAGCGCATCTTGTGTTCGAGCGCCACGGCCCTTGCCGGATGCGAAGGGTTCGGGAATTCCGTCGATACGTTCACGAACGGACAACCCCGAAAGCACGCCTGCGACGCTCGCCGCGCCAGATCCTCGATGTACTGCTGGATTTGCCTGGCCGGCTCGCCGGGGTGCTTGCCGATGCTCTCCTCAAGCCGTTCGAATACACGCTCGTTACGCATATCGAGGTAAGCAAGCATTAAATCGTCCTTCGACGAAAACTGACGATAGAGGCTCATCTTGTTCACGCCGGCACGCTCGACAATGGCGTCAATTCCCACAGACCGCACCCCTTCCTCATAAAACAGATCGTCCGCGGCGAGCAGCAAATGCTGCCTTGCATCGATCCCGGCTGTCGGTGCGCGGCGGCTGGACGCGGGTTCGCCCTGGATTGAAGAAGCTCGATGGCCCATCGATACCTATCCAAGAAAGTCATTGCTTGACATGTTACAGATCGGTAACTAACATCGCAACCTGAATGTGACTGATCCGTCACATCTGTGTAGATACGCAGTATCCCTTATTAGCGGACATGCAGTGCCCAAGACCGACTACCTCTCAAACAGCGCGATTCATACACACCATGAATGATTAGCAAGAACACGTTCTGGTCGAGGCCGAATCAGCGCATTCGACAATAGCGCCTGAGATCGCTTCAGAGCCCGGGAAGGCGCCTTCGACATCGACCTCAGGCCGCCTGACGGGCAAGAAGCTCGGCTTGCTGCTCTGTTGCTCTGGCGCGCCCTTTCTCATCATGCTGGACTCCAACATCGTTGCGGTGTCGCTTCCGGCAATCGCCCGCAACCTGCACGGTGAGTTTGCCGATGTCGAATGGGTGGTAAGTGCCTATATTCTTCCATTCGCTGCATTGCTTGTCCCTGCTGGCGCGCTCGCCGACATGCTGGGTCGCAAGCGAGTCCTGCTGATCGGGTTATCCGTCTTCACGCTCGCCTCCGCGCTCTGCGGACTCGCGCCCAATCTGCCCGTGCTCAACACCGCCCGTGCCTTGCAGGCAGTCGGCGCGGCCTTGCAACTGAGTTCCTCGATGGCCGTCATCACTCACGGATTCGCGCCCGACGAGCGACGCCGTGTCTATGCCATATGGGGCACCGTCCTCGGCTTTGCTCCTTCGCTCGGACCCGTGGTCGGAGGCCTGGTGACCTTTTACTTCGGTTGGCGATGGGCGTTCCTGATCAATCTTCCGATTGGTGCCGTTCTGATCGCACTCGTATTTTCATCCGTCGATGAATCCCGCGATCCTCACGCCCAGCGCCTCGACATTCCCGGGATCGTGCTTTTCGGCACTGGCCTGTTCAGCATCGTCTGGGCGCTGATCGGCGCCAACAATGCAGGATGGGGAAGTGCAACAACGTTGGCAAAACTCGCGGTTGGAGCCGCTTTACTTTACGGATTCGTCCTTGTCGAACGGAACCACCCACGCCCGATGCTCGACCTGTCGCTCTTTCGTGACAAGACGTTCGTTGGCGCGGCAGTCGCGATGCTGGGCTACGCTGCATCTGCACAAGTCATGATGACGCTGTTGCCGCTCTACCTGCAGGATTCGCTTGGGCAATCTCCTGCGACTGCGGGTCTGGCGATGATTCCTTTTGCTCTTCCCCTGCTTATCGGCCCAAGCGTCGGCGGCAAGCTCGCGCATCACATGACCAGCCGCGCGATTCTGACAATGGCGCTCGTCATGGTCTCGTCAGGCGACGCGCTGATCGCCCTCGCGATCTTCAACGGATTCGGATATTCGCTCGTGGTAGTGGGCATGGCGATCACCGGGTCGGGTGCCGGACTCTTGAACAGCGAGACAGCGAAAGCGCAGATCAGTGCGGTTCCGCCTGAACGCGCGGGTATGGCGTCCGGAATCGCAAGCGCCACGCGTTTTGTCGGAATCATCTTTGGCCTTGCCGGATTGGGCGCCGTGCTCGCGGAAGTGGCCGAGTCCAATCTGCGCCGGTTCGGCCAGTCAGCCATTTCGGGTCAAACAATCGATTGGCACGCGCTGAGTCAGAAAATCGTGGGCGGAGACGCGGCAGGCGCGATATCGTCTTTGCCGCTTCGAGTTCATGAAATCGCTGAGCATGCAGTTCATTCAAGCGTGACTCATGGCTTTGGCGCGGCACTATCGGCTGGAGCGGTCATTGCGTTGTGCTCTGGCCTTTTTAGCTGGCGCCTGCTGCGCAGGTGAATCGGTCCGTTGTCGCCGCTTCATTCCAACCGGAGATACCAGATTGCCATTTCACTTACTGGCCCGCAATGAAAACGAGCAACTGGAACCGGCCAGCACGCATAACACCGAACCGCCTTCAATCGAGGCCAGACGATGAACGCCAGCACGGCTCAACGCGTTCATCCGTCCGGACTTGCCCATTCGCGAATTGAGGCAATGCTGGAGGCGCCCATCGCCCCGCTC
Source organism: Caballeronia insecticola (assembly GCF_000402035.1). GTDB lineage: Bacteria > Pseudomonadota > Gammaproteobacteria > Burkholderiales > Burkholderiaceae > Caballeronia > Caballeronia insecticola. The sequence goes on from NC_021295.1 coordinate 280,662, forward strand.
CTGATTCGCATGGCAGGGCCAAACATGCTCATGATGCTGGCCCAGTCGTCGACTGGACTCGTAGAGACATGGTTTCTCGCGAAACTCGGAACCGATGTGCTCGCCGGCGTCGCCGTGGTCGTCCCCTTGCTGATGCTGATGCAAAACATGTCGCACGGATCGATGGGCGGCGGAATCGCTTCAGCCGTTGCCCGCGCGTTGGGAGCGAAGCACGCTGCGCTGCTGGACGAACTGGCGCGTCACGCTTTGGCGATGAACATCGCTATCGGCGCGCTCTTTTCGATTTGCCTGCTTTCCATCGGACGTCCTCTGTACCAGGAACTCGGTGCGCACGGAAACGCGCTCGAGGCCGCAACCAGCTATGGGCGCATCCTGTTTGCGGGACTTCCATTCATGTGGGCCATGAATGCCTTTGCAGGCGTGATCCGCGGAACGGGCAACATGGCCGTGCCGGGTGCGGTGATCTGCGGTGGTGCGGTGCTGCTCGTGCCTCTGTCGCCTTGCCTCATATTCGGTCTGGGTCCGCTGCCGCAGCTTGGTGTCGCGGGTGGAGCCTTCGCGCTGGACATCTATTATGCGGTGGGCACGCTGATCCTCGGCGCGTATTGCGTCAGCGGCCGCAACCCGGCGCGCCTGGTTCCAGGCAAGCTGCGCTGGGGTCCGATGCGAGACATTCTGACGGTTGGCGCCTTCGCATGCATCAATCCCGTTCTGACCAATACCTTGATGGCGGTGACCGGAGCAGCGGTAGGAGCCACTGCGGGCACCGCCGCGCTCGCGGGTTATGCCACTGCTACCCGCCTCGAGTATCTGCTGGTTCCACTGGCCTTCGGCCTGGGCGCCCCCATCGTCGCGCTGGTGGGAGCGAACCTCGGAGCCGGCCAACACCAGCGTGCCTTGAGAATCGCGTTCGTCGGCGGCCTGCTCGGATTCGCGGTGACGGAATGCATAGGCATTTGCGCAGCGTTGTGGCCAAGAGCCTGGCTTGGTTTGTTCGGAACCAGCGAACCGATGTTGCAAACCGGCGCGACGTGTTTGCGCATCCTCGGGCCATTTTATGGTTTCTTCGGACTCGGGCTGTCCCTTTACTTCGCGGCACAGGGTGCCGGCCGCTTGAAGTGGCCCCTCGCCGCAAGCGCGGTTCGCCTCGCGCTCTATGCCGGCGTCGGGGCCTGCGCATTGCGAGTCACGCACTCGCTTCCCTGTTTCTTCGCTTTCGGCGCCGCCGCGATGCTTGCATATGGCGGGATCAATCTTTGGTCGGTCACGACGGGCCGCTGGCTTGGACGAATGAGCGCCACATCGAAGCTGCGGGATTCTTAGCGCCAGGCCGGAATCACATTGCGCCGCGGACGGCCTCTCCGGCGAATCCGCTTTACATTGCCCATAATCACGGCTATTGCAACGCGAGCGATAGAAATGCGAATGACCGCTGCCTCCCGACTGACGACATCGACGCGCTCGTTTTTTTTCGTGGCCGCAGCGTTCTCGATCATCATGATCGGCGCCACACTGCCCACCTCGATCTATCGTTTCTACGAACAACGCTACGCGTTTCCTCCGACCACGATCACGGTCATTTTCGCCTGTTACGCGTTAGGCGCACTTGCAGCGCTTCTGATTGCAGGGAACTGGTCAGATCAACTCGGCCGGCGCAGCATGTTGCTGTGGGGACTGGTCGCATCTGCCGCGTCAGGTGTCGAATTTCTCGTGGCCGACGGACTGCCGGCGCTCATGCTCGGCCGAGTGTTGTCCGGGATCTCGGCAGGCATCTTTACGGGCACCGCGACCGTCGCGGTAATCGAGCAGGCTCCCCAGAAATGGCAGCGACAAGCGACGTTCGCCGCTACCGCGTCCAACGTGCTTGGATTGGGGCTGGGACCCGTCTTGAGCGGTGTTTTAGTGGATTTGTGCCCGTGGCCGACGCGCCTGTCGTTCGCCGTTCATTTGGCGCTCGTAGTCTTGGGAATGTTCTTCATCATCCGGGCACCCGAGACGGCGAAACTCCCTGATCGAGCGCATCTGCGCATGCAATGCATATCGTTACCGCCCGAAGTTCGCACGATATTCGTACCGGCGGCGCTCGCCGGCTTCTCGGGTTTTGTCGTGCTGGGATTCTTTACGGCAGTGTCGCCTCAACTCGCTCGTACCTTGCTCGGATTCAAGAGCGGCGCGGCGATCGGCGGCACGATCTTCTTGTTCTTCGTATTCTCGGCACTGGGTCAGGCGGCTCCGGCACACATCCCCTTCCGCGTCCGGCTCGCGATAGGATGTGGTGGACTTATCCTCGGGCTCGTGTGCATGGCCGCATGCGTTCAGTGGACCTCGCCCTTCCTGCTTTTCATGGGCGTGATCCTTGCGGGGATGGGCCAAGGCGTCAGCTTCCGCGCGAGCTTGAGCGAACTTGCCTCGAAGAGTCCCCTTCAACAGCGCGCCGGTGTGATCTCGAGCTTCTTTGTGGTGCTCTTTGTCGCCCTTTCGATACCTGTCATTGCGGTCGGATTCGTGATCCAGCACGAAGGCATCAGACTCGCCACATTACTCTTTGCGTGGCTCACGACCGCCGTCGTGGTTGTCGCGCTCGCGATGCTATTGCGACGTGAGGGCGAGCAACCCTCGAGAGGAATCGTTTGAGGTTCGCAAGCGGCCAGATCGAAGCGATCTTTAGCGAATCCAAATCGATCCGGGCTGACCCGAGATCATGCTGACACTGCCGGCCCTGATCTGCGGTGTCTCGGCTCGCGCTTTCATATAGGCGAAGTACGCCGCGCTGGCAACGAGAATGAGCGCGAGGCGCTTCAGGGTTCTCTGAATCAACTCTTTGCGGGTGTCTTTCATCGGTTTGATTAGTGTAATCCAACGGATTGATCGATATGAATGTCGGAATTCCACACCTTTTCTGATGGCCAGACAATTAGACGAAAGTATCGGCTTTCATCGTGTCGGCCACCGTACCCTATTTACGTGCTCTGAAGATATCTACGGATATGTAATCAGGCTCGCGCGACATCCGGTCGCTCAGGACGATTAAATCAGGCGCTTGGACTACAGTTCTATCGGCATTCTTCGTCGATTTGCAACTGTCATTTCATCCTTCACACATAGAAAACGGCGACCTACGTCCTAAACTTGAACCCAGAGTTTGAGCGTCCTGTCGCCGAGTCATGGTTGATATCAACGGCTCACGCGAACCGGTAGACGCATCAGATGTCCTTAAACCTTCGCTAAAGCTGGCTTGTCGGTTCGAAAGCACGCTGCGCGGTCTGACATGGATTGCAAGAACATCGTACCGTCACTGGTTCGATCGCTCGAGCATCTGATCGGGTTTTCAAATGTTACGCACATTGATAAGCGTTGTCGCAGCGATCGCCTTGATCGCCCTTTACCTTGCGCCTTCTATAATTGCCGATGTTCAAGGCAGGAAGGACGCTTTCCTTCTCACGGTCGTCAATATTCTTCTCGGTTGGACCGTGATCGGCTGGTTCGGTGTGTTTTTCTGGGCACGCCATCCGGTTACCGATAAGCGGCTTAGGAACTTCGCGAAGCGGGCCGCGCGTGCGACCGCAAAAGCAACCATTGACGCTCTCGTGCTGCGGGTTGGAAGCGGCGCGGGCACTATCGGGCGATTGGGCCATCGGCTGGTGCCGATCGCAACACGCGTCGCCGTCCGAACGAACCAATCGGGCAGGGGCTCGGCCCTATCGCAAATCAATGAGATCGCGGGTACGTTCGCACCGGTTGCTCGCGGCTCGAAACCAATCATGTCGGGAACGGTGCATCGAGGAAACTAGTTCGGTGCCGCGACCGCTTGTGCTCAATCACCAATACACTCCAGGAGTTCGACCATGAACATGCCACTCAATGAAATTCAGATCCATTCGCTCGCTTTCTACCTCTGGGAGAATGACGGCAGTCCTGCGGGGCAGGCACACAAGTACTGGGAAAAGGCTTTGAAGCAACTCGAAGGCAAGACTATTCATTCAGGGAATGGAAAGGTCGGCGGGAGAGCCACCGCACTGTCGGAGGAAGACACGACTTGCGAGGCTTGAGCCAGAACTTCCCAATCGTGCACGTATTGGGTTTCCCTGGACGCTTTGGGAGGCGAGTTCCCGCTGCCTAACTGCTCCATATCTGAATCGCAGCAAATGTACGCCCGACTCGCCGGTTTTCCGTTCTCGTATGTAGTCTTTTGAACGGCAACCGTACGTCCATGGGTTCAGTTGAGGAAGAACTTTTCCTGGACCTTGACTGGGTCTCAGTCGATAGAACCGCATGTGAAATCAGATCGGGGGAGGAACGTCTCGGCGCCCTGTCCGCGCACAATTTCAGCCGGCTGTTCACAAACGGTGTGCAAAGAAGAACTCACCAGACTACATTCCTCTCGTGAAGTGAATGTGATCTTCTTCCCGAAGCGAGACGCAATAACGACGCGACCGAATAAACCTCGATAGACTTGAGGTAGTGTGTCGGACAAGCAAATCGATATCCGCAACAGAAGCAAGCGAGATGGAGAGTGTGCATCGCTACCCTTCTCGAACCGCGCTCGTGTTGAGCGTCGCGGCTTGCTCATGTTGCGTCTTTTCGACTGCCGCTCAATCTTGGGAAGTCGCGCCGCAAGCAAACGCCAGCGCGGCAGCTGCGGTTGTCGTGAGTCCGGTTTCTCAAACCGTGATCCTGGGGATCAGCGGTTCAACATCGGCAATGCGAAAAAGCGCGTGGCCGGCGCTAGTGGATTCGCTGTGCGAAGCTATGAAACTGGCTGCGGAGAACGATGATCGGGTGCTGATCGAGGAGATCGGGCGGCACTAGCTCCCACAGATGGCTGCATAGCGCTTGCTCCCGCCCCGTCATAGAGGCTATGAACCAGCAACAGCGCGGGCATGAGGCATTATCCCGGCAAACGAAGCCACACCCGCGACTCCCTTATCGGGCTGGCGCAGAAATGGTCACCGAGTATTGTCGACCAAGGCTTACGCCCCCCTTCGGCCCGATACCGTAATCGCCGAAACGGCGGTTCTGCTGTGCGAGAGCGAGAGGTTGGAGCTTCTGTTCAGCAGAGGAGGGATAGCCTATCCCTTCTTGCGTCAGTTGCGCTCTTACGTCCGGGCTTGCCGATGGCTGAGTCGATTGTGCGAACGAAGGCGAGGAGACTATTGCCATCACGACTGCAGTGACAAGCGCACTAATGGATTTCATGACTGCCTCTCTGATCGATTGACTAGCGTTATCCGAGCGGTGATCGCTCAGCGAAGTCTAGGCTCGATACCGATGCAGATCGATATTGAATCAAACAAGGCACAATTGTCATCTCACGTCCCCTGAACACGGATGGATTCACCATGTCCAGGCGGCGAGCCTGCTTTCGATATCAGCCGACAGCGAACCTGCCCTCCTGGCTGTCTCGCCTCAGATGAAGTCCGTCGATGACTTTACCTCGACCAGATGTTCGCTGATATCGACGACGCTGGCGCGGATAACGACCTCCTTGATAGTGTCCTTCTTTCCGCGCATCTTCTGCCACGTCGTGTATTCGGTTCCCGCAAGCTTCGTGAATGTCTGAAGACCCCTACGCGCGGGCCGTCGGATGGTCGAGCCCGAGTTGATCGCTGAGATTTCGCATTGCTCGAAGTGTGCCGAGACCAAACCAAGCGTATCAACAACCATGACGGCGCGATTCACCCCCCGGCGCGAGGTAGCCTGCAGGTGGCTACAGAGATGCTTCACATCAGGCCAGAAAAAGACTCGTCGGCTCAGAATGTCCAGCCAGGAACCAACCGTGAGTCCGTCATCGAGGCATGACTCCAGAGCCTTTTCGCTCAGAGGAATGTTATCGGAGATCGTAGCGCGTCCGTGCACCGGATGCTCGATCGTCATATCGGTGCGTCGAATCTTTCCATAAACATCATTTCGACTTTCCTCCGACAATTCGAAAAGATGTACGAGATCTCTCGTCGTGAGCAAGCCGTGCTTCCTGATACCTGCAAGCGCTTCCGGTCGCGTCGAGTGAAACAGAACAGGGTGCTTCCTCGCAATTTCCTGAGGTGACATTCGATGCACTATCCTTGAATCTACGATATCCCGAATCAGTTGCCGATCGGACAAGCGTCGGAAGTTTCCACGATCACGAGACTTGCGAGGCGCTCAAGATCGGAATTCGGTTTCGACCTGATGGTCATTTCCGCAAGGTCTTCACGACAATTCTCTATCGCCACACATTCTAGTCTTTAGCGTGATGCGTGGATCTCTATTAGGCGTGTGATTGTACGCCACAATCATCAAGATCGCGGGTTCCCCCGGAAGCATCATAGAGACTGGGCCAACGCCTGCTCTCGTATCGTCCTTGCGTCTGTCCACCCAGGTCAACCGTTGAGCAGGCTCGTCGCTCTCCAGCGATCAGCATGCGAGCCAGCGGTCGAGCCGGCGCCTTGCGGCGGACTTTCGAAGCGCCGTGAACGGAATTCGGATTTCGTTGAGCTCGAGGTCGCGGCGATCGATCGCTCGCAGTGTCGCTCTGAGCCGCTCTATCGCCAAAAATGGTCGTCCTCTGCCGGCGTAACTTCGTGCCAGATTCAAGCCATGCATGAGTTCCGGAGATCGATCCAGGCCCGACTCCAGAGCGCTCGCGAGGTTCAGTACCTGGCGCACGTAGTAGTGCGTTTCCCGCTCGCCCGCGAGACGCGCACGCCGTTGAATGCCTTCGACCAGTGCCAGCGCGTTGCCGAGTATCATCGCGTCACTCCCACGGTTAAGAGTGCATCAAATCGGAACGACAGCAAGCGTGGCCGGGAGATCGGACCCGATCAGCCTTCCCGGCGATCGAACACGTCCAGAAGCCTTTGCCTGGTGGCGGGAACGGTCGTCTGACTTGTCACGGCGGCGATTTCGGTCTGCGTGTTCTCGCCGTGGTTATCCGTGACGCTCATGCCACCGGAATTGTCGATTTCCCAGGCGAGGCGCTCCCGGTCTCTTCGCTTCGACCATCGCTTTAACGTACGGCTGATTGAGCGGCTTCCGAGCACGGATCGATCCCCTGATTCTTCCGGCAGGATGAGACGGTTCCGGACTGCGCGGTGCGCGATTTGTTCACAGGCCGGGCCTCGGTTCGCGCGCTCAAGCCTGTTCCGGGATGCAGGCACTGTGCGTCGCTTCAGCGAGAACACCGTCCTCCCGGACTTCCGCGCGGATCGGGCCTCGTTCGAGCTGTTCCATCGCCGCAGCGAGGATCGAGAATGTCGCGTTCCTTGGGTTACGTCCCCGCAACCGAGGACGATAGACTCGGTCGCCACGCTGAATGCTTGCGCCAGTCAAAGCGCAGACCGTCTTACGGCGCGAAACCTGCAGTATCCATTGCTGGTCCCCGTACCTGCCCAATGTCGCATCGCGCCAGCATAGCGAGACTTCCTTCGACGAGGACCGCTCGAGGATCGATACGAGCGCTGACGGCGAAGTGTCGCGCTCGCGCGTTCGCAGCGTCGGTATATCCAGCACTCGATGCGGGGCGGAGCATCCACCTGCATCGCGGCTCGTTTCGCCGTTGAAATCACTCGACGAGACCTGCGCAAGCAGCTTTAATGTCTGCTCCCATGCACTGAATTGAGCTTCCATTCGAGTCTCCGTTGACCTCATGTGGGGAGTCGATCGACAACAACGGCGTGCGCTCGAAGCTGCTCATTCGAACGTGCGATGCGAGCGCCCGACTTTCATCGGGCGTCGAGGATCCGGCCAGATGTGCTCTGCTGGCGTGATCGATTCCGTCCTCTCGCGCGGGTGTCGGCGTGCGGGGTATCACCCGCGTATTCGCCGGCGACAGCATCAATCGCGACGATGCAGTCTGGCACGGCCCCGTCCTTCCCACAATTAGACCAAGGTAGCGGATTCGGGCGTTCCGGCACCGGAAGCCATACGCACGTCTGCGGATTCGTCGCCGCCAACACGCAGTCGTGTACGCGAGTGTCCAAGTCTTTGCGAGCAAAGCGCGGAGTTCGATGCTTTGCACTCCGGCCGCGTAATGCATCCCTTCTGAATTATCGGTATCATCCAGATTAAGTGTTATCCGTTCATTTCGGGGACTGGGAGCGATCGTGCCGTACTCTTACAAAGTGATGTCTTCGCCCGTTGGCAAGTTGACGCTCGTCGCGCGTGAAGCCGCGTTGGCGGCGATCCTTTGGGAGCGAGAGCGCCCCGGCCGCGTGCGACTTGGAGAAATGGTCGAGTCTGGCGACGACCGATTCCTCGGAACCGTGGAGAGCCAGCTGAACGAGTATTTCGCCGGCCAGCGGGACCGATTCGACGTGCCCTTGCACTTCGAGGGAACGGAGTTTCAAAGGGCCGTCTGGACCGCCCTGCTGCAAATCCCGTATGGCGAAACGAGAACGTACGGTGAAATCGCTAGCCAGATTCGTCGACCAACGGCCGTACGCGCCGTCGGTGCTGCGAACGGTCGCAATCCAATTTCGATTATTGCGCCATGCCATCGGGTTATCGGCGCATCGGGAGAACTGACCGGATTCGCGGGTGGTCTGCCGGCGAAAGAAACGCTTCTGTCACTGGAAGGCGCACGCTGGGGCTCTGCAAGACACGCGGCTCATTCCGTCACGAATCCGCAGGGCCAGACTGGCGCCCTGCAATTGCCGCTTCTTCCCTAGCGAACTCCAAACTCTGTCGCTCAATCAAAGGAGCTTTGATGAATGTACGTGAAATAGTCATCGCGCATCCGGTCCGAACGCCTATCGGCGCTTTTGGCGGCTCGCTCAAGGATGTTCCGGCCGTTCAGCTCGGTGCGACCGTCATACGCGAAACACTGAAGCGTGCTGCGCTCGATCCGTCGAGCGTCGCATCGGTGGTGATGGGCAATGTCATCCAGGCTGGGAACAAGATGAATCCGGCGCGGCAGGCGTCGATTGGCGGCGGCCTTCCGGTGTCGGTTCCGGCATTGACGGTGAATCGCGTCTGCGGATCGGGCGCCCAGGCGATCGTTTCCGCGGCTCATGAAATTGCGCTGGGATTCGGCGACGTTGCGGTCGCGGGCGGCATGGAGAACATGGACCGTGCGCCCTACTTGCTTCCGAGCGGCCGTTGGGGCCAGAGAATGGGCAACGCGGAGATCTTCGACAGCGTGATGCGCGACGGTCTCGGTGATGCCTTCTCGGATAAGGCGTCTGGCTGGCACACCGAAGACCTCGTGAAAGAGGCAGGGCTGACGCGGGCCGATCTCGACGAGTGGGCGGCCCGCTCCCAGCAGCGATTCGCCGCTGCGCGTGAACGGGGTCTGTTCGACGCGGAGTTGGTTGCAGTCGAAGTTCCCGGCAAGAAAGGGCCGATCGAGTTTGTGCGCGATGAGCAACCGCGGCCGGAGACGTCTGTCGAGACGCTCTCGAAACTTCGCCCGGCCTTCCGTCCGGACGGCGCCATCACGGCAGGGAATGCTCCCGGTATCAATACCGGCGCGTCGGCAATGCTCGTTGCAGGTCGGGACTACGCCGAGCAGCACGGTATCGAGGCCAGTGCGAGGCTGGCCGGATTCGGCGTCGCGGCCGTCGAGCCCGGTATGTTCGGCCTGGGACCGGTGCCGGCCGTTCCGATCGCGCTCCAGCGCGCAGGCTGGCAACTGAGCGACATCGAACGAATCGAGATCAACGAGGCATTTGCCGCGGTGCCGCTCGCAATCGCGAAGAAACTTGGACTGCCGCACGACATGATCAATGTGGAGGGAGGAGCGGTCGCTCACGGCCACCCGATCGGCGCGACCGGTGCGGTCCTTGTCACGCGTCTGATTCATTCGATGCGGCGGGACGGCCTCAAGCGCGGCGTGGTCACGCTTTGCATCGGCGGCGGTCAAGGCATCGCGCTCGCCTTGGAGATGCTTTGAGTTTGCGAGACAGAGTCGTCAAGGCCGCATAGGGCAGACGTTATCGCCACGACACGGTGTGCCTTGGCAATAACGTCGGATCCGGTCCGTGACCGCTCGTCGGTCGTGTTCGCATTTGAAGTGACCAAGGGCCGAATGCCCGGTCATGCCGGAAGCTGGCGCGCCGCGGTGGCGAACAGACTACTGCCGAGCTTTCGCCGGTTCAACGGATCCGACATCGAATCTGGCTGCCTGCGCGGCCAGGGCCCGAACAAAGACTTGAGCGAAGTCGCTTGCCGGACGTAGTTTCGATTGAAGCAACGAGACGGGTCGCAACGGAAATTTGTATAGCTGAATCGTCTCGATGCCGCGCGATTCGTATGCCGACGCGGTCAGGCTATCGACGATCCCGACCGCTCCTGTACTAAGCACGATCTCGCACGCCAGCGCGGACGTGGATACGCTACAGACCACATCCCGATTCAAGCCGCTCATGTTCAAGGCGTCTTTCACGATCGGGCTGGTATTCATTGAATCCACCATCACGACGGGCCTGCCCCGCAGGTCCGCCAGTTTCAGGCTTTGTTCCCGATAGACCGTCATTCTGTCTGATCACGCACTGGAGTCTCGATCGGAGCAGCACCGTGCTCTCGACTTGCCGCATTTCGCGAAAGGGATAGCACAGCCCAAGGTCTATCTGTTGAGATTCCGCCAGATCCATGATGCGCCAGGTATTCTCGACCTTGACGTCCACGTAGATGTTCGAATGCGTCTGTCTGAACGCGCCTATCGTTGCAGGGAGTAGCGCCTGTGCGAGAGCGGGGACAGCGCAAACAACCAGCCTTCCGGCAACGCCCGACCTGAGCCGCGTCGCGAGTTCATTCAACGAAGCCAGGCCTGCCCTGGTTCGCTCCACTTCCTCGACCAGCAGCATCGCCTCCACCGTGGGAACGAGTCCTCGGCCTTCCTTCTTGAACAGCTGTACGCCAAGGCTTTCCTCCAGCGCACGAATCTGCTTGGTTACGGCCGGCTGCGAGATGTGCAATGCGGCGGCGGCATCCGTCAGGGTCCGCGCCCTCAGGACATGAAACAGTAGCTCCGCGTGGTGATAGTTCAGAATCGCTCGGCTCACGCGCCCTCCCATAGACGGAAGTTATATATCAGCGACCAGAATATATTGGTTCTCGCGTTTTCGACGGGTTCTACTGTCGGCACGACTCGCGGATGAGAAGGGGGCAGCGCGATGGGCCGGGACGCTTCGTACGTCAGTTCAACAGAGACAGGCAAGGTGGAAAACCGCTACCACGCTCTCCATGAAGACTTCGCACGGCTGTGCGACTTCGGCGGCCGGCTGCTCGGCAGCGAGAGCGAGCGGGCAGCGATCGCCTGGGTGCACGACAAACTCTCCGAAATTGGCGGCCGAGTCGAGAGTTTCCCCCTTTTGGTGCCTATCTGGCGCCCGGTGCGGTCGCGCGTGACCATTGACGATACCGGTGAAGAATTCGATTGCCAGCCCATGCTCCGGACCGTTTCCACGCCCGCCGGGGGGCTGGGCGGTGCGCTGCTCGACCTGGGACGCGGTCGACCTGAAGACTACGCGTTCATCGGGAACGCAGTTCGGGGAAAGATCGTGATGATCGAGCACGAGTATCCTTTTTCTTCGACTCACGTGCACCGTCGGGAAAAGATCAGGCTCGCGATCCGTCACGGCGCGAAAGCCGTGCTCATGCGAAACCCCGGCGACAGTGGGGGCCTTCTTTCCGGCTCCTCGGATACAGCCGATGGCTACAAGCCGATCCCATGCGGATATATTTCCGAAGAGTGCGCGACCCGGCTCCAGATGCAGCGCTCCGGTGACGCGCGCGTGCGGATCGTTCTGGAAGGAGCCGAGACCGACGCCGCCACATGCATCCCCTCGCTACTCGTCGGCGATCCCGCCAATCCACGGATCGTGCTCAGCGCCCACGTCGACGGCCATCCGTTTGGCGAGAGCGCCCTGGATAACGCGTCCGGCGTGGCCGTCGCACTCGCTGCAACGAGGTGCCTTGCGCCCATGTTCCTTGAACATCGTGCGTACGCGTTGCAGACCATCATCTTCACCGCCGAAGAATGGTCCTTGTTTGGCTCGAAGCGATATGTGCATGAACTGTCTGAGCCTGACCGACGAAACATCAGACTAAACATCAATCTGGATACGGTGGCCGGTTCGCCGAATCTGACGGCCCTGACCAGCAACTTTCCTCGCCTGGAGCCGCTCGTGGCGCAGGCGTCGCAGGCCTGCGATATCAAGGTAGACACGCATCCGACGCTGATGGCGAACTCCGACCACTACAGCTTCGCCCGGTCCGGGATACCTGCATTCCGGCTTCTCGCGGGATTCAACGAACCGGAGTCGCGCGTGCGGCACATTCTTTCCGGAAGCGATACGCGGGACAAGGTGAAGCCGCGAGAGCTCGAACGCTCACTCAGGTTCGTTTGCAGTTTCATCGAAACTGCTGCAAGCCGCCCCGACATGCTCGAAAATCTCGTTTGACGCGGATATATGGAAGCGCAAAACTTGATCGCGAATGACGAAGGATCTTCGTCCAGCACCACTGCCAGGTCGTCGCGGCCCGGTTGGTCTGACGCGCGCACTGGTGTGCCTTCTGGAACATCGTCACGCACAGTCGTCTTTGCAGCGTCGATAGGGAATGCGCTCGAGTGGTACGACCTCATCATTTATGGCGTGCTTGCCATTCCTATCTCGAAGGTTTTCTTCCCTGCCCATAGCGAACTCGTGTCGCTGCTGATCGCCCTGGCCACCTTCGGGGCGTCTTTTCTCATGCGACCCATCGGCGCCCTGTGCCTGGGCTCATATGCCGACCGCCATGGGCGAAAAGCCGGCATGAGGTTGACCATCCTCATCATGGGCTGTGGAACACTCGCGATCGCCGTCGCGCCCACTTATGCCGTCGCTGGGCTCGCCGCTCCCGTGATCATCGTCTGCGCGAAGTTTCTGCAAGGTTTCTCCGCGGGCGGCGAGTTTGGCACCTCCGTCAGCTTTCTCGTCGAACATGCCCCGGAGAATCGTCGTGGATTGTTTGCCAGCTTCCAGATCGTTGGCGTGGGCCTGGCCGCGACGTTAGCCTCGCTGGTCGGCTTTGGTTCGAACCGGCTTTTTACTCCCGCCGAGATCATGGAGTGGGCATGGCGAATCCCTTTCCTTCTTGGTCTGACGATTCTTCCCATCGCCTGGTTCATTCGGAGGAAGGTAAGCGAAACGCCGGTGTTTGAAACGATCGCAAACGAAGGCCCACGCGGGAGCCCCTTGAGGGAATCGCTCAGCGCCAGCAAGCTACGCATCGTGAGTGCGATTGGCCTGTACTGTCTGGCGGCATCGACCAACTACCTTCTGGGCGTCTATATTCCGACATATGCCACGCGCGAGCTAGGCATTTCTGCCGCCTCGGCATTCTGGGGTACATTGGGATTCTCTCTGGTGCAGGTCTTCATGGCGCCAGTATTCGGTGCGCTATCCGACATCGTGGGACGAAGAATTCTCATCGCGACAGGACTGGTCCTCGTGGCGGCGGCCGTGATTCCGGCATTTCAGATCATGCTGCACTTTCGAAGCGCGGCCTCGCTTATCGCATGCATGGCTTGCCTCGGAATCCTTGTCACGCTCTTTCAGGCGCCCGTGCCAGCATTCCTTTCCGAACTGTTTCCCACACGAACTCGAACGACCGGACTTGCGGTTATTCATAACCTCAATTTCACGGTATTCGGAGGGTTTGCGCCGCTCTTGATGACACTCCTCATCGCAGCAACGGCCGATCGTCTCGTTCCAGCCTATTACGTGCTGATCACGGCCGCGCTCGCCGTATGTGGTCTGCGGAATCTCGTGGCGAGTAAAAGAAGAGAGGCACGGCTGAACGGCGCCGTTTAAGCAGGAAGCGTGGTGATCTGAGCCGATCGCTCACGCGACAAAACCACGCCTGGGCCCGGCATGGTTGGCAGGCCAGCACTGGCGCGCGATGTGTCTGGATTTTCTACGGTCGTTCGCCGAGAGAGACAGGATTGATCTTTAACTGGAGGCTTACCATGCTTCACATCGTTATCGGCAGTTATCTACAGAATTCTTCGAATCTACACGAGCGTCTCCATGAGCATCGGCATTTCATGGAATCCAATCATCGGACGGGCTCGTTCTTGCTGTCCGGCTCGATATCGACGTTCAATGGAAGCGTTATCATTGCTCAGACCTCGACCCGCGAAGAATTGATGCAGATCATCGAACAGGATCCGCTTCAGAAGGACGGTCTGGTTGGATACGAGGTCATCGGCTTTGCCCTCGACACTGCGGCGTTGGCTGTCACCGAGGAGCTATTCCTTGGCGGCAAGGCCGTATCACGGCTTTTTGCGTGAAGCCGCTTAGCGTCGGACTAACGGGAGCGCCGTTGGATCAGCCGCCGATGATCGACTCCTCATCGAACCGGATGAGGAAGACGTAGCGGCTGTCTGTCGTGTCAACTCACAAGTTATTGTCTAGAAACGCCATCAGTTGCGACTTGGACAAGGCACCGACCTTTTGTGCTGCGATACCGCCGTTCTTGAAAAGAATCAACGTAGGGATGCCGCGCACGCCGAACCTCGCCGGGGTCGATTGATTGTCGTCGACGTTGATCTTTGCGACCTGCAGGCGGTCGCCGTAGTCTTTCGAAACTTCCTCGAGTACCGGCGCAATCATCTTGCACGGACCGCACCATTCTGCCCAGAAATCCAGGAGAACTGGTTTATCCGATTGCGTTACGTCCTGTTCGAATGAACTGTCGCTGATGTATTTGATTGATGCGCTCATCTTTTAGCTTCCTCTGATAGATTAGGGCCGGATACTCCGAAGCCGCGCGTGAAGTCGCCGTCGAAGGCTTCTCGTCGCGAGGTCCGGAGACTGCCGTACAGCGACCCGCAGCCTCGGCTTGTGATTTCCGAGCGAATGACTCTCGCTTTGAGAACGTTCTCCTGCGAGCGCAAGCGCACCCGCAATTCCATCGTCGTTCGGGAGATTTTTTCGACGCTCACGCTTTCTCGTCGAGCAGCGCAAGCAATCCTCCCTCGCGATCCAGTGCAACCAGATCGTCGAAGCCACCCACGTGAGTATCTTCGACATAAATCTGGGGAACGGTGCGGCGGCCGGTGCGCTGGACCATTAATGCTCGCTGTTCGCGGTCGGTATCGACCATGATCTTTTCGATCACGTCGACACCGCGCGAGCGCAGGAGACGCTCCGCTCGATCACAGAACGGGCAGACCTGCTGGCTGTACATCGTAACCTTGGCCATGGGTTCTCCTTAGCTACGGACATCCGCCGCAACTGCGGCACGGATACCGATCACTGACGCGCTTTGTACATCGGTACGGAGTAGCTGCTGACAACCACTTCGCGGGGTGAGCGCGCCTGGTTCGAACGACTGCCGCTCGCCCAGTTCGTTTCGCCGATACCACCAACGTCACCGCCACTCTGCACACTCTTTGCGCTGCGATCAAAAGGCGATTCCTCTTGACTCGATATGCGTTGAGCCACGTTGGCCGAGGTCGCGCCGTGCGTGTCGGCATGCGCCGAATGGGCGGATATCACCAGTGCGGCGACCGCGCCTGCTGCCACGATCACGAGCTTACGGATCAGAAAAGCGTTCTTCATGGGAATACACCTTGATTGATTGGCATCGACACAGGCCGATTCGTCGCTTGGACCTTCGAACCACGAAGATCGCCTCGTGATGCGAAGACATCTCAATCCCCGTCGCCCGACAACGCGGACTCGATCGAACAAATCCAAACGGACTCGCTTGATCTTGACGATACAGACCTGTCTGTTTTGCGTCAAGCAACGCGAATGCTAAAATAGAATTGTCAGAAATTAGGGGAGCCGGTCCAGCATGACGAGAAGCGCGAAGAGCCCCGACCAGGCGATCTCGGAGGTAAGAGAACGAATTCTCGACACGGCCTCGAGTCTGTTCTATCGACTGGGCGTGCGAGCGGTGGGTGTCGACCTCGTCGTTGAACAAGCCGGCGTCGCCAAGACCAGCCTTTATCGCTATTTTCGTACCAAGGATGATCTGGTCGCGGCCTTCCTGGAACGGGAAGACCGGGTTTTCTGGGAAAAATGGGAAGCCGTTGCGAAACGATTCGCGGGCGACCCGGCAGGCGAATTGCACGCGCAACTAGCTTGGATAGGAACGCGCGCAGGGGTATCGAGTTTCAGAGGCTGCGCTCAGTTGAACGTAGCGGCGGAATTCCCCGAGTTGGATCATCCGGCGCGAAGGGTTGCAACTTCGCACAAGCGCGAGTTGCGCAGCCGGTTGCACAGAATTTCCGAAGAGCTCAACGCAACGTCACCCGATCTGCTCGCAGGACAGCTTGCGGTGCTCATTAATGGAGCACTTGTGAGTTCGCAGATCTTCGAGAAGGGCGAATCAGTTTCGTTGCTTCAGCACGCCGCGACCGCCTTGATCCAGGCCAATACTGAACGTTTTTGACGTTGCAAACTCCGCCGCGCTAACTGATCTGCCCGAACTCGCTAACCGGTACACTGGCGTCGAATTCCATCTGTCGCGATCCGGCTCCTCTCTCAACACCTAAGTGCAATTGTTCTAACCTGCGACTTGTGGTGTAGTTGGATTTCCTTCGCACCCCGGCGAAGGGTTGGCGACTCGAGAGGATATCCTCCCTCCCTCCACTCCTCCTCTCGCAAGCCGGGGCATGGACAATTCCGTGCCCTTTTTTTCTTGACCGGAATACTTGTTCACGGACACTGAGCCGGTGCGAAACAGTCACTTAACAATCGGTCGAACTGAATCGGTCGATCGCATCCGGTTCTTCTCGATACTCGCGAGCGCGCTCGTGCGCGTACTCGTCATGCGGGCAAGGCAAAGCCGCGCTCTCGTATTTGATCCGGCGCCCTCCCGTGAGGTCGAATTTCGTTCGTGTGCCGAAATATGATGTTCAAACTAGTGCATATCCGGAAGAGGCCTGTTCACGGCGCGGACGGAATGACGCTGAGTCCGCGCCCCGTCATTCGGCAATTCAGTGCAGGAATCATGGCGTGCTTGACAATCCAAGATTACGCCTGCACGCTTCATAAGGTACCTTGCCGGCAGACTTGAGAAGGCGCGGCCGTCGCAACGATCACGATCCAACATTCTGACAAAACAGCATCACCTGCGTTGAATTGGGAAATCATCAGGGCGAGGCTCCTATGCTTAGAACCCGCGTCGAGTCCGACGAGGCAGTTGCCCAGCGTGAAGGATTGATCCGGCGCTCGTCGCAGCTTATGGTGAACTGGGCCGAGAGATGGTTCCCCGACACCTACGTGTTCGTGGTTTGCATCTGCATCGTCGTCGCGATCGGTGCGACGCTGCATACGGGACAGCCGATCGCTGTGAGCAGGGCCTTCGGCGATGGATTCTGGAGCATTATCCCGTTCACCATGCAAATGACGTTCGTCGTCATCGGGGGCTACGTCGTCGCGATGTCGCCCCCGGCCGACGCCCTGCTCCGTCGTCTCGCTCGCATTCCGAGGACGTCTCGCGGTGCCATCGTCTTTGTTGCCTCCCTGAGCATCCTAATGTCGCTCATCAATTGGGGGGTCAGCCTGATATTCTCCGGCCTGCTCGTGCGCGAAATCGCGCGCCGAGAGGGCTTCACGCTCGATTATCGGGCCGCGGGTGCGGCCGCCTATCTCGGCTTGGGGTGTACCTTCACGCTCGGGTTGAGTTCTTCTCCCGCACAATTGCAAGCGAACGCCTCGAGCCTTCCCCCGGACTTACGCGCAATCTCCGGCGTAATCGGCTTCAATGAAACAATCCTGACCTGGCAGAATGCCGTGGTTCTTTTGACTGTCATGGCGGTATCTTTAGCCATCAGCTTTTGGACCGCGCCATCCCGGCGCACAAGCGTCACCGCTGAGGAACTGGGCGTCGATCTCCGAATCGACTCGCGTGCCGACACCCAGAGCAATCGGCCGGGGGATCGGCTTGAGTTCAGCCCCGTGTTGACGATTGCAGTGGCCATCTTGATGTCGGGATGGGTCTGGAACGCCTTCGCAAGCGGAAGTCCATTCGCCGTTCTATCCCAGTTGAACACCTACAACCTGCTATTTCTGATGTTGGGGCTGCTTCTACACTGGCGTCCACGAAGCTTTCTCGAATCGTTCCGTCAAGCGGTGCCCGCAGCGAGCGGCATACTGCTTCAGTTTCCATTTTATGGCGGCATCGGTTATATGCTGACCAAGGTGGTGAATGCTCATGGAAGCAGTGCGTCCGATGCCATTGCCCACTGCTTCATCGGCCTCACCGACAACACCGGCATATTTTCCATTTTAGTGGGCGTCTATTCCGCGGTGTTGGGGTTCTTCGTTCCATCGGCAGGTGGCAAATGGCTCATCGAAGCCCCTTACATCATGAGCGCGGCAAATCAGACCCATGCGCATCTCGGATGGACCGTCATGGTCTACAACATTACCGAGACCCTCCCGAGCCTCATCAATCCCTTCTGGATGCTCCCGCTACTTGGCATTCTGAAGTTGAAGCCCAAGGATATCGTCGGATACACGACGATCCAGTTTCTGATTCATGCGCCGCTTGTCATTCTGGTAGCCGCAGCTCTGATGCTCACGTTCACCTATCACGCCCCTGTACTCCCGCCGCACTAGGGCGGAGTCTAGTCGATCCGTCGAGGGCATTGCCTCCGAAGCTCAGACCGTGTTCGAAAGCCGCGGCATCTGTGATGCCCACAGGCAATAAGCTGGTGCGATGCGAGATCTGCCGCGCGAAGAATGCGCATGGTGGCCGACAGTAACTCGAGTCTTGTTCGACTCGGGACGCGTCCGGAGAACTACTTCGCGAGCCTCGCAATCGAGGGGCGCTCGAGCATCCTCTTATGCCACTTCCGGAGCGAGGACAGTTCCGGGGAAATGTCAGTTTGGGTCTGTTCGGCAAACCGCAGCCCGGCTACGAGCGTGATGTCTGCGAGCGAGAATTCCGATCCCGCCACATAAGGTGAATTCGCCAGAACTCCGTCGAAATACCTCATCCCGACGATTGCGCGCTCGCGTTCGAACGAGCCCCATTCGGTTCTGCCCTTCCACATCGGCCGTTTGTGTGCCTCAAGCAAGGGCCCCCCGCCCGGCGTTCCGTAGTGGAAGTAATTCCCGATGGCATACAGAATCTCTCGCTCGGCGCGTTTGTGCATCATGTGTATGACGCCCATCTCCTTTGGCATCCTACCGGTAAGAGTTGGCTTGCCGTCAAGATAGTCGAGATAGGTAACAATCGCTGACACCTCGGACAGGAACGTTCCGTCATCCAATTGCAGGACCGGCACCGTGCCCTCAGGATTCATTGCCAGGAAAGCAGGCTGTTTATGTTCCGCCGCCGCGAGATCTACAGGCACGAATTCCACTTGATCCGACAATCGCTTCTCTTCCAGCGCGATCCTTACCCGAAGTGGATTGGGTGCGCCGTGTACGTCAAATATTCGCATCATATAACCAGACCTGTGAACATGAGCGTCGGTCTCCGTACCTCAAAGAAGAGCGTCACCCTGAAATCGTACTCGTTCCCGCTGATTGAGATTATATGTGTAAGCCAGATCATGCGCTGCCATGCCTGATCGATGACATTCGAACAGATGCCTCTGCGCAGGGTGACGGAACAGAGGCTGCACGTGCAGCGTTGCCGTCGATGATCCGAATAGTCCCGTCAGCCTGGACAAGATCATGACAAGTTCAGAGATGCGAGGGCGACGTAGTCGGATCGCTGAACAAGAACGGATGGGTTCCCATACGGATAGCCGGCTCACAGACCAACTGTTCGTGG
Organism: Caballeronia insecticola; assembly: GCF_000402035.1. Lineage (GTDB taxonomy): Bacteria > Pseudomonadota > Gammaproteobacteria > Burkholderiales > Burkholderiaceae > Caballeronia > Caballeronia insecticola. Next base: position 300,363 of record NC_021295.1, read on the forward strand.
CCTTTCGTCGATGCAAGGGGGAAAAAGTCGTCTCGCCTACGTGCGCATCAAACAGCATGTGTTCGTTGCGTTTCGTCGATCCGGAGCGACAAGGGAATTATGCAGGGTCTGACGACACGACGCGAATACCACCACGAAATCGGCATGCGTAGCCAGCGAAGATGTGGTCGCTCTAACCGCGCATCCCCCTGTCAGAACGTCTGACTGAACTACACGGGAGTCGTTGAAAACCTCTAAGCGTCCTCGATGCCAATGCGTCATGAAAGCATTCAATTGCATTCGAGCGACCATTCATCATTCCGACGATGCGTCGATCAAAAATTTGGCTCTATCTTTGGCATCCCTGATCCAGACCGGCGGTCGCGCATGACCACTCCAGGTTGCTCCAGTTTTTGGATCGCGATACTTCGGCGGCAGCTTGCCTTTCGATGAACCCGCAGCTTTGGAATTGCGGCGGGTGGCTTTTATGGCATCTGGTTCCTTCCCGGCGCTTGAACTCTTCATGTCGGCCCGGAGGTCTTCGACAGAAATGCCGTGCTTATCCATCATTCTCTTGATACTCTGGATGACGGACGTCGACTGCTTGCGCCGTAGTTCATCGGCTTTCTTCTGCAAGTTGGCGATGCGCTGTTCAATCTGGAATAACGTAGCCATAGTGTTCCTGATCCACAGGGGATCGACGTTTTTTACGATGGACTTGTCGCCAGCTACATTGCATTCCGTAACCACCGACGCTAGGCGAACTATATCGTTTTGGTCGAACAAAGAGAAGCAGGCGCCCTTCGGGATTCGATCCAGCCGCCGCTGCACGGGCACTCCGGAAAGCCGCTGCGACTGAACTACGACTGAAAGCTCAGATGGTTGTTCGGCGAGTTCCAATATCGGTGACGTCTGCGCCACGCCGGTCGTCACACTATTCAGAAAAGGCTAGCCTGCTCACTGATCAGGTTCTCGAACGATTCGCCGACAAACGGAAGGATTGCGTCAGCGACCGGTTGCAACTGCCTGACGATGTAGTGTTCATAATCGATCGGCGCAGTCAGTCTTTCGAGTGGCTCGGGGCCGTTGCGAGTGACGAAATATCGGATCCATCCGCCGCTTTGATATTGCAGCGGCCGCTGCTGCTTCTCGTTGAACTCGTCCGCCAGGCGCGCGGCGCGCACTTGCGGAGGAACATGCCGAACGTAGCTGTTCAGGTTCTGCCGTAGCCGCTTGCGATAGATCATCAAGTCGTCGAGCTTACCGGCTCTCGTTTCGCGCACGTACGTCTGCACGAAGTCCCGGTAAGGCTCTCCCTTGAAAATCTTCATGTACAGTTCACGCTGGAAGCGCTGCGCGAGCGGGGTCCAGTCGCTTCTCGCGGTCTCCAGGCCGCGAAAGACCATCGTATCGATGCCTTCCTTCGATCGCGCCAACCCGGCATATCGCTTCTTGCTGCCGAGTTCCGCTCCTCTGATCGTCGGCATGAAAAAGCGTTGGTAGTAAGCATCGAACTCGATTTCCAGGAAGCTTTCGAGCCTGAGCTTTCCGGCGAGATGATGTTCCCACCATCGATTGATCGCCGTCACGAGTCGGCTTGCCACCTCGTCGGCCTGGTCCACCGTGTGCTCACGCTTCAGCCAAACGAAGATCGAGTCGGTGTCGCCGTAAATGACGTCGTAACCCTCCCTCTCGACCAACTCTTTCGTCCTGTGCATGATTTCGTGTCCGCGCAGCGTGACTGAGGACACCAATGGCGGGTTAAAGAATTTGCAATCAGGTGAGCCCAACACTCCGCAGAACGAGTTCATCAGCAGCTTGAGTGCCTGCGAGAGCGGTTCATTCGAGGCGCGCTTTGCCGCATCGCGGCGTTTCCACAACTGATCGACGATGTCCGGCAGGCTGCCTTTCTTTCTTGAGAAAAAGACGCCGCGCATACCGGGCACGACCGCCGCGTTGTCCACCTCGATTTCAGCCTCTACAAGCCCGACCGGGTCGATCAGGAACGTTCGAATGATGGATGCGTACAGGCTCTTGAAGTCGAGCACCAGCACGGAGTCGTAGAGTCCCGGACGTGAATCCATGACGAATCCTCCGGGATACGACGAGCCGCCCGGAATCTGTCCGACGTTGGGAGCGACGTAGCCGTCGCGATGCATACGCGGGAGGTAGTGGTGATTGAACGCGGCGATTGAACCTCCGAAACGATCGGCTTGCAGCCCCGTTACGTTCGCCCGTTCCACAAGAAAGTCCATGAGACCGGTCTTCGCGAATATCCTCGTCACCAACTCGCAGTCTTTGAGGTTGTAGCGCGCGAGCGCGGTCTTGTCTTCGTGAAAGCGCCTTTCGATTTCCTCCATCCGGCCGTAGACATCGGAGACCTCTTTTCCCTCTTGCAGGAGTTGCTGCGCCACGGCCTCCAGAGCGAATGAGGGAAACGTCCACAGCGCAGCCTTGAGCGCCTCGATGCCGTCTATCACCAGGCGCCCTGCCGTGGGCGCAAAGAAGTAACCTTCCTTTGTGCCGTGCTTGCGCCACTCGATCTTTCCACCGCCGCGACCAAGCAGTAGCGGAATGTTCAGGTTGTCGGCGTGCCGCTGTAATACGCGAAGGTCAAACTGGATCACGTTCCAGCCAATGACGATGTCCGGGTCGAAACGGGCGAACCAATCGTTCAAGCGCGCCAGGATCTCGCGTTGGCTCTTGCAGTAGTGCAACTCGAAATCGACCGCGGATGTCTCGCCTGTCGGATCGCCCAGCATGAAGACTTGTCGTTGCCCGCAACCTTCGAGCGCGACGGAGTAGAGATCGCCTGCGGGGCTCGTCTCGATGTCCAGCGACACCATTGAAAGCGATGGTCGATAGTCCCCTTCGGGCCGCAGCCGGCAGTCGTTGATGACGCTTCCATTGTCGACGCCGCCGTCGATCACTACGGAAGACGTGATGAATCGCTCCATCAGATATCGTTCGGGCGGACGAATATCGGCTTCATAGAGCGGGATACCCTTTTCCTTCAGATCTTTCTCCAACCCTATCAGCGCCCGGTATTGGGGACTGTAGACGCCAACCACCTTGCGCTGCTCGAAATCCTTGAGGTCGAGCGACTGCACCACCATCCCGGGAATTCGCGCGCTCGCCGAGGATATCTGCTCCAGAAATTCGGCGGGAGCGAATGCGACCGAACGCTGCGCCGTCAGCGTGACCATGCGCGGACCTATCTCGGTTGCCATCCAGAACTGGATTTCCGTACCCGTTGGTGTATCTCGCCAGTTCCGCGTGAGGATGAAGCCCTTGATTGGTTCAGACCGCTCCACGCTCAGTCCTCGTATCTCTGGTGACTTGCGATGCCCGTTCGGCAGAGCACGTTGCGGCGCTCGATCTCCGGAACGTGTCCCCTTTCAAAGCGCCAACTCATCCAGTCTGTCTTGCATCATGACGCTTCGAAATGACGTCTTCCGCCCCTTCTCATTGTCCGGAAACGTTCCAGCGCTTCCTTGCCCCATCAGGAGCGGACACTGCGCAAAGAGATCCGCGGCCCAATCGAGGAACACTCGCACCTTGGGTGCCAAATGCTTGTTGTGCGGAAATATCGCCGAGACGCTGCGAGAATGCGGCTTGAACTGTGGAAGAACTTCCACCAGGGCGCCGGACGCCATGTGTGCGTGCGCGATGTATCGAGGCGCCTGAACGATTCCAAGGCCGTGAACGCCCGCCAGGACGTACGCCTCCGCATCGTTGAAGCCAAGCCGGCCGTTCATCCTCACTTCAGTTGGTTCGCCTTTCTCCTCGAAACTGAAATTGAGCGTTCGTCCCGTCCGATTCGAGAAGTAGTGCACCGAGGCGTGGCTATCCAGCTCGGCGAGCGTCCGAGGCGTACCGTGCCTCTTGAGGTAGGCCGGGCTAGCCAACGTTACGAGTTCGAGTGCACCGAGCCTCCTCACGCCCAGGCTGGAATCCGGCAAGACCCCTACGCGAATTGCGCAATCGACGCCCTCCTCGACGAGGTCGATCTGATTGTTGCTCAGGCCGATCATCAGTTCCAGGTCAGGGTACATCGACCGAAACTGCGATAGCTGAGGCAGAACGACGAATCGTCCAAGCGAGCCTGGCATCTCGACATGCAGTCTGCCAAGCGGCCGCTTGCCATGCCCCGTCAATGCATGCTCGCTTTCCTCGATTTCGGCTAGCACCTGAGCACAGCGTTTGTAAAATTCAGCACCCTCATCCGTGAGCTTCAATCGACGTGTCGTACGATGCAGAAGTCGGACATCGAGTCTTGCTTCGAGCCTCTGGACGATGATCGTCGCAGTGGCAGGCGTCATCTCCATCGCTTCTGCCGCGCGAGAGAAGCTGTTCATTTCCACTATCTTCGTGAAAACTTCCATCTCTTTCAGCTTGTCCAATTGCACACCCCTACGCGCGTGAAGTCCGATTCAGAACCCGTTCTCCTGACGGTCAAGGCATGCCAGAGGCGGGCTGTTCCGATGGAGTCGACCAGAGCTTGGATTATAGACATGCTCTTAAACGATGTCTTTTCCCGTCACTTGCACGAGGAATTGCCGACGGCAGACAGGCGGGCGGTTTCGATCCGCTGAAACTGTGTCGCTACACGGTATGAGTTTCGGTGTTCGCTACAGGAACGGCTTAGCGAACATTATTTTCCGCAATAAAAAAGACAATTTAGATTCAGCGCGTTTTTCTTGACGAACCAGACGTGTAGAGTTTCAACCTCGTTCAGGTTCTTCAAACGGCTCTGTGAAGAACTCGCGGACGCGGGACGTTCGAGGTGAACCGAGTCATACGCGATCGCTGGCTCTTTCGCGTTTATGTCAGGAGCGACGTGGTTGTTGAGTAGATGCACACATCGCCTGACAGCTTTTGAACCTCGGACATGCTCATGTCGGTAGCTCGCCACCGCGACGCAGGCGAAGGAAACGCATTCGTCCGAACCGCGATGAGCGTTGCGTGGTGTAGTTATCATTTCTTCCTTTCGTATCGCTGGCAACCTCGAGCCCCCGCCGCATCACGAAAGCTGCTTTGGGCGAAAGGGGAACCTGTTTCGCGTTTCGCCTGATGATCTCTCAGGCCTTGGTATTTCCCTCTAACCAAGGTTTTCACGCCGGCTCACGCCGGCGTCTTTTTGTTCCGAAGCTCAGCTGGGAAACGCTCTTTGATCGATGATCTGGCTCCTCGGCAGGCCTGCTACAGTCGGGCGCAGGCCGGCGCGAATTTGCGTCTTTACGCCAAGCACCTCAACTGCGCAGCTTTCTTGTGACTACGCCATGAATAAGATCGATACATCAGCGGACCAGGGTGGTTTGGTCGTGGGTCAGGACGGTCTCGCTCGACCCGCCTGGGCGGTCGAGGGCATGATGCGGACGTACTACGACACTGAGTGGGGCATGCCCGTACGAGACGAGCGCGGTTTGTTCGAAAGAGTTTCGCTGGAGGTGTTCCAGTCAGGTTTGTCATGGTCGACGATACTGCATAAGCGCGAGGCTTTTCGCGCGGCGTTCGATCATTTCGATCCGGATCTCGTCTCGACGTACAGCGACGCCGACATGGATCGACTCATGGCGAACAGCGGGATTATTCGCAACCTGTCCAAGATTCGCGCGACGATTGGAAATGCGAAGGCTACCGTCATGCTTCGCGAGCGTGGGGGTCTGTCCGACCTGGTCTGGTCCTTCAAGCCCTCCGCGACACCAGCCCCGGCGCGCTTTAGCGACATACCCACGTCTTCCGACGAATCCATTGCGATGAGCAAGGCGCTCCGTGGTCATGGATTCAAGTTCGTGGGGCCGACGAACATGTTCGCCCTGATGGAGGCCATTGGAATGGTCGACACACACCTCGTTGGAAGCCATCGTCGCGGCAGTTCAGGCGTGTGGGTCGTGGCGAAGTCGAGGAGCGGCAGCGCGCGGTGACGCTGGGGACATTCCGCTATGACGCACGGGCCTAGGTTCGCCGTATGGCGGAAAGCGGGCGCGGGCTGACCGGTCGAAGCGTCATTTGAAGAAGTCCGCTCTCGCCGACGAAAGGACCGGAGCGGTCAAACGGCTCGAATAGTGCATCCGTCGAGGCACACGGGGAGGAGTCGCTCACGCAACATTAAAGGGCAGCAATGAATCATATCTGCATCATATGTGGTCGCGCCGGCGTATCGCTCAAAGATATTCTTCCTGCAACGCTGGCGCCTCCAGGCAATGGCACGGCGATCTACTGCGACGAGCATGTCGCTGCCTATTCGAGCCTGATTGACCACTTTTCGAGTCAACTCGATGTACTCAACGCTCTCGCCGGCGTTCGCCCCTTTCCCATCACGCGCCACGCGCGGGAGCAGGTCGTGCGCGGAGCGCTTGCATTGAGTACCAGGATGGGAAGCGCCGAGGGATTACGCGCGATTGCCTATGTCCTGCAGACATATTTCGCGCGTTACTTCGGTGAGATCGCGCGGAGCGCCGCGCTCGACGAGCTAAAGCACTACACGCTTGGCGAGACGCGCGGGGTCTTTGTCTGGTGGGACACGGAGTTGCCCGCGGACTATCCGCACAACGCCTTCAGCTTCGGCCACCGGATTGCCGTGGGTGTCGATCCGGACTCTGGTCAGATTTTCGGGCGCTTATCGCTCTTTTCGACGTTTCATTTCGCGGCGACGCTCGGAATCGTATCTTCGGTCGAAGATCGCCCGAAAGGAGCCGTGATGGTCGACATCGATCCGCTGACAGATCTTTCGATGCACAGTGTCTTTCAGTCGACGATCAATCCGATCGGATTGATTCCGCAAAAGCCAGTCGATCACTCGGAGACGCATGCACAGAGCGTCGTATCGGAACGATCGGTGATGAGCCTTGCCCGACTGATCGCCAACATGTATGACTTCAGAGCACGCCGGACGGCATCCAGGCTCGTGGAGGGCTTATCCGAGGCGCGAGCAAATTCCGCGTCTCTCGATGGGTGCTTTTCCGGGCTGCATGGAGAATTGACGCAGCACGCCTTCCATCTGCTGCAGCACGCCATCGACCTCTTTGTGACCGCGCCCGAGATCGCGCCCATCGAAGACGTCGTCCGCGCACTAGTCCTGACCGAGGGCGAAACGATGGAGCAGCTGTCGCCCCACGCAAAGGTATCGGTGCATCTTGCCCGGGACGCGATCGTCACGAAACTTGCAGAAGATTTTATCGATGATCGACTCACCTCGGAAAGAGCATTTTCGCTCATCGCGGGTGACGCGGGTGTGGCCGCCATTATCGAGTTGATGCTGGTGCCCGTGGTGAGGCGCTTCACCGAGTTGATCTGAAGCCGTTTCTGCTGTCTGCGCGGCTTTGAGCTTCGGTGTCGTGCTCATGTTCGTCGACGAAGCAGGTTCGTCCCGGAGCTTTTAGTCGAGACTGCGGGGATCCGCTGCACGTGCGGTCCGACGGCCCGGTTTGATTTGAAGACATAGTCCGTGCATGCAGAGATTTGCTTTCATTAGGTGAGGCTGAATGCGCGAGACCGGTAGTTGCGTTTAGATTCGGACTTGAGGCTCGCTAAATTCCAACGCATCTCTTGCCGTGCAACGTCCTCCCGGGCATCGGCCAAAGCATGAAGTCAGAGGCGATAGCGCAAAAAAAGGCCGACGAAAGATGAACTTCCATCAGCCTTTCCGTTTGATGCAAACCGCTGTTCTCGACAAAGCACCTGCGCGTCAATCTCAACACTCAGGCAGCTGTGTCAATCGTCGAACCGTCAGGTGCTTGCGAGGTGTCGCTCTCGACCGGTGCGCTCGATTCTGCATCGGCCTTAGAAACGACGTTCCTTCCGGCCGCCTTCTTTGACGCCGCGCCAGTAGCCCGCGACTTTTTAGCCGCCGTTTTCGTCGTTGCCGTTTTCGTCGTTGCCTTTTTCGCCGCTGCTTTCTTTGCCAAGGGCTTCGTCGACGCAACCTTCCTGGAAGCCTTTCTCGCCACCGTTGCGTCGTCGGCAACGGCCGGAATCGCAGTTTCTTCAGACGCGGACGTCGACCTCACCGGCTTCTTCGCAGCGCGGGCCTTTTTCGATGCGAGAGGACCTTGCTTGGCCGCTGCCTTCTTCGTCGCGCTTTTTGCAGGAGCCTTCTTCCCTGCCACCGCTTTCACCGCGCCCTTCTTGGCGCTCGTTTTTTCTGCGCTTGCCTTCTGCGCGCCGCGCGTCTTGTTCTGCGAGGCACGGGCCTCCACTTTGTCGGTGCCAGACGCTTCGCCCGATATTTGCGCGATCAGGAATCTGGTCCGATCCTTTACCGTTGCAAGCCACGCGGGGGCACGCCCTCGCCCGCTCCATTCGGCGCCGCTCTTCGGATCACGGTACTTCGCGGGTTGGGGACCCCGCGGCTGGTTTCCCGGCTTGGCCGACGCGCGCACCGCTGGCGACGACGAGGGCACGGCGCCATCGACGCGGAACTTGTCCCTGTTCTTGGCGCTAGCAATCCAGGCCGGTGCGCGGCCGTGACCTGTCCAGGTCGCGCCGGTCTTCGGATCGCGATATTTCGCAATGGATGTGCCGCCGGTTGATTTAGGGCGAACATGCACGCCTCGACCGCGCTGACCTTTTCCAGTCGCGGCCGTGATGTCTGCAATGCTGATTCCGTGGTCTTTCATCATGCTGCGGATTCTGGCAATGATGGTCGACGATTGTCTCGCCGCGATTGCCTCCGCTTGCGCCTGAAGCTTGGCAATTCGCGATTGAATCCCCTTAAGAGTCGCCATCTTTATCTCCTGGTCGCATAACAATGCAGGCACTATGCCACACGATTGTTCGCGAATGCCACAACTCGATTGCGTTCCGCGAAAAAAGCTGTCGACGCCTTCTTTGAATCGAGGTCACTCGAGCGGATAAGTAAAACCGCAGCTTCTTGAGCCGGAGTTTTAAGGATATCAATAGACCATGAAGGTCCGATATCGCGAGAGTCAGCGTCTTCGTGCAACAGAGCCAATCTAAGGCACCGCCAATGCGCAACGTTGTTGGAAGGGCCTGACACGAACTTGATCTGCGTTACGCAGGCGAGATGTGCGAGATGAATTACTTCGAAAGCCAGCTTCAGCGCCTCAATACGCCGAAGCTGAACTCCAGCGCGATTTCACCTTGAACGCTTAGACCTGTTGCCTTCCGAAGCGCCTCACAAACGTCCCGCGCATGCTCGTTGATCGCGGCTCCAAGTAAGGTAGTCACCGATGCCGTAATGAGAAGACGAAAACGATGCACGTACATCGCTTTGTGAAATTCCCTCGGCCGATATCGAGATCGAACTCGTTTATCCTGCCGGACGCATTGCGCGAGGTTACGAGGTCATGGAAGCTTCCTGCGCTCACCCTGACGTCGATCCGAAGT